>JBBPXY010000001.1:0-14338 GCA_038200435.1 Solirubrobacterales bacterium
ATGCGGCCCATGCACGTGACCCTTCCCGACGGGAAGCAGCTCGAGCTCCCCGACGGGGCCACGGGCGCCGACGCCGCGGCCGCCATCGGCGCCGGGCTCGCTCGTGCGGCGCTCGCGATCAAGGTGGGGGAGGAGGTGCGCGATCTCACGGCGCCGCTTCCTGACGGCGCCGAGATCGGCATCGTCACTCCCACGAGCGACGAGGCGCTCGAGCTGGTGCGCCATGACTGCGCGCACGTGCTCGCCGCCGCGGTCATGGAGCTCTACCCGGGGGTGAAGATCTCGATCGGGCCCCCGATCGATCAGGGCTTCTACTACGACTTCGACTTCCCCGAGGGCACGACGCTGTCCGACGCCGACCTGCCGGCAATCGAGGAGAAGATGCGCGAGCACGTGCGCGCGGACGAGCACTTCGCGCGCGACGACGTGACCATCGGCGAGGCGCTCGAACGCTTCCGCGGTAAGGAGCAGAGCTACAAGGTCGAGCTGATCGAGGACCTGGTGCGCAACCAGGGCGTCGACACCGTCTCGCTCTATACGAACGGACCGTTTACCGACCTCTGCCGCGGGCCGCACGGGCCGGGCACAAAGCGCATCAAGGCGTTCAAGCTGCAGTCCGTCGCGGGCGCCTACTGGCGCGGCGACTCCAACCGTCCGATGCTCACGCGCGTGTACGGGACGGCCTTCCTCTCCAAGGAGGATCTCGAAGCCCACCTCGAGCGCCTCGAGCAGGCCCGCGCGCGCGACCACCGCAAGCTCGGCCGCGAGCTCGGGCTCTTCACCTTCTCCGAGGTCTCACCGGGCGCCGCGTTCTGGCTGCCCGCCGGCACCGAGATGTTCAACGCGCTCGTCGCGCTCTCGCGGGAGATGGGTCGCGAGCGGGGCTACTCCGAAGTGAAGACCCCGCAGCTCTACGACTCCGAGCTGTGGAAGACCTCGGGCCACTGGGGCAAGTACCGCGAGAACATGTTCGTGACCGAGACCGAGTCGCGGGAGTTCGGCCTCAAGCCCATGAACTGTCCTGGGCACGCGCACCTCTTCGCCTCCCAGCACCACTCCTACCGCGACCTGCCCGTGCGCTACTCCGAGCCGGGCCTGCTGCATCGCAACGAGCCGAGCGGAACGCTGCACGGACTGCTGCGCGTGCGCCACTTCGCCCAGGACGACGCCCACATCTTCTGCACCGAAGAGCAGGTGCAGGACGAGGTGGTCGCGGCCCTCGAGTTCGCCTTCTCCACCTACGCGATCTTCGGTGTCGAGGTGAGGCTCGAGCTCTCGACACGGCCCGAGCAGCGCATCGGCGACGACGCGATGTGGGATCGGGCCGAGGCGGCGTTGCAGGGCGCGCTCGACGCGCGCGGCCTCGCCTACGACCTCAATCCGGGCGACGGCGCCTTCTACGGGCCGAAGATCGACTTCCACATGACCGACTCGCTCGGGCGCTCGTGGCAGCTCGGGACGGTGCAGCTCGACTACTCGATGCCCGAGCGCTTCGGCCTCACCTACACGGGTGCCGACAACTCCGAGCACCAGCCGGTGATGATCCACCGCGCGCTGTTCGGCTCCTATGAGCGCTTCATCGGGATCATCACCGAGCACTTCGGCGGCGAGTTCCCGCTGTGGCTCACTCCGGTGCAGGCGATCGTCCTGCCGATCGCCGATCGTCACGCGCCCTACGGGGCGGAGGTGCTCGCGCAGCTACGCGCGGATGGGGTGCGGACCGAGCTCGACGAGCGCGCCGAGTCGCTCGGGCGCAAGATCCGCGACGCCGAGCTGCGGAAGATCCCGTTCCTGCTCGTGGTGGGTGATCGGGAGGTCGAGGCGCGCGAGATCGGCGTGCGCGAACACCGCGAGGGCGATGCCGGGGCGAGCAGCGTCGAGGCGTTTGTCGCGCGCGTGCGCCAAGAGGCTCTTACCGCCCGCCCGTGACGCCCACCCCGCCGCTATACTTTGCCGCGTTGATCACTAGCTTTTTCAGCCGTTCGCCGGCCTTCCCCGCTTGACGCACGGCGACCACAAGTAATTGCCGGGCTCGCGCAAGTTCGATCGGCGTCCCCCCGAGCGGGACCTGACCCGGATCAACGACCGTATTCGCGTGCCCGAAGTTCGCCTGGTCGGCGACGACGGCAACCAGATCGGCGTCATGAAGACGCCCGACGCGCTGGCCTACGCGCAAGAGCGTGACCTGGACCTCGTGGAGGTCGCGCCTGAGGCCCGGCCGCCAGTCTGCCGCGTGCTCGACTACTCGAAGTACAAGTACGAGCAGGCCCAGAAGGTCAAGGCGGCCAAGAAGCACCAGCAGCAGATCACGATCCGCGAGATCAAGTTCCGTCCGAAGATCGCGCAGGCCGATTACGACACCAAGAAGGGCCATGTCACCCGGTTCTTGAAGCACAAGGACAAGGTGAAGGTCACGATCATGTTCCGCGGGCGCGAGGTGACCCACCCCGAGCGCGGGACGATGCTGCTCGAGCGCCTGGCTGAGGAGCTCGCGGAGCTCGCGATCGTCGAGCAGCGCCCGCTTCAAGACGGACGCAACATGACGATGATGCTCGGCCCGTCCAAGGCCGTTCTCGCCGACGCGCTCGACAAGCCGCCTGAGACCGAAGGCGACGCCGCCGAGGCGCCGGAGGCGGTGGCGGAGGAGGTTCCGGCCGAGGTCCCGGAGGTCACCGCCGAGCCCGAAGGAGAGATCCCGGAGGTGACTGCGGAGCCAGAAGCCGAGGTGCCCGAGGTAACGGCTGAGCCCGTAGCGCCCGAGCCCGAGCCTGAGCCCGTCGCCGAAGAGCCTGCCGCCGAGCCCGTGGCAAAGAAGACCCCGAAGCCCGCCGCGAAGGCCACGAAGGCAGCCGCCAAGCCGAAGAAGCGCGCGACCAAGGCGGCCCCCAAGCCGGCCGAGCCCGAGCCCGCCGCGTAGAAGAAGTCGTTTGCTTTACTTGGGCGCTGTCATGCCCAAGATGAAGACCCATTCCGGCGCGAAGAAGCGCTTCAAGGTGACCGCCAAGGGCAAGGTCCGTGGGCGCAGCGCGTTCTCGAGCCACATCCTCGAGAAGAAGTCGCCCAAGCGCAAGCGGCGTCTCGGCGCTCCCGCTGTGATCGCCGACGTCGACGCGCCGCGCATCAAGCGGCTCGTGGGACCGAAGCACCGATGACCCGCGTCAAGCGCTCGGTCCACGCGCGCAAGAAGCGCCGTTCGACCCTCGAGATGACGAAGGGCTTCCGCGGCGAGGCCAACTCGAACTACAAGCGCGCCAAAGAGGCGCTGCTCAAGGCCGACGCCTACCGCTACCGCGACCGGCGCAACCGCAAGCGCGACTTCCGCCGCCTGTGGATCACCCGCATCAACGCTGCCGCCCGGCAGAACGGCATGAGCTACTCCCAGTTCATGCACGGCCTGTCGCTCGCCGGGGTCGAGCTCGATCGTAAGATCCTCGCGGACATCGCCGTCCGCGACGCCGAGACGTTCCGCCGATTTGCCGACCGCGCCACCGACCACCTTCGCCAGGAGGCCGAAGGCGGTGCCCGAGCGGCCGCGTCGGCTGCCTGACCCGCAACCGACGCATAAGCCGCCAAACGGGCGCCGCTCCTTCGAGGAGACGGCGCCCTTTTTTTGTTGCTGTCCACTGTCGACTGTCCACTGTTCACTTGATCACTTCTCCCCACAATTCGAGCCTGAAGGCCCTACGCAAGCTCCAACGCACCCGCGAGCGCGCGCTGACCAGCCGCTTCGTCGCGGAGGGAGAGGACCTGCTCGCCGCGGCCGACGCAGCAGGCTGGACCGCCCTCGAGCGCTACCGCGCTCACGGCAGCGGATTGCCGGGCACCGAGGTCGAGGCCGAGGTCCTCGCCAGCGTCTCGTCGCTCGGCTCCGGCACGCGTGCGCTCGCCGTGTACGAGCAGCGGTGGGACCCCGCCCCGGTTGGACCTCTCTGCGTCTGTCTCATGGGAGTGGGCGATCCCGGCAATGTCGGCGCCGTGCTGCGCTCGGCGCTGGCGTTTGGCGCCGCGAGTGTTGCCCTGGGGCCAGACTGCGCTGACCCGTTCAGCCCCAAGGCCGTGCGGGCGAGCATGGGGGCGATCTTCGAGGTCTCCGTCGCCCGGATCGAAGAGGTCGGCGACCTACCCGGCGAGAAGATCGCGCTTGTCGCCGGCGCCGGCGAAGTCCTGACGGGCCCGCTCAAGGCGGCCACCCTCGTCGTGGGCGCGGAGCGCGAGGGCCTCACCGACGACGCGATCGCCGCGTGCGACTGGACTGCCCACATCCCGATCGCCTCCGAGTCGCTGAACGCTGCGATGGCGGCGACGGTCGCGCTGTACGAGGTCGCTCCTAGGCAGTCGCGGGAACGGACAGATGCATCTGCCCGTTACGGAAACCACCCCAAAGGGACCACCAGCGGCGACCAGGGGAGCTCATAGGATGGCCGCCGTGCTCGATCGCATCGAGGAGCTCCGGCGCGAGGGCGAGGCCGCCATCGGCGCCGCGGCCGGCTCCGGCGCGCTCGAGGAGGCGCGCCTGCGCTACCTCGGCCGCAAGGCCGAGTTGCCTCAGCTGCTGCGCGGCGTGGCCGAGTTGCCGGCCGAGGAACGGGGGGCGGTCGGCAGGGCCGCGAACCTCGCGCGGCGCGAGCTCGAGGCGCTGATCGAGGAGCGCAGCTCCGCGCTCTCGGGCTCCGAGCTCGACGAGCGTCTGGCCCGCGACCGCGTCGACGTGACGCTGCCTGGCGATCCCGCGTGGCCCGTCGGGCGGCTGCATCTGGTCACCTCGACGCGGCAGGAGATCGAGGACGTCTTTGTCGGCCTCGGCTTTGATGTGGCCGAGGGCCCCGAGGTCGAGCTGGTCCACTACAACTTCGACGCGCTCAATCACGCTCCCACGCATCCCGCACGGGCGAGAAGCGACACGTTCTACGTCGCCGATGGGCACCGCTCGGCGGAGCCGAGTGGTCAGGTCGTCCTGCGCACGCACACCTCCCCGATGCAGGTGCGCGCGATGGAGGCCCAGCCACCGCCGATCTTCATCATCGTTCCCGGTCGCGTCTACCGGCGCGACTCCGACGCCACCCACACGCCGCAGTTCCACCAGATCGAGGGCTTGGCGGTCGACGAGGACATCACCCTTGCTGATCTCAAGGGCACTCTCCTGACGTTCGCGCGCGCGATCTTCGGCGATCAGCGCGAGGTGCGCCTGCGCCCGCACTTCTTCCCGTTCACCGAGCCGAGTGTCGAGGTGGACGTCTCCTGCTTCAACTGCAAGAAGGGCCTGCTGCGCGACGGCTCGCGGTGCCCGCTGTGCAAAGGGACGAACTGGATCGAGATCCTCGGGGCGGGCATGGTCGATCCCAACGTGTTCGCCTATGTGCGCGAGAGCGGTTACGACCCGGACAGGGTGCAGGGGTTCGCCTTCGGCCTAGGGGTCGAGCGCATCGCGATGCTCAAGCACGGCGTGCCCGACCTGCGGATCTTCCTCGAGAACGACGTGCGCTTCCTGGAGCAGTTCGGATAGATGCGCCTTCCTCTGCTTTGGCTCCACGACTTCTGCCGGCCCGACCTCGACGCCCACGCGCTCGCGCATCGCCTGGCCATGACGGGCACCGAGGTCGACCGCGTGCTCACTCACGGGGTCAGCGGCCTCGAGCACTTCGTCGTCGGGCAGGTGCTCGAGGCCGAGCCTCACCCTGACGCCGACCGGCTTACGGTGTGCCGCGTCGCGACCGGCAAAGGTGACATCGCGGAGATCGTCTGCGGCGCGCCCAACGTTGCCGCCGGACAAACCGTCGCCGTCGCGCAGCCCGGCGCGGTGATGCCCGACGGCACGCGCCTCAAGGCCGCGAAGCTGCGAGGGGTGAAGTCCAACGGGATGATCCTGGCCGAGGACGAGCTGGCGATCGGCACAGGCCACGATGGGATCATGGTGCTCTCCGAGGAGATCGTGCCGGGCACGCCGCTCGCGAGCGTGCTGCCCATCGCCACCGACGTGCTCGAGCTCGAGATAACGCCCAACCGCCCGGACTGCCTCGGGGTCTACGGGGTCGCGCGGGAGGTGCACGCCGCCACGGGCGCGCCACTCGCTCCCGTGCCGTGGGCAGAGGATCCTGGCTCGCCGGGAGAGGTGGAGGGCGCCGAGGTCGTCGTCGAGGCGGCGGAGCTCTGCCCGCGGTTCACCGCGCGGGTGTTCGACGACGTGCGAGTCGGCCCGTCGCCGCCGTGGCTGAAGGCGCGTCTCATGGCGGCGGGGCAACGGCCGATCTCGAACGTCGTCGACATCACGAACTACGTGATGCTGCTGACGGGCCAGCCGCTGCACGCCTTCGACCTCGACCGCGTCGCGGGCGGCCGGCTCGAGGTGCGCCGCGCGGGGGAGGGGGAGAGCGTCGAGACCCTCGACGGAGTCGCTCGCACTCTCGACCCCGACGTGGTCCTCATCGCCGACGACGAAGGCCCGACCTCCATCGCCGGGGTGATGGGTGGGGCGCGCTCGGAGGTCTCGGGCGAGACGACGCGCGTCCTGATGGAGGCGGCGACGTGGAACGGGCCGAACATCCAGCGCACCTCGACCAGGCTCGGCCTCCGCAGCGAGGCGAGCGGCCGGTTCGAGAAGCAGCTTCAGCCCGAGCAGGCCCTGGAGGCTCAGGCCGTCGCTGCGCGTTTGATGATCGACCTCTGCGGAGCGACCCTTCGGCCGGGGACGATCGACGTGGGCGAATCGCCCCCGCCGCCCGCTCACATCCACGTGCGCGAGGCGCGGGTGACCGGGCTGCTCGGCGTGCCGGTGGCGCCGGATCGCGCCACGACAGTCCTCGAGGCTTTGGAGTTCGGGGTCGCGCCCGCGCACGGCGGCCTCGACGTCACCGTGCCGCACTTCCGCCGCGACGACGTCACCCGCGAGGCCGACGTGATCGAGGAGCTCGCCCGCCTCGTCGCGCTCGAGGAGCTGCCCGCGACGCTGCCGTCGCGGCGGGGGACCTCGGGCGGCCTGAGCCCGCGCCAGCGGCTGCGCCGCGCTGCTGCCGGCGCGCTCACCGGGCGCGGCGCGCACGAGATCACCGGATGGAGCTTCACGAGCGCAGCGCTCTTCGATCGCCTGCGGTTGCCGGATGGCGACCCGCTGCGCTCCGCGGTGGCGATCGAGAACGCCATGTCGGAGGACCTCTCGCTCATGCGCACGACGCTGCTCGGCTCGCTGCTGGATGCGGCCCGGCACAACATCGCGCGTGGAGCAGGCGAGCTGCGTCTGTTCGAGATGGGCACGACCTATCGCGCCCAGGAGGGTGAACAGCTGCCGGCCGAGGCTCATCACCTTGGCGTCGTGCTGACCGGCGCGGCGCGGCCTGCAACCTGGCGCGAATCCTCGCCGCCGCCAGCCGACTTCTTCGCCGCGAAGGGACTGCTTGCGGCGCTGCTCGACACCATGCGCTTGCCGTGGAGCGTCGAGATGAGCGGCGAACCCTTCCTGCACCCGGGCCGGGCCGCCTCGGTCACCGCCGTCGGTCGCCCCGTGGGCTGGATCGGCGAGCTGCATCCGCTAGTGCTCGAGGCCTGGGATCTTGACGCTGCAGCAGGCTTCGAGATCGACCTCGACGCGGTCGCCGACGCTTCCGCGCCGGCCGGCGCCTACCGCGACCTCACGAGCTTCCCCGCGGTGCGCCAGGACCTGGCCGTGGTGGTCGACGCCTCCGTCGCGGCGGGCCGGGTGCTCGAGGTGGTGCGCGGCGCGGCAGGGTCGTCACTGGCCCGGGTCGAGGTGTTCGACGTCTACCGCGGCGCCCAGGCCGGCGAGGGGAAGGTCTCCCTCGCGCTCTCCCTCGAGTTCCGTGCCGCCGACCGCACGCTCACCGACGAGGAGACGAGCAAGCAGCGGGAGAAGATCCTCGCCGCGCTCGGCCGCGACCTGGGGGCGGTGGCCCGTGCCTAGCGTCTCGGTCTTCGGCGCTGCGGGCTTTGCCGGCGCGATCGCCGCGCGGCTTCTGCACCGCCATCCGCAGTTCGAGCTCAGCAGCCTTACTGCCCGGGGGGACGACGTTGGGCGCCGCCTGCAGGACGTCTACCCCCAGCATCGGGTGCCGCTCGTGCTCGAGGAGCTTGATCTCGACCGCCACGCCGCGGTCGACGCGGCCATCGTCGCCTACCCGCACGGCGCCTCGGCCCCGGTCGTCGCCGCTCTGCGACAGCGCGGCGCGCGGGTGGTCGACCTCTCGGCCGACTTTCGCTTGAGCGATCGCGCGACCTACGAAGCCTGGTACGGCGAGCACGGCGCGCCCGACCTGTTCGGCACGGGCGTCTATGGGCTGCCCGAGCGGCACCGCGAGCAGATCGCGGGCGCCGACCTCGTCGCCAACCCGGGGTGCTACCCGACGGCGTCGCTGATCGGCCTCGGGCCGCTGCGGGGACTGACCACGGACATCGTGATCGACGCGAAGTCGGGCATCTCCGGCGCCGGGCGCAAAGCGGCGGCCAGCACCCACTTCGTCGCGGCGGACGAGAACGTGACTCCGTACAACGTCACGGGGCACCGGCACCGGCCGGAGATCGAGCAGGAGCTGGGTCAGCCCGTCACGTTCGTGCCGCACCTGCTTCCTCTCGATCAGGGCGAGCTGATCTCCGCCTACGTGACCCTCGCCGAGCCGCTCGAGCAAGACGAGCTCGTCGCCCTGTACGAAGCGGCCTACGCCAGGGAGCGGTTCGTCGAGCTCGCCGACCGGCCACCCGGCGTGCGCGAGGTCCGCGAGACCAACCTCTGCCGCGTGCACGTGCAGGCCGACCCCGCGCGGAGCAAGGTGTTCGTCTTCGCCTCGATCGACAACCTCTGGAAGGGCGCGGCCTCCCAGGCGGTGCAGAACCTCAACCTCATGTTCGGCTTCGACGAGGGGATGGCGCTCGAATCATGACTCCCGGTTTCTTCTCCTCGCGTTGGGTCGACCGGCCCGCGCACGTCACCGACCTCGAGGGCGGCCTGGCGGCCGGGTTCCGCGCCGCTGGGGTGGCCTGCGGTATCAAGGCCGACGGCGTGCTCGACCTCGGCCTGCTCGTCTGCGACGAGCCCGAGCCGAGCAGCGCGGCACGGTTCACGCGCTCTGGCGTGCTGGCTCCACCCGTGCTCGTGTGCCAGGAGCGGTGCGAGCTCGACCACCTCCGCGCCGTGGTCGCCAACTCGGGCAACGCCAACGCCGCGACCGGCGGCCGCGGGCTCGACGCCGCCGCCCAGACTCAAGGCGCCGGCGCAATGGTGGCCGGAGCCCCCACCGAGCGCGTGGCCGTGGCCTCCACCGGAGTCATAGGCGTGCAGCTCGACGCACGGAAGATCATCGGTGGCCTCAGGCGCGCCCGCGGCGAGCTCGCGCCGGACGGTGATGCGGCGTTCGCCGAGTCCATCCGCACCACCGACGCCTTCGAGAAGCGCGCCTCGCTCGAAGTGGAGCTGCCGAGCGGCAAGATCCGCTTGAGCGCCCAGGCCAAGGGCGCCGGGATGATCTCGCCGCACTTCGCGACGCTGCTGTGCTTCGTGCAGACCGACGCGGAGCTCGAGCCGGAGACCGCGGACCTGTTGCTGGGTGTCTGCGTCAAGCGCTCTTTCGATCGCATCAGCGTCGACGGGCAGCTCTCCACCAACGACACCGTGATCCTCATGGCCAGCGGCACGAGCGGTGTGAAAGTCATACCTGAGTCCGATGACGAGCTCGCCCTCGGCGAGGCGCTCGACGCTCTCTTCCGCCAGCTAGCCCTCACGATGGTTCGCGACGGCGAGGGCGCGCGGCGGGTCGGGCGGGTGCTGGTACGCGGCGGAACGCTCACGGCAGTGGAGGACACCGCCCGCGCGGTGGCGAACTCGCCCCTGGTGAAGACCGCGCTGAACGGAGCCGACCCCAACTGGGGGCGCATCGCCCAGGCCATCGGGGCGGCGCTGCCCGGCACCGCGCCGCTGCCGTTCGATATCGAGATCGCGGGCGTGCCCGTGTGCTCGGGCGGCGTGGGCGTTCCGCACGACGCGGACGCCCTCGTCACCGCGGTCAGCGCGGACGAGGTGGAGTACGTCATCGGCCTGCCCGGCGAAGGCGCCGAGACCGAGGTCTTCTTCTCCGACCTCTCTCACGGGTACGTGTCCATCAACGCCGACTACACGAGCTGAGGCGCTATGCGCGACGTAGGAACTCTCCTCGAGGCGCTCCCCTACATGCGGGAGTTCGCCGGCAAGACGATCGTCATCAAGTACGGCGGCGCGGCGATGAGCGACCCCGAGCTGCGCGAGGACTTCGCCCGTGATGTCGTGCTGCTCAAGTACGTGGGGCTCAGGCCGGTCGTCGTGCATGGTGGCGGCCCCGAGATAACCAAGTACATGGAGCGCCTGGACCTGCCCGTGGAGTTCGTGGGGGGCCTGCGCGTCTCCGACGCCGACACGGTCGAGATCGCGAAGATGGTGCTGGTCGGCAAGGTCAACAAGGACATCGTCCTGCGCCTCGGGCGCCACGGGCAGTCCGCCGTCGGTCTATGCGGCGACGACGGCATGCTCTTTCGCGCCGCCCGCCAGACCGCACCGGGGGGCGAGGACATCGGCCTGGTGGGTCGAATCGAGCGCGTCAACGTCGACGTGCTGCTGCACGTCGCCGAGGACTACATACCGGTGATCGCCTCCGTCGCTGCCGATCGCGAGGGCCGCTCTCACAACATCAACGCCGACGAGGCTGCGGGGGCGGTCGCACGGGCGCTCGGCGCGTACAAGGTGATGTTCCTCACCGACGTGCCGGGTTGGCTGCGCGATCCCTCCGACCCGGAGAGTGTGATATCCGAGGTCTCGGCCGATCAGGTGGAAGCCGCGCTCGACGGCGTGCAAGGCGGGATGCGGCCCAAGCTGCAGGCCTGTCTCGAAGCGATTCACGGCGGGGTGAGCCACGCGCACATCGTCGACGGCCGCCAGCCGCACTCGCTGCTGCTGGAGCTCTTCACCAACGCGGGCATCGGCACCAAGGTCAAGCCCGCCGAGTGATGGCCCTCGACGAGCTCCAAAGCCTCGAGCGCGACCACGTCGTGCCGACCTACCTGCGCGCTCCCGTCGAGTTCGTGCGCGGCGAGGGATGCCGCCTGTGGGACGCCGAGGGCCACGAGTACCTGGACTTCCTCGCCGGCGTCTCCGTGGTCAACACCGGCCACTGCCATCCGCAGGTGGTGGATGCGGTGCGCGAGCAGGCGGCGCGGCTGATGCACGTGAGCAACCTCTTCTACACCGAGCCGGGGATGCGGCTGGCGGCTCGCCTCTCGGAGCGCTCGCTCGGCGGCAAAGTCTTCTTCACCAACTCGGGCGCCGAGGCGGTGGAGGCCGCGATCAAGCTGGCTCGACGCCACCGGGCGGGCGGAGAGCTAGTCGTCGTGCACGACGCCTTTCATGGACGCACCTACGGCGCGTTGTCGGCAACTCCCCAAGAGGCGAAGCAGGCTCCTTTCGGTCCGTTGGTGCCGGGCTTCGTCGTGATTCCACCCGACGCTGCCGCCATGCGGGCCGCCGTCACCGAGCGCACAGCCGCCGTGCTGCTCGAACCCGTCCAAGGGGAAAGCGGCATCCACGTATTGCCCGATCAACTGCTCCAGACTGCACGGGAGGCCTGCGATGCCGTCGGCGCCGCGCTCATCTTCGACGAGATCCAGTGCGGGATGGGCCGCACGGGGACTCTGTGGGCCTACGAGCAGACCGGTGTCGTCCCTGATGCGATGACCCTCGCCAAGGGGCTCGGCGGCGGCGTGCCCATCGGCGCGCTCGTGACCTCGCCCGCCTTGGCCGACGTGCTGCGGCCCGGCGACCACGGCTCGACGTTCGCCGGGGGCCCGATGATCGCTGCGGCGGCCCTGGCCGCGTTCGGCGTGATCGACGACCCAGGGCTGCTGGCGCGCGTCGTCGACCTCGGCGAGCGTCTCGCGGAGGGGCTACGCGACCTGCCGGGGGTCTCCGAGGTGCGCGGGCGCGGACTGATGCTTGCCATCGAGCTGCCCGCCGGCGGGGCGCCCGAGCTGGTGCGCCGCGCGTTGCTCGAGCAGCGTCTGGTGCTCAACGCGACGGGTCCGACCACGGTGCGGTTCGAGCCGCCGCTCGTCGTGGACAACGCTCAGATCGACGACGCGCTCGGCCGCCTGGCCGACCTGCTCTAGTCTCCCGCGCCGTGTCCGAGCCCCAGCGCACCGAGGTCCACCGCATTGCTGCCGCGCCCGGCCACACGCGGACGGCCTCCTACGAAGCTGATCCTGACGCGGTCAACCGTGTTCTGCTCCTGTACTCGGGCGGTCTCGACACGAGCGTGATGCTCAAGTGGATACAGGACGAGTACGGAGCGAAGGTCGTCGCGCTCACCGTGAACCTCGGTCAGCCGGGCGAGGACTACGGCGCGATCGAGGACAAGGCCCGCCAGCTCGGCGCGGTCGATTACGCCGTCGTCGACGCGCGCGAGGAGTTCGCCCACGACTTCGTCGCCCCCGCCATCAAGGCCAACGCGCTCTACGGCGGCGGCTATCCGCTCTTCACCGCGCTCGGCCGGCCGCTGATCGCCAAGCTCGCTGTCGAGCACGCGCGGCGCACCGGCTGCGACACGATCGCTCATGGCTGCACCGGCAAGGGCAACGACCAGGTTCGGATCGAGACGACGATCGCCACCCTGGCGCCCGAGCTCAGGGTTCTCGCTCCCGTTCGCACCTGGCAGATGGGCCGCGACGAGGAGATCGCCTACGCCCGCGAGCACGGCATTCCGGTCAAGGGCGGCACCGAGTCGGCGCCGTACTCGATCGACGACAACCTCTGGGGCCGCTCCTCCGAGGGCAAGTGGATCGAAGATCTCTCCCACGCGCCGGAGGACGACGTATTCCAGCTCGTGACCAGGCCCGAAGACGCGCCCGACGAGCCCGAGACGGTCGAGCTCGGCTTCGAGCAGGGCGTGCCGGTCACTCTGAACGGTGAGAAGCTCGGTTTGGTCGAGCTGCTCGAGCGCGCGGGTGAGATCGGGGCTCGCCACGGCGCCGGCATCGTGGATCACATCGAGGACCGCATCGTCGGGCTGAAGGTGCGCGACATCTACGAGGTTCCGGCCGCGGCGCTCGTGCTGACGGCGCATCGGGAGCTCGAGAAGCTGGTGGGCACGATCCATCAGAACCAGTTCAAGCCCGAGCTCGATCGCAAGTGGGGCTATCTGGTCTACGCCGGTCTGTGGTGGGAGCCGCTGCGAGTCGACCTCGACGCCTACATGGCTTCGGTCAACCGTCACGTGAGCGGCACGATCGGCCTCAAGCTCTTCAAGGGAAGCGTTCGCGTGGTGACTCGCCACTCGCCACATGCCATCTATGACGAGGCGCTCGCGTCCTTCGCCGACTCGGGCGGGCTGTTCACCCAGCACGCCTCGCCGGGGTTCATCGAGCTCTGGTCGCTGCAGTCACGCCTCGCGTGGCGGCTGCACGAGAGCGACGAGAAGGGCTAGGATCGCGGCTATGGGCTACCGAGTACTTGGCTTCGTCGTGTGGAAAGGCGCGCGCCTCTACCTGCGCCGCCGCTACGGCGACAAACCGCAGAAGGTCGGCGCGGGCGTTGTCGTGGCGTTCGCGATCGGCGGGCTGATCGTGGCCCAGCGCCGCGCCGGCTCCTCCTCGTAGCCCCTCCCTCGACCGGCGAACGGCATCCAGGAGGGGAAGCGCGTCCTTTTCTGTCCACAGCCGTCGGCCAGACCGACTCGTGGACAGCTAGGGCCACATAGCGGCCTTTTCGGTCCACAGCTCACCGTCGACCGCGCCCGTGGACAGAAAAGGACACGGCCGAGGCTCCTTGTTCTCACCCCTCCTAATCGGAAGCTAGGGACGGCGAAACCCGTCCGCCCGGGCGACTAGTTTCGGCCGGGTGAACCCTCCGCAGAGCATCCGTCCCGGCAACGGAGGCGACGACGACCCGCCCAAGGTCGTCGACCGGGCCGATCTCGCCGAGCGCCGGACCCGCCGCGCCGAGCTCGGGGAGCAGATGCAGGCGCGTCGCGCCGCGGAGGCGGAGGCGCTCGTCGCCGAGCTCTCGAGTGAGGTGGCGCGACTGGAGGCGGAGGTCGAGCGCGCAGCCGCAGGCCCCGCCCGGAGCGAGGAGCGGCTTGCCGAGGCGCGCCGGGCTCTGCGCGCGGCCGAACAACGCGCCCACGCGGAGCGCCGCCGCCGGCTCGAGGCCACCGAAGAGGGCGCGGCGCGGCTGAACGAGGTTCGTGAGCGCGCTGCGCGCGAGCGCGCGCGCGCCGACGCGGGCCGCGAGGCTCTGCGGGACGCCCAGGAGGAGGGTGAGCGTCTGCGCCGCCGGGTGGCGGAGGCCGAGCAGGCCGTCGCCGCCGCGGCGGCGGCG
>JBBPXY010000002.1:0-26353 GCA_038200435.1 Solirubrobacterales bacterium
ACGACGGTCAGCCGGATTTCAGCAACCCGACGGAGGCGACCGCGGATTTCGGTGCTGGTCCAGCATGCCTAAGTCGGCGGTCGCTCTTCTCTGCGGCAGCCTGCGGCTTGGGCGCCATAGCCGTAGTCCCAGGCGTCCCAGGCTTCGTCATAGGGGCGGCCGGTCGAGCGGCTCGGCGGGACTGGTCATGTGGCATCTACGTGGCTGCCGCGGCCGGACGCGGTGGGTCGCCCAGCGCTTGGGTGATGACTGTCACGGCGTGCTCGATGCCGCGTTCGTTGCCGAGCGCGTGTCCGGCGCTGGCGGCACGGTTGCGCATCCCGGCGTTGGTGGCCATTGCGTGGATGGCGTCTGCGAGCCGGTCGATGGTGAGCTTGCGTCGTGGGATCGGGGGCGGGCCGGCACCGATCGCGGCGATGCGCTGACCCCAGAACGCCTGGTCGCCGCCGAACGGAACCGCGAGGTTGGGCACGCCCGCGCGCAGGCCGGCGTGGGTGGTGCCAGCACCGCCGTGGTGAACGACAGCGAGCGCGCGCGAGAACAGCAGGCCGTGTGGCGTCTCGCCGACGACCAGGACACCGTCAGAGCGCGTGCGAGCCCCCAGGCCGACCCAGCCCGATCCCAAGACCGCGCGGTGGCCTGTCCGCTCGATCGCGCCGAGCACGATGTCGGTGAGCCCGGCGGGGTCGCTCGTGGTCATGCTGCCAAAGCCGATGTAGACCGGCGGGGGCCCGGCGGCCAGAAACGCCTCCAGCTCGCCGGGCAGGCGCGTCTGCGGGGATGAGTCGCTCAGCCACGCGCCGGTGACGTGATCGTTGGGCCGCCAGTCCGGCTGCTTGGGCAGCAGAGTCGGACTGAAGCCGTAAACGAACCGGTGCCCACCAGCCCGCCAGCCGTGAAACGGCCCGAGCAGCGGCGCACGCGCCTCGCCGGCTCGACCGCGCCAGGAGCTGATCGCCGGACGAAACAGCCCCCAGAACGCCTGCTCAGCGAGCAAGTGGCTGAGCAAGTTCACCTCCCCAGGCAGCCGTAGCCCAGCCACGGCGACCGTCGCAAACGCGCGCGTGGGCGCCAGCGGCTGCACCGCCGCCCCGATCGAGGGCAGCTTCAGCGCCTGCGCCGCGTAGAAAGCTGGAAGCGACAACGGACCACAATGAACCACCGCGTCGGCGTCGCGAGCCGCCCGCCAAGCGTCCACGACGACGGTGTTGCCCAGCTCCCGCAGCGCGGCGCGAAACCCCCGCAGCGCACTCAGCGGGTTACCGCCCGAGTCGACGATCCGCTGCGTCGCCGGGTCAAGCACCAACGCCTGCGGATCGCCGCTCAACACGGCGAACTCCGCGCCCTCCGCCTCGACCAAAGCGCGAAAAGCCTCGTGCGCCGCAACACGCACCGTGTAACCAGCGCGAGCAAGACCGCTCGCGAGCGCCACGAACGGCTGCACATCGCCACGCGACCCAGGCGCAACCAGAACCAGACGCCTGGAGCCCAGGGAACCCCCATCGAGAGACATGCCCCGCGGATCTTGGCGCACCCCCGCACCCCGCGCGATCCGGCCCGCCGCCCGAGTGTCGCGTCCGGGCGAGTGCCGGAGGGCGCCCCATGGTCCGCAGCGGACGGGATCGAACGGCCAGGCGTGATCATCTGCGCGTGGTCGTGCTGGGCCGGGTGGGAAGCTATGAGGCATGTTCGCCGTTGAACAGGCTGAGGTTCGTGATGGGCTCGAGCTTGCCTACGTGCGCGAGAACCCTGGCTACCCGCTCCTGCTCGTCCACGGCTGGCCCGAGACAATGCGGATCTGGTGGCGGAACATCGCGCCGCTGGCGGCAGCCGGCTTCGAGGTCATCGTGCCCGATCTGCGCGGCTTCGGCGCCTCCGGCCTTGCCCCGGACGGCCACTACGATCTCGCCGTCGCTGCGCGCGACCTCCACGCCCTCGTCCAGGACGTGCTCGGTCATCCGGCCTGCGCCGCGGTGGGTGGGGATCTCGGCGGCGGGGTGATCCAGGATCTCGGCCTGCGCTTTCCCGGCTTCATCGTGCGCCAATGCCTGTTCAACACGATCCTCCCGAAGGTCGAGGGCGCCCCGACGCCCCCGCCCCGGGAGGCGCGGATGGCAGCCGACTACTTCCTGCGCCAGGGCCGGGACGCCGACGCCCTCATAGCGGAGCTCGACACCGAGGAGCGCCGACGCCGCTACGTCGCCGAGTTCTACGGCCACCGGTTCTGGGCAGCGCCCAGAACCTTCACCCGCGAGGACATCGACTTCATGACCGAGCCGTTCGCCGACGCCACGAAGCTCCGCGCGTCATTCGGCTACTACGAGTCCGGACTCGGCGCTCGACCCGTTTCAGAGCCACCCCGATTCCACGAGCCCAGCCCAGTCGCCACACTCGCGCTCTACGGCCCCGAAGACCACGTCATCCGGGCCGAGTTCCCGGCGATGTGCGAAACGGTGTTCCCCGAGATCATCGGACCGTTCCTCGTGTCAGGATGCGGGCACTTCCTGCAATGGGAAAAGGCGACCGTGCTCAACCACGCACTCAACTATTTCTTCCGCGACCTGCTCCGATAGCCCTCCGGTACCCGGCCCACAGAGGGATCCCTTCGTGGCGGCCGGCCCACGCGCTTCTCATCTTGACGGCGCTGGTAGCGCGGATCGGCAGACCCTTTCCTGCAGCCCGAGAGGGTCTTATCCCGAGTCGGGCTGTTCGGCGAAGTCGTCGGTTCGGGGTAAGGCGGTCATTGCGGCGGTCAGTGCGTCTGGTGGCGCGGCAAGCCGGCGGGTGTCCAGCGACAGCCAGCCGCCGGTGAGCCGGACCGACGCGGCGAGCTCCTCGCCCCGGTTGATCTGGTGCTGTAGCCCCCAACGATGCCCGCTGGAGCTCAGGGCGGTGAGCTCGACGGTGACGGTGACCTGGTCGCCGAGGTGGAGCTCTCGGCGGTAGGTCAGCGTTTCGGTGAATACGACGGGTCCGAGGCGCAGTTGGTGAAACCGGGCGAGGGTGAATCCGTGCGTGGCCAGGTGGGCCAGCCGGGCATCGGTGCCGTACTCGCTGTAGGCGGTGTTGCGGGCATGGCCGTTGGCGTCCACGTCCGCCCACCGCACGGTGGTCCTCTGCGCCGTCATAGGTCCCATCGTTTCGCCGGACCTGCGAGCCTAACGCTAGGTCGAAGCACTCGCCGGCACTCGATTGGCCTGATCGGACGGTCAGGCGATTTCACGGTAGGAGTCCGTGGCGAGCGGCAAGGGATCGTCCTCGCGTATGGGGACGGCGATGCTGCCGTAAACACCGTTCACCCGAACCTAGTGCTGCTCGCTGCCCGCGTGCTGTCCGTAGAGGTCGTCGTCGGCGCGCTCTATGACCAGCTGTTGCTCCGGCTGGCGAAAGGGAGCGAACCCGAAGCGCGTATACAGCGCGTGGGCGTCGGCGGTAGCCAGCTCGAAGCGACGCAAGCCTTGCAGGTCGGGGTGCGCGAGGACCGTTTCGATCAGCCACACGCCGAGACCGCGCCCGCGGTAGCCGGGTACCACGAAGACGTCGCCCAGGTAGGCGATCGCGGCGTGATCGGTGACCACGCGCGCGAAGCCCGCCTGCGCCCCACCCGGCGCGTAGAGACCGAAGCACAGCGAGTGCTCGATCGCGCGCTCAACGACGTCCCGCGGTACACCGCGCGACCAGTACGCGCCGACCAGGAAGCCGTGCACCACGTCGAGGTCCAACCGTCGCCGACCGGTCGAGATCTCATACCCATCGCGACACGCCACCTCCTCGCCTGCCCCGCCGGACGGAAAGGCGGCGTCATAGAGCCGGCCGTGGTGGGCGAAGAAGCGTTGCGCCACAGTCGCCTCGCTGCCGCCGTCGTCATAGGCGGGCGAGATGACCTCGTGCGCCGCAGTGACCTTGATGAGCACGGCGGCCTTTACCGCACCGCGATCGGTCCCGCGCTCGCGCTCAAAGCGCGCGAGCACCTCCTCGAAGCGCGCACCCTCCAACAGCACCTCAGCGTGCCCGGCAAAGCGGTAGCCCTTGCGCCGGATGGGATCAACGACGTTGACCTCGACGTGCGGATTGGTCGCGAGGTTGGCCACCGTGCCCTCGGAATGGATGTGCAAGAAAACGAGGTGCTCGTCGTCCCACACGCTGGTGGTGCCCTTCGGCGACAGCGCCGGCGTGCCGTCCGCGCGCACCGTCGCCACAAACCCCAGAGCCTGCTCGCGCACAACCCGCTGCATGTCCTCCGTCAGACGCACACCGTGAGAGTCGCAAGACCTCCCGTGCCATGTCGAGCGGCACGGGGACCGCAGGCGGGCAGGCGAGACTCTTCGCGTCATTAGGCGCCGTGAGGTCGGGCTATGCAAGGCCAGCGCGGCGGCTTGTGCTTCTGAGGACCAGACGCGTACACGAGCCCATTCGGCGTCGAGTGAGCCCGACGGCGTCGGAGAGCAATTCCCGCTTCACTCCACCAGCCTTACGCTGAGCCCCGCGTTGCCGGACGGGCCCTGGCCCGCCCCGCCGAGCAATCCAAGAATCCGCGCCACGTAGCCCTGCGTCTCAGGGATCGCCGGCACGCAACCGCACCGCGTAACCGGCGCCGGGCCCGCGTTGTAGGCGGCGAGCGCGAGCGGCACCGCTCCGAACTGGCGCAGCAGGTCGCGCATCAGGTGCGCCTGCGCGTCGATCGAGCGCGCCGCGTCGAACGGATTTCGCAACCCATAGGCCCCGGCCGTGCCCGGCATGAACTGTGCGATCCCCCTAGCACCCGTCGGCGTAGAGCTGCGCCGCCAACAGCGCGCCAGAGACGTTCCACCGCTGCGCCGCCGTTGCGATCGCCGGCGCGAAGCGGGCGGGCACGAAGCTCGGCAACGAACTCCCGCCATCGCCACCCGTCGACGCGCGCCTGCCGAAGCCCACGGAGCCCGATCCCGCGTTCAAATTGAAGCCGAAATGCTATGAGACACGTTAGGTCTCAATGCTTCAGCCTGCTTCGCAGCGTCCCCGCTTCGTTTCTGCGCCAGGCGCTCGGGGCCAGCGCTGGCTTCCTTTAGTGACCAGTCGGGACGCCGTCCGAGTCGTCGATACGCCAACCGCCGGCAGTCTTTCGCAGAGAGAACTCGACGACGGGACCGTATGGCTTCTGAACCATCAACGCAACGCGCGCCGAGCCTTGATTCAAGGTCCTAAGGACGAAACGAGAGCGACGCAGGTCTCCGAGCCAGCTGATGCCGGGCTGCTGCGCATCGACGTGCTCACGATCGACCATGGCCTCACAAGTCTGCGGAAGCCGACGGTCTTTGGTGGGAAGGCTTCCTTCCTGGTCGTAATCGGCTCGAAAGCCAAGCACACGCTCCCGCCCATGCGCCGTGAGGAGCGAGCAAACTCCGCCAGAGTCCTTGGCCAAAAGCGCGGAGCGAGCCTGACCCATCAACTCCAGAACGACCTGCCGGTCATCCTGCCGCCCGCCGCCTCCGGCCCGGCCGCGGGGTTCACTCCCGCAACCCGCTACGCCGCACGCAGTCGCAACGACTACCGCACATGACGCGCCGCCCCGACGCCAACGCCGACGAATCGAAGGGCAGCGATGAGCCTCACGCACGTCTCGCACAATTCTGACAGGGAACAGCTCAGGCGGCGGCGATCCCGACGGCTTGACGCTAACGCTCCACGCGCCGGGCGGCTATAGCTACGCCGCGAGAGCAGACGCTCGGATGGTTTGGGCAGGAGGCGCCGGGCCCGGCGCGCAGGAGTCAAGCGCCGATCCGAACGTGCCGATGCTGGCATCGTGGCTGTGGACGCGCTTGAGCCGCGGGCAAACGGTGCGCTGGGTAGAGCGCTGAAGCTCGAGCGCCGGCGCTCGTCGCGAATCGCGGCCGGAATGTGCGCCCTGGCGCTGTTGGCTTCGGCGGTCGGGTGGGTGGCGTTCTGCGTGACCACAAAGCCGGGTCCTGGAGCCGTCGGAGGGGCGCACACCTTTCTTCTCCTGATGTCGCTGGCGTCCCTCCCGATGCTGAGCTACGCCAGGCGCTTTCTGCTTGATGCCAGTGCCGGTGGTGAGGTCGCAGTCGGAGAGAATGTTCTCTCGATCATCCTTCCTCGTACCCTGCGCCGACCAATCAAGCTGCACCGGACCGGCGTGGCCGGCGTGATCATCGATGCTGAGGCGGTGGCCAATGCGGACGAGCGGCTGCGTTTCTCAGTTGATGGCGGCGCGTCGTATCTGTATTCCTCGATCGGCGGCTCGGTTCTGCCTATCTTGGGCGCGGAACGAGCCGTACCGAATCTCGCGATCGTGTTCGACCAGCCGCTTAAGTTCTCCGAGCCGCGCCGCCGCTTTTTCGGTCTCAGCGACTTCCTTCCGCTGCGGCCGCTCCAACCATCCTCCCCGGCTCCGGGTGTGATGCTCCGGGTCGCCGACCCGGTCAGTGCATCGCTTCAGCTCGCAAGCTGGAACGATCCCGACCGTGTGCGACTCGCTCTCTCCAGCGCGCCGTCGGCAAATCCGCCGGGTCACCAGCCGGACGGGCTCGCCCGCAACGTGCCGCCGCTACGGCAGCCTCTGAGCCGTGAGCATGCGAAACGCGCAACCTGGCCATCGCTACTACTGGTCGGAGTCGTGTTCGCCCTCGTTTACGCCGGGCGACATGCCTCGTTTAGCCTCGGCCGCGAAGTCCTGCTCGCCGTTGGGTTTGCCTTCTTTCTCAGCGGAGGGGTTCTGGACACACGGCTTCGCAATCAGGAGCGCGGCGGCTTCGCGCGGGTCATGTCCGTGGGACTTGCCGGAACCGGACTCATGATGGTTATGGCGGTCACGGCACTCAGCACTACCCACAGCTGAGTTCCTCAGGCAGATCGACGTCACGGCATCCACAGCCTCGTAGCGCGACCGTCGCCTTGATCATGACGCGGCGCACTGTCCGCGAGCAGCGCAGTCCCGCTTCGTGGTACGAGGCGCATGCAGCCGTTGGCGCAGGTGAACATGCTTTGCGCGGTGGCTGTTGCGTAAAGCCGACGAGGGCGGTGGCGGCTGGGAGTGTGCGGGCCGAGCAGCGAGGCGGCCGGGGGCGGCCGTCAGGCGCGCGCGACGGCCGTCTGCGCGGTGTAGAGCTTGAGCAGGTTGTGGGTGGCGGTGACGAGGCGCCATTCCGACCGGCAGGCGGCTCTGCTGCGGCGTAAGAAGCGGTCACCCGTGGACGTGACCGTGACGATCTGCCTAGCTCGCGCCGCGCAAGCTCACGGACCCAAACACGGGTCGTTATGTGCGAACGAGCGTTGAGAGATAGCGATGCCGGCGCGGTGACCAAGTCCTCGATGTGCCGAGCGGTGGTTCGCTTCTAGACTCACGTGTCCATGGTTGACGGTGACGCCTCTGCCGGGGAGCGGGCTTGGGATGAGTCGACGATGCGTCCTCTGGTGGAGGCTTGGGATAGGCGCCTTCGACTGGACGTAAGCCGGTTTGAGCGGTTGGTGCCAGAGGCTGCGGCTCGCGTGAGCGTGCTACGCGAGCCTGCGACCGAAGCTGAGGTCACGCGGGACACTTGAGCCCGGACGCCCAACAAGAAACCGGAGCGTCGAAGGCCGTCGCCGCGGAGTCTCGCATGCCGGCCCGCGCAGGAGCCGAACTGCTTTGAGACTCGTTAGGTCTGAATGGCGGGGTCGGCCCAGAGCGGCCACGCTGCGCTTGTGTTTTGCGCTCATCCTGCCGATAGGTAACAAGACGGTTGCTCGCTTGCCTGCCTCAGCTCCCTTCGGGGCTGGCAGGTCGACCTGGCCTCCGCCCCCAGCCGTGAAGTTGATTCGTAGACCGCCGGGCCCGGACCGCGGTCAAGAGAGGCAGGTCGAGATATGTGTGGTTCGCGCTACCGAATGCTGCTTCTGGCCCTGAGCACGGCCGCCCTGTTGGGGTTGGCGGGCACGGCGTCAGCAGCTTGCCCTTCGCCACCTCCTCCGCCCTGCAGCCCGGCGGCGTTCACGGGCAGTGTCGGCGCTCACGCGTCCCGCTGCGTGCGCCACGGCGCACCCGCGTGTCGCGGTAGCCGCGGCCCCCGTGGCCTGCGCGGTCCCACCGGCAGGAATGGTGCGACCGGCAGGAGGGGCACAAGGGGCCTTCAAGGTGTCAGAGGTGATGTCGGGCCTCGCGGTCCTACCGGCGTGACGGGCGCCCGGGGAGCTCAGGGCCTGCAGGGAGTCAAGGGTGATACTGGCCCGCAAGGCGCTACCGGTTCGACCGGCGCTACCGGTGCGACCGGGCCAGGCGGCGCCACGGGTTCGCAGGGACCGACCGGTCCGGCCGGGCCGACGGGGACCGCCGGCGCAACCGGCGCGACAGGGGCGACCGGGGTCGCCGGTGCGGACGGGGCGACCGGCCCGGCCGGCCCCACCGGGGCGACGGGGGCCGACGGGGCAACAGGCGCCACCGGACCGATCGGTCCGGCCCAGTACGCGGAGTTCTTCGCCCAGATGCCATCCGACAACGCGCCGACCGTCGCTCCCGGAAGCGCCGTCGCGTTCCCGAAGGACGGCCCTCAGAACGGCGCGATCGTTAGAAGCGGCGCCAGCTCTTTCGTGCTCCCCGACATCGGCACCTACCGGGTGGCGTTCACGGTACCGGTGACAGAAGCGGGTCAGCTCGAGCTAACGCTCAACTCGGCGGCGCTGCCATACACCGTCTACGGGCGAGCGACCGGCACGACCCAGATCGCCGGAGAGGCGCTCGTCACCACGACTACCGTCAACTCGCAGATCGCGGTCGTGAACCCGGCCGGAGAGTCGACAGCTCTCACGATCACTCCGTTGGCCGGAGGCACCCAACCCGCGGTTGCCTCCGTGATCATTGAGCAACTGCGCTGACCCAGGAGCGGAGTGCCTTCAATGCCACTGTCTGCGAGCAACCCGGCTCGAAGAAGTCCAAGCAGCGCGCTTGGAAACCTGCCCGCCCCACCCTGCCTGCGGAGGTAACCGTGTCACACACGCTTCAGCTCACTACCAGGCTCATGGCCGCCCTCTCGCTCGGCGCGACCTGCGCGGCCGTTGCCGACGTCGCCCCGGCGGCGGCCGCTCCCCGAAACGTGCCGGCAACCCAGACACTGGTCGTTCTCGACCAGACGCACGTCGCCTTCTCCCGGCCTGATCATCGCTCTTCCCGGGTGGACACGGTACGCCCGTGGCGCCCGATCACCGGCACACCGACGGTGCTGCCCGTGATCGCTCACCGGAGGGGCGCCGACAAGCGAAGCTGGCTGCGCGTGCTGCTGCCGGGACGCCCGAACGGTCACGCTGGTTGGATCTGGTCGCGCGGCTCGAGGTCCGCGAGCACATCCTGGTACCTCCTCGCCCAGACCGCCAGGCGCCGCATCACCGTCTTCTACCGCGGTCGTGCCGTGCGAGCGTTCCGCGCCGTCGTGGGCAAGCCCTCAACGCCGACGCCGCACGGACGCTTCTTCGTGGAAGAGACAGTCCGGCTCACCCATAACCTCGTCGGTGCGCCGTTCGCACTGGCGCTCAGCGCACGGTCCAACGTCCTGGCTCAGTTCGACGGTGGCCCCGGCCAGATAGCGCTTCACGGGCTGGGCAACATCGGAGGGGTACCGGGCACGGCCGTCTCGCATGGCTGCCTGCGCCTCGACTACCACGCCATCAGCTGGCTGGCCGGACGCATCGGGCCGGGCGTACCCGTCACCATCACGAACTGACCGCGCGCGAACAGGTTACCCAAGGACCTCCGCGAGCAGCGGGACCGCCACCGCTTCGGCGAGCAACCTTCACACGTCCTCACCAACCGCGGGACAACCACGAACCACGTGACTGCGGTTACACCACAAAGGCGGACTGAGGGTCCGGGCGTACGCCTGGGCGGGGGCGCCGTCCGGGCGAGCCAGGATTCAGCTCACGAGCCTCACCCCCAGCCCCGAGCCGGCCCCGCCGATCTGCCCCGCCCCACCCAGCAGACCGAGGATCCGCGCGACGTACCCCTGCGTCTCGGGAACAGCGGGCACGCAGCCGCACCGCGCGACGGGCGCCGGCCCGGCGTTGTATGCCGCGAGCGCGAGCGGCACCGCGCCGAACTGCCGAAGCAGGTCGCGCATCAGGTGCGCCTGGGCGTCGATCGAGCGCGCGGCGTCGACTGGGTTGCGCAGGCCGTAGGCCCCGGCCGTGCCCGGCATGAACTGCGCGATCCCCCGGGCACCCGCCGGTGAGACCGCGAACGGATTGAAGCCCGACTCGGCGTAGATCTGAGCCGCCAGCAACGCGCCCGACACGTTCCAGCGCTGCGCCGCCGCCGCGATCGGCGCCGCGAACCGCGCCGGCACGAAACTCGGCAACGCGCTACGACCGTCTCCCCCGGCCGCGCGGCGGCCGAAGCCCACCGACCCCGATCCGGCGTTGAGTTGAAAACCGAAATGCCACGGTTCCCACGGATACCTACGAATGAAGTGAAAGCGGCCGGAACTCCGAAGCAGCCACCCGTATGCCGCTGGTGGCCCGAGATCGAGCTCGGTGCCGAGACGGTGCAGTGACTTGCCGGGAGGAGCGACCCAGCGTGGATCGGGATGCTTGGCGAAGAGGGCGGCCTGCTCAGCAGTTGATCGCCACGCGCTGTTGATCAGCAGGTGCAGGCCCGCGTGTGCAGCGGCGGCGGCGAGGCGGTCGAACGCGACCGCAACGTCGGGACGCATCGGTCTCCCTTGCCGGTAAGCGAAAGGGCCTCGGTAATCGCCCGCCCCCGGGGATAGCGCGGCGGTGCCGCCCGGCGGGGCGAGGTCGGCCTCGGCCACCGCGAGCACCTTGATCCGCCGTCTCTCCCTCGCTACCTGAAAGCCGAGGGCCTTCTCTACGACGACGCGGACCCGCACCGGCGCCATCGAGCGCCCGTCGGGGAAGGAGACCACGGCGGCTGAAGCGCCGTTCGCGCGAGCGCTCCGTACAGCTACGGCCCGGCCGAGCGCCAGGTAACCGCTGCGCTCGAGGTGCCTCGGGTTGGGACGGCCTTCGATCTCGACCGGCTCGAAAAGACGGTCGTAGGCGTCGTGCATGGCCCTGGCGGCCGAGAGGGCGGCGAGATCGGCTGCGCGCTGACTGCGCCCGCGCGTGCCGATGCCACTGGCGACGGCGCCGAGCGCCCAAGCACCGAACAAGACTGCCGCCAACGCGGCGATGAGCAGAAGAAGTGCCTGTCCTTCCTCCCCGCGACGGATCATGCGTCGGCTCCTGAGCGTGAGGGGGCGGGCACCGCGGCAAGTCCCGCCAGCGCCAAGAAGCCCCATCTGGTGAGAGGCGCAACGACCCGCATCGGCAGACCGAGTTCCGCCAAACTCTGTGCAGCGAGCCGATCCATGAGCACCTCCTCGTCGCCGACCAGCACGAGCTCGTCGTGTTCGAGTAGGACGCGGTCGACCGCCTCATCGCGCGCGGAACCGACGACGAGGACCGCGGGCCCGTCGATAACGGCGGAGGCGCGCGCCAGTTCGGAGGCTGCGGCCGCAGCCTCCGCCGAGAGGTCGAGCCTCACGAGCCGGCCCGAAGCCACCGCCGGCAGCCCACGATCGCGCAGCACGCCGGCCGCTCGGGCTGCCCCGCGCGCAGGTGGCAAGCGCCAGACACGCCCGCGAACTTGCCACCGGGCCAGCAACGCGCAGCGCGCACCGAGGTCGCTCATAGAACGGAGGGCCAGGGCAGCCGCCGCCCCTTCGATGCTGTTCGCCCGACCGAGGACGGCCACGCGATTGGCTAGCACGGGAGCCTGCGTCAGGGTGACGCTCTCTCCGGGCGTTGACTCGAAGAAGAAAGCCCGGATGCGTGCGGCGGCTGCGCTCATCGCCTCACGTCTGCCTCTGAGGTCGCGGTGAGCAGGCGCCCCAGCGCGCGCAGGGGCGATGGTGGCCGCACGCTGACGCGCACTTGACCGGCGCGGACAGAGACGCGAAGCCCGGACCGTGCCCATCCCGGTACCGCGTCCCGCGCGGCTCGGCCGGGCTGTGCGCCCTGGATGATCGCGACCCCGGCGGCTTCGGCGGCATGATCGGCGAACTCGGCGGCCGCCCCCGCGGCGAGCAGTTGCAGGAGACCAAGTGCGACGACGGCGAGCACAGGCGCCAGCGCAACGACCTCGAGGGACGCTTGTCCCTCGACTCCCATGAGACGGCGAAGAGCCTTCATCGCTGCGGCGCAAAGCGCGCCCGCTCACGGAACGACGTCAGGCTCCCCCGTCCCACGACAAGCGGGACCGCCACGCTGACGGTGACCGAGCCGTCGCGCGCCGCAGTCACGCGCAGGTTGCGCGCAAGCGCGCCCGGCAGTGCGCGCCGTCCGGCTCGCAAAGGGTCGGCGCCCACGGCGGCGGCGCGCGCTGCTGCCCGGGCCGCCGCGCCGGCGAGCCACGCGGCCTGGCCCGCCACGGCGATCTGCCACAGCGCGAGAGCGAGCAATGCGACCAGTGGCAGCACCGCCACCAGTTCCACCGACGCCTGCCCACGTTCATGTCGAAGACCCATGCAGCGAGCCTCCCAGCGCGGGAGCTACCGAACTAGACGCAGATGTGGAGAAAGAACGCCGGGACGGTTACGAACTACGCGCGAGCGCTAGATCCCGCGGTAGACCCGGTAGACCGTGGCTATGCCGAACACCGCCGCCCCGATCAGCGCGAACCAGAGGATCACGCCAACACCGCCGTCGTCCCAGAGGCGCCGGGTTGCGATCGCGGTGAGAGCCCCTACGGCAATCGACCCGTACAGGAGAAGCCGCAGGCGGGGTTCGAGCGAAAGGAGAGCGATGCGGTTCTGGCGATAGAAAACGGCGGCAAACCACGCGAGCGTCGCCAAGAAGGTCACGGACAGGAGAGTCGTGACGAAGCTACCCGCGGTGCCGCCTCCGGGAACGAATGCGATCACGGCCGCGAGGCCGAGGATGATCAGGACGTTGCGAAGAGCTGCGACGTTCAAGGGGCGTCGAACGAACTGGCCGCGGTAGCGAGCGCCCGCTCGTCGCGCCCGGCAGGTTCGTGGTCCGAGAACGGCGCCCCGGGCGCATCGGCGGCGACCGGGTCCTGCGACGGTGCGCTGCCACCCGCCGGCTCGGCGGCGAACCGGTACCCGACACCGAAGTGCGTGTGGATGTAGCGCCAATCGGGCGAGCCCCGCTCGAGCTTCTGGCGCAGCTTGCGGACGAAGACGTCGACGGAGCGATCGCCATGCGCCATCGCGTAGCCCCAGACGCGCTGGTAGATCTCCTCGCGCGGCAGCACCCGGCCGGCCGCAGCGGCCAGTAGGTTGATCAGCTCGAACTCGCGTCGTGTGAGATCGAGCGACTCGGGACCGGCGAACGCCTGGAACTGGTCGGCGCGGATGGAGATCCCGCCGGACTCGACCGGCGCAGGCGCGACCGCAGGCTGAGCGCGCTTACGGCGGCGGGCCACGGCCTCGACCCGGGCGATGAGCTCTTCGGGGTGGCACGGCTTCGTAACCCAGTCGTCGGCGCCGAGACGAAGTCCCCGCACTCGCTGGGCCACCGTCGACGGGCCGGTGCAGACCACGAGGGAGAGCGCCGGCATCGCCGCTGTGAGCTGCTCGAGGTATGCCCAGCCGTGGGGCGCCAGGACGGCGAGGTTCAACACGACAGCGTTGAGACGCAGCGACACGAGCGCGTCGGGGGCGACCGCGCTGGCCAACGTCCGGTGCTCCCATCCCAGCGCACTCATGCGCTTGGTCAGCACTTGGAGGAAGCCGCTGTCCGTATCGATTATGGCAACGCGCAACGGAGAAGCGCTCCGCTGCTCGTCGGCGCGCCGGTCTGCGACCGGGAAGGGCGACATCGACATCGTGGCCCGAATGTTAGACGGGTGCGGAGACGGCCGGACCGGCGGAACGGCGGGATAACAGTTCATTCACATCGATCCCGCAAATTCCGGGGAACGAGACAGGCCGCGGCCGGATACCGTAGTTGGCATGGTTCAGAGGATCGCGTTCCTGGCCTTCCCGGGGCTCACGCTGCTCGATCTCGTCGGGGCCTACGACGTCCTGCGTCGAGTCCCGCTCATGGGCATCGAGCAGTCGGTCACCCACCGCATCGTCGGGACGAAGGCCTCGCTCGAGGACGAGACTGGCTTCGCCTTCCACCCCGACGGCATCCTCGAAGAGCTGAAGGCGTTCGACCTGCTGGTGGTGCCGGGGGGCCTTGGCACCCGCCGCCTCATGAGCGACGAACGCTTTCTCGAGTACCTCCGCAGCTGGGGTAAGAGCCGGCCGCTGGCCAGTGTGTGCACCGGCTCGCTACTGCTCGGGCGGGCCGGTTACCTGAAGAATCGGCGCGCGACCGGTCACGCGGGCTCATTCGATCTGCTGGCCCCCATGTGCAAGGAAGTCGTCCGCGACGAGCGAGTGGTCGAAGACGGGCACGTGACGACCGCGGGCGGGGTCTCCTCCTCGATCGATCTGGGTCTGCATCTCGTTACGCGCTACTGGGGCGAGGAGGCCCGCGAGCGCATCGCGGCGGTCATGGAGTACCGCGGTTACGGAGCGCCCGCGCCCGGACCCGGACCCGCCTCAAGGCTCCGCGCATCGCTCAGGGTCGCGCGCCGACGTGCGAAGCGTCAGCGAACTCACGAAAGAGGCCCGTCACGACGAACGCCGTCTGCTCCCCGACGTCGACGGCGTTGTCGCCGATCCGCTCGAGGCAGCGGGCGACCAGCGTCATGTGCATGGCCCACTCGCGGACGTCGGGTTCGTCGCCGATGTCGATCGCGCGCCTGAAGATGTCGCGGTTGAGCCGGTCGATCTCGTCGTCCTGGCGTACGAGATCTTCGGCGAGCGCGGCGTCTCTCTCCGCGAAGGCGTGCTTGCTCTGCACCACCTGCGAACGGGCGCACAGGCCCATCCGCTCGATCTGGCGCATCAGCTCCTCGTCGACGGGCGCTTCGTGGCCGTCGAGCGGGATGAGCTTGGCGATGTTCACGCACTGGTCGCCCATGCGCTCGACGTGCTTGATCACGTGGAGCAGGGCCGCGACGACGCGCAGGTCGGTAGCCACGGGCGCCTGCAACGCCAGCAGGGAGAGGATCCCTTGGTGCACCTCGAGGTAGCGGCCATCGATGCGGTCGTCGTCGTTGACCACGATCAGCGCAAGCTCGATGTCGCGCTGCTGCAGCGATTCGAGCGCGCGATCGAGCGTCGCCACGACCATGTCGAGGCCTTCGAGCGCCTGGGCCTCGAGGTGGGCGAGCTGCTCGCGGAACTGCTGACGCGTGCCGGCCATCAGGCTGGCCTCAACCGAACTTGCCGGTGACGTACTGCTCGGTGCGATCGTCCTTCGGGTTGGTGAAGATCTGCTGCGTGGGCCCGAACTCGACGAGCTCGCCGTCGAGCATGAACGCCGTCGAGTCGGCCACCCGCGCGGCCTGCTGCATGTTGTGGGTGACGATCACGATCGTGTAGCGGGTCTTCAGCTCCGCGATCAGCTCCTCCACCTTTAGCGTGGCGACCGGGTCGAGAGCGGAGCACGGCTCGTCCATGAGGATCACCTCGGGCTCGACCGCGATCGCGCGGGCGATGCAGAGGCGCTGCTGCTGCCCGCCGGACAGGCCCAGGCCCGGCGAGTCGAGCCGGTCCTTCACCTCTTCCCAGAGGCCGGCTCCGCGCAGTGAGTCCTCGACCTTGCGGCGCAGGTCGCCCCCGCGCGCGCCCGTGAGCTTGAGACCCGCGGCCACGTTGTCGAAGATCGACATCGTCGGGAACGGGTTGGGCTTCTGGAAGACCATGCCGATCACGCGCCGCACCGAGATCACGTCGACTCCATCGCCGTAGACGTCGAGATCGTCGAGGGAGATATGGCCATCGGCGCGCGCACCGGTGATCTCCTCGTGCATCCGGTTGATGCAGCGCACCAGCGTCGACTTGCCACAACCGGAGGGCCCGATGATCGCGGTGACCTTGTTGGGCTCGAAGATGAGGTCCACGCCCTTCACGGCATGCTGGTCGCCGTAATAGGCGTGCAGGCCTTCCAGTGCGACACGGCGGCCGGTGGCCGGAGCGGTCGTGGCGGCGCGGGGAGGCGCCGGTGCCTGGGGAGCCTCGGATCGCGATGCCTCCACGCGGGTCCCTTCTTCGGATTTGGTCTCGGGTGGGTTCATCCGGCGAGTTGGCTCCTTCGCGATACGAGTCGGGCGAGCAGCGTGACGATGAGGATAAGGGCAACGAGGGTCAGAGCCGACCCCCACGCGCGGGCGACGAGCGCGGGCTGGGCCTGGCCGACGTCGGAGAAGATCTGCAGCGGCAGCGAGTTCATGCGCTTGCCCAGGTCGAATGACGTCCCGTTCGTGGCCTCGGCGGTGAAGAGGAGCGGAGCGGTCTCGCCGGCGGCGCGGGCGATCGCGAGCAGCGACCCGGTGACGAGACCCGGTATGGCGGCCGGGAGGACCACCCGCAGGACCGTCCTCCAGCGCGGGGCTCCGAGCGCAAGCGCCGCCTCGCGCAGGCCGTCGGGCACGAGCAGGAGAACCACCTCGGCCGAGCGCACGACGATGGGCAGCATGAGCAGCGCGAGCGCGACCGAGCCCTTCCACCCCGCGAACGTTCCGAACGCGCCCGTCTTGATCAGGACGATGTAGACGAAGAGCCCGAAGACGATCGAGGGCACCCCCGTCATCACGTCGACGAAGTAGCGGACCACGAGGCCGAAGCGGCTGGCGCGGCCGAACTCGGTGAGGTAGAGCGCAACGGCGATGCCGAGCGGCACCGCGATGGCCGTCGCCAGCCCGACGAGCTCGATCGTGCCGAGGATCGCGCTCTTGGCGCCGCCATGGTCACCGAGGAAGTTGCCCGTCGGGTCCTTGGTGAAGAAGTCGCCCGACCACGCGCCGACGCCCTTCGAGATCACGTAATACAGGACGAAGAACAGGGGGACAAGCGCCACGAGAGCGCCGGCGCTGAAGATGCCGCGCGCAAGCTTGTCGGCCCGGCGCCGGCGCGGCGAGAGGGCGGCGATCGCGCTCATGCGCCGATGCCCGCCCCGACCCGGGCGGGCCCGCTCTTGGTCCGGTTGGCCCGGTTCACGATTACCCGGGCGATGACGTTCACCACGAGCGTCAGTACGAAGAGCACGAGGCCGGCAGCGATCAGCGCGCCGGAGTGGAGGGGGTCGTTCTCGGACTCGCCGAACTCGTTGGCCACCACCGCGGCCAGGGTCGAGCCCTGGCTGAAGATGGAGTGCCCGATGCTCGTGGCGTTGCCGATCACCAGCGTCACGGCGATCGTCTCGCCGATGGCGCGGCCCAGGCCCAGCATCGCCGCTCCCGTCATGCCGGCCCGCGAGTAGGGAATGACAGCGGTGCGGATCATCTCCCAGCGCGTGGCGCCGAGCGCGAGCGCGGCCTCCTTGTGATCGGAGGGCACCGTCGACATCACCTCGCGCGAGATCGCGGAGACGATCGGGAGGATCATGATCGCGAGGATCAGGCCCGCCACGAAGTAGCCGGGCTTCACGACCGTTCCGCCGATGAACGGGATGAACGAGAAAGTCTTGGCAAAAGACCTCTCGAGCGGCTGAAGCGCCGGGGCGAGGACGAAGATGCCCCACAACCCGTAGACGACCGAGGGCACGGCGGCGAGCAGGTCGACGAGCAGGGTGAGCGGGCCGCGGAAGCGCTGCGGGCACAGCTCGGTCAGGTAGAGCGCCGCGGCGATGGCCACCGGGACGCCGATGACTAGAGCGATCACCGAAGTAATCAGCGTGCCCACCAGCAGAGGCAGGGCACCGTAGATCGAGGCCGACGGGTTCCAGTTGTTGCTGAAGGTGAACCCGAACACTCCGAACCGGGAGAGCGCGGGGTTGGCCTCGAGGATCAGCTTGTAGAAGAAGAATGCGATCAGGAGGAGGATCCCGAGCGCGAGCGCCGTGAGGGCCCCGCGGAACGCGGGATCGGCCAGGCGCGCCAGAGGCGACCGCTCGAGAACCGAGCGGCCGCCTCCACGCTGGCGCATCGCGCCGGCTTCCATCGACTTGGTCGATCCGGCGATCGGGCTGCCGTTGCACTGCAGCGACCCAACCGCGGTCTTGGCCTTGGCGAGCAGAGGCGCGGGGAGCGGCGCGAACTGCAGCTTCTTGGCGGACTCCTGCCCGGCACCCAACCCGTAGGTCAGGAACTTGACGAGCGTCTTGGCCGCATCGGGCTTCACGCCCGCCTTGCAGAGGTCCTCGTAGACCACCACAAAGGTCTGCGAGGCGATCGGGTACGCCGCCGGGTTGGGCGAGTTGATCGTCGTGAACCGCAGGTCACCCGGGACCTTGATGTTGTCTCCGGCGGCCGTCGTCGTATCGAGCGTCGGAGCGGTGTACTTGCCCGAGGAGTTCTTCACCTGTGCCGTGGTGAAGTTGTTCTGCAGCGCGTAGGCCTGCTCGACGTAGCCGACGCCGCCCTCCTGCTGCTTGATGGCGGCGGCGACGCCCGCGTTCTTCGCGGCGCCCGTGCCGGTCGGCCACTTGACCGTCTTGTCCGTACCGATCTTGCTCTTCCAGTCGGGCGAGTAGGCCGAGAGGAACGCGGTGAAGCCCTTCGTCGTGCCCGACGAGTCGGAGCGGTGGACGACGGCGATGTTGGTCGCCGGGAGCTTCACGCCGGGGTTCTGGCCGGCGATGGCCGGGTCGTTCCACTTCTTGATATTGCCGAGGAAGATGTCGGCGGCGGTCTTGCCGTCGAGCTTCAGCCCCGGAGGGACGCCCGGGAGGTTGTAGGCGATGGTGATCCCGCCGAAGAACGTCGGGATGTGGACCGGAGTCCCCTTCTTGTTGGCGGCAGCGATCTCCTCATCCTTGAGCGGTGGATCGGTGGCGCCGAAGTCGACGGAGCCCTGCGTCCACTGGGCGACGCCCGTACCCGAGCCGACGCCCTGGTAGTTGACCGTGACGCCCTGATCCTTCAGGTCGGAGCCCCACTGTTGGTAGACGGGCTGCCCGAGAGTCGACCCGGCGCCGTTGATGGTGCCGCCGGCCGAGGACGAGCCTCCCGATGAAGACGAGCTGCTGGAGCTCTTGCTTGAGCTTCCGCACGCACCGACGGTGAGGGCGATGAGCCCCGCGACGACGAGCACGATGAGTTGTCTTGGCTTCACTTCTTCTCCTTGTGGGGTGATCGGCCCCGGACAGGGGCCGGCCTCGGCTTACGCCGCAGTCTGCTGCGACGAAGCCACCGGCTTGTGAACGGGATGTGAAAGTTCCACGGCCGGCTCCGGCCCGAACCGGTAGCCGAAGCCGAAGTGGGGGTGGATGTAGTTCCAGCCCGGCAGCGCCGCCCGCAGCTTCACCCGCAGCCGGCGTACGTAGACGTCGACGGAGCGGTCGCCGTCGCGCAGCGTGGCCTTCCACGCCGCGGCGAACAGCTCCTCACGGGACAGGATGCGGTCGGGCATGCTGGCGAGCGCGACGAGCAGCAGGTACTCGCGCATCGAAAGCACGAGTGGCCGCCCTTCGGCGAGCACCGTCGATTCGCCCGTGCGGATCTCGAGTGATCCCGCGCGGAGGGTCTGTTGGCCGGTCGACGAGCTCACTGCGCCGCAGATTGGCGAGCGCGGGCGCGCCATCCGTTACGGCGATGTGAACGCGTGGTGAAAGACCGGTGAACGACGGGAGGGAGGGGCCCCTCCGAAGTTCAGCTCGCCAGCGACTCCCAGCGGGCATAAAGCTCTTCGACGCGCCGCTTGGCTTCGGCGTGACGAGCGGAGGATCGCTCGGACTCGGCCGGGTCCGCCCATGCGTGTGGCGCCGCCAGCTCGTCCTCGAGCGAGCGCAGGGCCGACTCGGCCGACTCGACCTCGCGCTCGAGGTCGCGCTGGGCACGGCGGGCGTTCTTGGACTGCCCGTTTGCCGGCTTCGCCGTCTTCCGAGAAGTCTTCGGTGGCTTGGGCGCTCGCGCGGCGACGGGTGCCGGCGGAGCGGCCGCATCCGCGGCGCGTCGCTCCTCACGCACGCGCACATACTCGGGCCAGCCTCCGACATAGGAGCGCAAGCTCCCGTCCTCGAAGGCGACGGTGCGGCTGCCAACAGCGTCGAGCAGCGCCCGGTCGTGGGAGACGAGGAGGAGCGAGCCCGGGAACTCGCGCAGGGCGGCTTCAAGCGCCTCGCGGCTGTCGAGATCGAGGTGGTTCGTCGGCTCGTCGAGGATCAGCAGGTTGGCGCCGCCGTGGACGAGAATCGCGAGCGACAGCCGCCGGCGCTCCCCGCCCGAGAGGCCCTCGAGTGGTTTCTCCGCATCCTCACCGGAGAAGAGGAAGCGCCCGAGGAGCGTCCGCGTGGGGTTGGGCGGCAGGCCCGTGAGGCGCTGGGCGGCTTCGACGACCGTGCGGGCGCCTTTCGCGTTCAGCTCCTCCGCGTGCTGGGAGAGGAAGCCGAGCTTGACGTTGTGCCCGCGGCGCAGCTTTCCGCGCGGCAGCTCCCGCAGGCCGGCCAGCGTCTCGATGAGCGTGGTCTTACCGGCGCCGTTGGGCCCGACGAGCGATACGTGTTCCCCTCGCTCGAGCCACAGCGCGGCGGCGTCGAGGAGCTGCTTGCCGCCCGCTTCGAGACCGCCGTCCTCCAGCTCGAAGACGACGCGGCCACTGCGCTCAGGTGGCTTGAAGGCGAAGGCAAGCCCCTCGCCGTCCTTGGGATCGCGAGAGATCTTGTCCATCTTGCCGAGCTTCTTGGCCCGCGACTGGGCCTGGCGGGCGCGCGTGCCCGCGCTGAATCGCGCGACGAAGCGCTCGAGCCGGTCGATCTCGGCTTGCTGCTTCTCGATCGCGCGCCCAAGGGCGAGCTCGCGCGCCGCCTTCTCGCGCTTCCAGGCGTGCCAGGTTCCGGCGAAGAACTTGCCGCTGCCACCTTCGAGCTCGAGCACCGCGGTGCCGACCGCTTCGAGGAACCAGCGATCGTGTGCGACGAGCACGATCGCCGCGTCGAGCGCGACGAGGTGCTGCTCGAGCCACTCGAGCGACTCGATGTCGAGGTGGTTCGTGGGCTCATCGAGCAGAAGCAGATCGGGCTGCCCGGCCAGCGCACGGGCAAGCGATCCGCGCGTGAGCTCTCCGCCCGAGAAGGTCGCGAGGCTCCGGTCAAGGTCGGCGTCGCGGAAGCCCAAGCCGTGCAGAGTGGCCAACGCCTGGTCGCGCCAGCGGTAGCCGCCGGCATGCTCGAGACGCTCCTGGGCGGTCGCGTAGGCGTCGAGCGTCACCTCGTCGTGCGCCCCCTCGGCCATCGCCGTCTCGAGCCGCGCTAGCTCCTCCTCGATCGCCATCAGCTCGACGGCGCCCGAGAGCACGTAGTCGCGCAGCGAGAGGTCGCGCTCCCGCGGCGGGCGCTGGTCGTGGAGGGCGACCCGGGCGCTCTTCTGGAAGACGAGCTCGCCCTGATCGACCGAGGCCTGCCCGGCGAGCATGCGCAGGAGCGTCGTCTTGCCCGCGCCGTTGCGTCCCGACAAGGTCATGCGCTCGCGCCGCTCGAGCTTGAAGGAGACGCCGCGAAGCAGAGGATCCCCGGCCATGTCCTTGCCGAGGTCGGATGCGATGAGAACCGCCACGGGCCCATGGTAGGAGCGCAGCGAGGCAGGGCGGATCGGCGTAGGATCGCTTAGAGATGCCGGTCTACCCCGCCCTGCGCTACCACGACGCTCGCGCGGCGATCGAGTGGCTCGATACCGCTTTCGGCTTCAGTGCGAAGGACGTGCACGACGGGCCGGACGGTACCGTCGCCCACGCCGAGCTCCTGGCCGGCGACGGGCTGGTGATGCTCGGCAGCGAGCCCGCGACGCCCGATCCGCAGTTCGGAGAGCAGGCCGGTGGCGGGTGGACCTACGTCTCGGTCACGCAGCCCGACGAGTTGCACACGCGCGCTGTAGCCGCCGGCGCGGAGATCATGCGCCCGCTGGAGGACACCGACTACGGGTCGCGCGACTTCACGGCCCGGGACCCCGAGGGCAACATCTGGAGCTTCGGGACCTACGCGCCGGTGCCGTAGGTCGGCGCGCCGGCTTTAGCCTTCGGGTGGTGCGCCCTGAGGTAGCCCCGGTCCCTCGCGCTGCCAGTACACGAGGATCTCGTTCTCACGCGCGACGCGCTCCTCGGTGCCCTCGAAGCGGCGCAGCAGGCGCTTGGCCTGCCGCACGCCGGCCGGCGGCTGGGCCGCGATCTCGCCGGCGAGAGCGAGTGCTTCTCCCTCCGCCGCCTCCGCGGAGGACGCCACCCGGTGCAGCAGGCCCAGCGCGGCCGCCTCGCCTGCGTCCAGCACCCGGCCGGTCAGCAGCAGCTCCTTCGCGCGCGACAGGCCGACGAGCGGGACGAGCCGCGCGGGGCCCACGGGCACACCCAGCCGCGTTCCCACCCAGCCGAACTTGAGCGGGTCGGCTCCCACGCGCAGGTCGGCTCCCGCGGCGAGCTCCGCCCCCGCGCCCAGCACGTCGCCGACACACACGCAGATCGTCGGCGCCGGGAATGCCTCCCAGGCCGCGTAGAGCCGGGCGAAGGCCTTCATGCGCGCGATGCCGCCTTCGCGCGTCAGCCGTTCGGACACGTCGGCGCCGGCGCAGAGCGCGCGTGGGCTTGTGGTCGATAGGACGAGCGCGCGCAACTCCGGGTCGCCGGCCCGCTCGCCGAGCGCCGCAACGAGCTCGTCGATCGTCGCGGTGTCGAGCGCGTTGCGGCGCTCGGGACGATCGAGGCGAAGCAGGGCGATACCCGGGTCGCAGGAGGGCCGGTCGAGCGCCACGCCCGCGAGGATAGGCCAGGCCGGTTGAGCGTCTTGTATCCTCCCGGTCCGTGCGCCGCCTCCTGCTCACGCTCTCTACCTTCGCGCTGGCCTTCCTGCTGCTCGCTCCGGCCGCGATGGCGAAGAACAACGGCGGGCAGGGCCTCTACGGGGAGACCAACGACCGCGTGGTCACCAACGCCGGGTTCCTCGTCATCGCGTTCTTCCCGCTGTTCATCTTGGCCATGAGCCTGCTCCAGTGGCGTCTCGAGAAGCGCAAGTACGCTCGCGCCGACGCCGCCAAGCGCCGGGCCGGCAGCGCCGAGTGGCGCGGCGGCTGGTAGCGCCGCTTCTCCGCGATTTCACATCCGGCCGCTCGTGCGGTGTCAGCCTCCGGCAGGCATACGAGCGATCCCTCCTCGTAGCGCGAGCGGCCCCGGTCCACGTGGCGGGGCCGTTCGTCTGAGAAGATCCGGCGCGTGAGCGATCCCGTCCGATACGAGCGCATCGGTGCCGCCGCGGTCATGACGATCGCGCGGCCCGAGCGGCGCAACGCCGTCGACGGCCCGACCGCGGTGGAGCTGGGCAAGGCCTACCGGCGCTTCGTCGCCGACGACGAGGCGCGGGTGCTCGTACTGACCGGCGAGGGCACCGAGGCGTTCTGCGCGGGAGCCGACCTGAAGGCGCTCGAGACCTTCGGTCCGCGCCTCGGCGATCCGGCCGGTCCGCTCGGGTTCACGCGCGAGCTGTCCCCCAAGCCAACGATCGCCGCCATCTCTGGCTGGTGCCTCGCCGGCGGACTCGAGCTGGCGCTTTGGTGCGACCTGCGCCTGGCCACGCCCGGCTCGCGCCTCGGATTTCCCGAGCGCCGGTGGGGAGTCGCGCTGATCGACGGCGGCACCCAACGGCTTCCGCGGATCGTCGGGATGGGCCGCGCGATGGACCTGATCCTCACGGGGCGGATCATGGAGGCCGGCGAAGCGCACTCCTGGGGGCTTCTCAACGAGCTGGTCGAGGACCCTCTCGCCCGCGCGCTCGAGTACGCCGAAGCGATAGCCGCCTTCCCGCAGCCCACGATGCTCGCCGACCGCCGGGCAGCGTACGAAGGCTTCGGCCTGCCGCTTTCCGCAGCCCTCGCTCTCGAAGCCAACTCGACGCTGGCGACACACGGCGTCGGCCTCGAAGGGGCTCAGCGCTTCGCGGGCGGCGAGGGCCGCGGCGGGGCTGGCGCCGGGGTCTGAGCCGCCTCTATAGGATCGGTCTCCTGAGAGCCTCGGGAGGAGAGAGATGACCTATTTCGTAACGGGCGCGACCGGCTTCATCGGTCGCCATCTGGTGGAGAAGCTGCTCGAGCGAGCGGCGGGCACCGACGGCGAAGCCGGTGGTCGAATCTACGTGCTCGTGCGGGAGGGGTCCAAGGAGAAGCTCGAGAGGCTGAACGCCGAGAAGTGGGGCGGCTCGGATCGGATCAGGCCCGTGGTCGGCGATCTCGGCCAGCCAAAGCTCGGCGTCTCCGATGAGCAGGCCGCAGAGCTGAAAGGCCAGGTGGAGCACTTCTTCCACCTCGCGGCGATCTACGACATGACCGCCGACGAGGACACGAACTCGAAGATGAACGTCGGCGGGACCAAGAACGCGGTTCAGCTCTCCAACGCGATTGAGCCGAAGCACTTCCACCACGTCTCCTCCATCGCGGCCGCCGGCCTGTACAAGGGCCTCTTCCGCGAGGACATGTTCGACGAGGGGCAGAAGCTCGACCACCCGTACCACCGGACCAAGTTCGAGTCCGAGAAGGTCGTCCGGGAGAAGGTGAACGCACCCTGGCGGGTCTATCGCCCGGCCGTCGTCGTCGGGCATTCGAAGACCGGCGAGATGGACAAGATCGACGGCCCGTACTACTTCTTCAAGGCGATCCAGAAGGCCCGCCACTACCTGCCCGAATGGCTGCCGCTCGTCGGCCCCGAGCTCGGCTACACGAACATCGTGCCGGTCGACTGGGTGGCCGCCGCCCTCGATCACATCGCGCACCAGCCCGACCTCGACGGCCAAGCCTTCCACCTCACCAATCCCAAGTCGCAGCGCTCGGGCGAGGCGATGAACGAGTTCGCCAAGGCCGCGCACGCGCCGCAGCTCGCGATCCGCATCGACAAGAAGCTGACGGCCGCGCTCCCCAAGGGCACGCTCTCGATGCTGATGAAGCTGCCGCAGGCCAAGCAGCTGCGCAAGACGGTGCTGGCCGACTTCGGCATCCCGGACGACGTGATCCAGTACGTCGGGCTCACCGCGCAGTTCGACACGCGCGACACCGAGCGCGCGCTGAAGGGCTCAGGCATCGAGCTGCCTCAGCTCGAGTCCTACGCGGAGAAGCTCTGGGACTACTGGGAGCGCAACCTCGATCCCGACCTGTACAAGGATCGCTCGTTCGAGGGCGCCGTGAACGGCAAGGTCGTCCTCATCACGGGCGCCTCGAGCGGCATCGGGCAGGCGGCGGCGCACAAGATTGCCGCGGCCGGCGGCATCCCGCTGCTCGTGGCGCGCAGCGCCGACAAGCTGGAGGAGGTCAAGCAGGCGATCGAGGCCGACGGCGGCACCGCCTACACCTACTCGGCCGACCTCGCCGATCTCGACTCGATCGAGGAGCTGGTCAAGAAGGTGATGGACGACCACCCGGCGGTCGACTACCTGATCAACAACGCGGGGCGCTCCATCCGCCGCTCGGTCGCGCTCTCCTACGACCGCTTCCACGACTTCGAGCGCACGATGCAGCTCAACTACTTCGGGGCGATCAAGCTGATCGTCACGTTGCTGCCGCACTTCGCCGAGCAGGGCCGTGGCCACGTCGTGAACATCTCCTCGATCGGCGCGCAGACCAGCCCGCCGCGGTTCTCGGCCTACGTGGCGTCGAAGGCCGCGCTGGACGCTTGGACGCGGTGCGCCGCCTCCGAGGTGGTCGGCAACGGCGTGACGTTCACCACCATCCACATGCCCCTCGTGCGCACCCCGATGATCGGCCCGACGAAGATCTACGACGCGTTCCCGACGCTCACTCCAGACGATGCTGCCGACCTCATCTGCGAGGCGATCCGGGCCAAGCCCAAGGAGATCAACACCCGCCTCGGCACCTTCGGTCAGGTTGCCTACTCGCTCGCTCCCAAGGCGGTCGACCAGATCCTCCACATGGCCTACCGCGTGTTCCCCGACTCCTCGGCCGCGAAGGGCAAGCCGGATCCCGAGGAGAAGGCCTCGACCGAGCAGATCGCGCTCGCGCACCTGATGAAGGGCGTCCACTGGTAGGAGAGGCGGGCGGCCTGGCGGCTGCCTCGGCCGTCGAGCAGGTCGAGGAAGGGCTGTTCGCCGCCAACGTCGCGCCCGGCTGGCGCGGCGGCGGAGGGCCTCACGGCGGCTACATCTCGGCGATCGTCCTCCGGGCGATGATCGCGGGGCTCAACGACGCGGTGCGTACGCCGCGCTCGTTCACGATTCACTTCGCCTCGCCGCCGGCGGACGGGCCGTGCGAGGTGCGGGTCGTACAGGAGCGGAAGGGCCGCTCGCTGGCAACGCTTTCCGCGCGGCTCGAGCAGGACGGCAAGCTCCGCGCGCTTGCCCTCGGCGCCTTCTCCCCCCCGTGGCCCGCGCAGGAGATCGCGGCCGGACCGCC
>JBBPXY010000003.1:0-21546 GCA_038200435.1 Solirubrobacterales bacterium
CCGTGCGGGTTCGACGCTCCCACGGCCTATCGCGAAGCCGAGATGCACGCCGCCCAGCTCGTCACGGTCGGTGCAGGGCAGGTGGTAGCCGTCGACGCCGCGGCGTACTTCTCACGCCCCGGGCCGCGCCTCGTCGACGGGGTCGAGTTGCTCGCCCACATCCTGCACCCAGAGCTCTTCCCCGGCTCGCCGGGCGAAGCGCTCGACGTGCCGGTCTAGAAAAAGCCGACGCCGTTGGGCAGGAGGCCGCTCATCCCCGAAACGGCGATCGCACCGGCGATCCCCACGGCGCCGAGCACCGCACAGCCCGCGAGCGGGAGGAGCCGCTGCCCCCGGCGCTCGCCGAACTCAACGACGAGCCAACCTGCGATGAGACCGCCGACGAGTCCGCCCAGGTGGCCGCCGATGGAGATCCCCCGCACGGTGAGACCGAACGCCAGGTTGATCAGCAGCGTGGCGCCCAGGCCGCTGCTCCACAGGTCGATGCCGCGCGAGCGGGCGACGACGACCGCGCAGCCCAAGAGCCCGAACGCGGCGCCGGAAGCCCCCGCGGTAAGTGCTCCCGGGGTCAGCAGCAGGGCACCGAACGAGCCCATGAGCAGCGAGGCGAAGTAGACGGCGACGAACCGCGCGCGGCCGAGCGACGGCTCGAGCAGCCGGCCCAGTACGTAGATGAAGTACATGTTCAGCGCGATGTGGAAGAACCCGAAGTGGAGGAACCCGCTGGTGACGAGTCGCCAGTACTCGTGCTGATCCGCAATCGCGGGGCCGTACAACGCCCCCTGCCGAAACGCGGAGCCACCCCCGCCTCCACCGCCGAAGCCCTGGCCCGACCCTAGGTAGGCCAGCACGTTGATCGCGATGATCGCGTAGGTCGCGACCGGCTCGCTCCCGCGGGCGATATGGGCCGCCGTCTTCACCTTCGTGCGCTCGCGCGAGCACTCGGGGCAGCGCATGCCCACGGAGGTCGGGGTCATGCAGTCCGGGCAGATGGGCCGTCCGCACGACGAGCACGAGACGCCCGTCTCGCGCTCGGGGTGGCGATAGCACGTGGCCATGGGTCTAAGAGGTCAAGCTAGCAGGGAAAATTCCGCGTTCCGGGCCCTGCCGTCACGCCCGCGAGCTCAGGAAACAGGCGCGCTGATCAGCGGCACGAGCTGCGAAGGCACCGAGCTGCCGCCGGGCGGCTCGGCGGTCACAAGCACGCGGCGGACGCCGCGCAGATCGCCGGACACGGCGACGTGCCCACTGCCGTGGGAGTTCACGGTGAAGAGCGCGTCGGTGGGAGTAGGGGCGCGATGATCGCGGCGCTGCAACCACACCTGGTAGACACGGCCGGCAGGCGGCTTGGGCAGCCGCTTGACCACAAGGGCGATGTCCGATCCGTGTCGCACGAGCGTGGCCTCGGCCTGCGGAGCGCGGTCCCGGTCGACAGTGGCGGCCAGCGTGCGAACGGGCGCCTCGCCGGCTTGGCGCGTGACACCGATGAAGAACCCGGCGAGCAGCAGCACGGTGCAGACGCCGGCCAGGACGATCGGACCAGGAGCAAAGCGCCCGAGCAGCCGCCGGCGGGAAGGCTCGGGACGGTCCGCGCGATCACCTGAGGCCGCGCGCATCAGCTCGGCCTCGGACTCGACCTGGGCCATCAGCCTCGCCTTCAGCGCAGCAGGCGGCGCGGCGACCGGAACGGTCGCCGGAAGCTGGTCGACGACCGCTTGCAGGCCCGCGAGGGACTCCTCGCACTCCGAGCAATGCTCGACGTGGGACTCGACGGCGGCAGTCTCGAGCTCATCCAGCGCGCCCAGGACATAGGAGCCCAAGGCGTCGAAGCTCTGCTCGTGCTCGTCGGCGGCCGAGCTCACGAGGTCGCCTCCAGACCTTCGAGACGGCCCCGCATCTTCTCGAGGCCGAGGCGCATGCGCCCCTTGATCGTGCCGATCGGAGCGCCGATGATGTCGGCGATCTCTGTGTGGGTAAAGCCGCCGAAGTAGGCAAGTTCTATCACGCGGCTCTGCTCGCTCGGCAGCCCGATAAGAGCTTCGCGCACCTCGCGGGCTTCGTCGCGCTGGGCGACTTCAACCTCGGTGCGCTCCCGCGCCTCGAACCGCTCCTCGAGCCCCTCGTCGCTCGCGCGACGGCGGTCGTGGACGTTGTTGCGGCGCAGCGAGTCGATTGCGCGGTTGTGGACGATGCCCAGCACCCATGTACGAACGCTGCCGCGCATGCGGTCATACCGGGCGCCACTGCGCCAGATGGAAAGGAACGACTCCTGCACGACGTCCTCGGCGGCCGCTCGTGTGCCGCACATGCGGTAGGCCAGCGAGAACGCGGCGCCCGAGTGACGCTCGTAGACCACCTCGAACGCGGCAGATTCCCCCCGCTGCATGATCGGCATCAGGTCCTCGTCGGCGAGGCGCGCCAGGGCGCTGGGAGCTTCTCGGCGAAGCGAGCGAAGGATGGGAGCCATACCTGTTCGTTCCTACGCCTGCCGAGGGGCGTCAGATCAGGACGTGCCCCGATCAGACTATGCGGCGGGCTTCCTGGGCGATATCTCGCACCGTGCGGCGGGTGAGGTCGCGCAGGTTCTGCGACTGGGCCAGGCGCCGGCGCTGCCCGGCACGCATCCGCAACACCACGAGCGCGGTTCCGGCCGAAGCACCGACCACGGCAGCGGCAGCGGGACGAGCCCAGTTGCGCGGATCGCGCATCGCTGAGAGCTCCCAGGCTTCGAGCTCGCCGGCGGCCATCTCCGTCAGCGACACGAGCGTGCTCTCGAGCCGTTCGACCAGATGGTCAGGCGGCTCGACCGGCGCGAGAGCCCTCTTGAGCAGCATCTCCAGGTCGTTCGTGGCTCCCGAACCCGAGCTCACGCCGTCGCCTCCGGTTGCGCGACCATGCCTTCGAGCTGCTTGATCGCGCGGTGCAGCAGCACCTTCGTCGCGCCGTCGGTGCGGCCAAGGGCGCGAGCGATCTCGCGGTTGTCCATGTCGAGCGCAAAGCGCATGATCAAAGCCTCTCGCCGGTCGTCGGGCAGTTGGGCGACTCCGGCCAAAATGCGCTCGAGCTCTTCGCGGCCTTCCACGAGTGCCTCCGTGGTGTGAGGAGCCGAGATGATCGATGCGTCCTCGATCGCCGACTCCGGGCGGCGGGAGCGGTCGCGGTAGAAGTTCGCCGCCAGGTTATGGGCGATGCGGATGAGCCAGGGTCGCAGCGGCCGGCCGTCGGACTCTCGCTGAGCGCGTTCGAAATGCCGGTAGGCCTGCAGGAAGGTCTGCTCCGTGAGGTCCTCCGCGTCGTGATGGTTGCCGATGCGGTAGTAGGAGTAGGAGTAGACGTCGCGCACATGAGCGCGGTAGAGCTCGGAGAACTCGCGGTCGAGCCGAGCTTTGCCTGGGTTCGCATTGGGATCCACCGCATAAGAGCCTACGGACCTCGGCCCTCTCGTCTCACGCGGCTCGCCGGAGCCGGCTTACGCGACGGGGCAGCTCCACTGTCTCGGCCGGGCGATCGGCCGGCGGCGCGCCGCCGAGCCACTCCCACTGCAGCTCCACGCACGGCCAGATGCGGTCGGTGACCGCCTGGGCCAGGCGCGGCGAGGCCTGCTCGAGATGCGGAAAAGTGAGCGGACGGCCGGCGCGAATGCTCACGCGCCGGGGGCGGACGCGCCATTTACGACGTACTGCGTCGCTGCCGAACACGGCCACGGGCACCACGGGCGCCCCGGTCTCGAGGGCCAGGCGCCCAACCCCGCGCTTCGGCGGGCCCAGCGGCCCCGTCCGGACACGCGTGCCCTCGGGGAAGATCAAGACGGCGTCGCCCCGAGCGAGGATCGCCTTGGCCGTGGCGATCATGTCGCCGTCGGCCTGCCCACGGTCGACCGGGAAGGCGCCGAGCGCGTTCAGGATCCAGCCCTGAAGCCGGTGCTCGAAGAGCTCGCGCTTGGCGACGTAGTACATCGGCCGGCGCTGCAGCATCGCGATCACGAAGGGATCGAGGAACGAGCGGTGGTTGGCCGCGAATATCACCGGACCGCTGGTGGGCATGTGCTCCGTGCCGACCCGACGCATACGCAGGTAGAGGAAGAAGAACGGCTGCAGCACGGCGCGCGTCAGCCAGTAGACGGGGAGGTTGACCCCGCGTCCGCGTGCCCGGTCGTGCAGAGCGTCGCGATTCATGTACGCGGTACCCCGAAGGCCCGCGCACCGTTACAGTCCGCAACATGCCGATCGATAACGCCCGCACCGTCCGCGGCGCCCTCGCCGGGGCCACCGCGGCGTCGGTCTGGGCGTTGCAGCAACCGCTCGACAAGCGGGTGTTCGAGTCCTCATACGACGACGTCGAGCTGCTCGGCAAGGCCGTCACGCGGGGTAGCGCTTGGCCCATTGTCGGACTGGTGCTGCACCTGCAGAACGGCGCGCTGTTCGGAGCGGTCTACGCCAATGCCGTCCCGCGGGCGCGCGCGCGCGTGCCCGGCATCGCTTGCGGCGCGGCGGCCGGTCTGGCCGAGCACGTCGGCCTGTGGCCCGCCGGCCGCCTCACCGATCGCTTCCACCCCGCGCGGCGAGAGCTGCCGCGGCTAACCGGCAACCGGCGGGCGTTCTGGCAGGCGACATGGCGCCACGCGCTGTTCGGCGTCTTGCTTGGCGAGCTGGAGCGGCGGCTCAACCCAGCAACACCCGTGTCAGTCCAACCTGCGGCTCCGACCGCCGCATCGAGCAACGGACACGGGTCGCTCGAGCACGCGGCGCTCGGAACCTCGTAACGACGGGCGGCGTTTCAGCCAGTTCCGAAGGAGTTGATGTCGCCCTCGGTGTCGTCGTCGCCCGAGGAGATACGACTCGGCTCTTGCCCGACACCGGGCCGGTTCGGTCCTGCCCCCGCCGATCGGGTGCTGATCGATGCCGCTCCCCTTGCGGGTGTAGAAGCCGTAAACCATGGCGAAGAAGAAGACCACGATGAAAACGAGGAAGATCCAGCTGCCGCCGGCAAGGGCCAGCGGAGGAGCGAACGAGGACATGTGTGGCCTTTCGATTGCCCGTGGACCGGGGAGACGCCCGTTGCGAGCGTCACACCGGTAGTCCCAGTCCGACGGTCTTAGAATCGGTCAATTGCCGGAGTAGCTCAGTTGGTCAGAGCACCTGTCTTGTAAACAGGGGGTCAGGGGTTCGAATCCCCTCTCCGGCTCTTATGCGCAGTGGCCGCAAGGTACGGCAACCGAGGCGGTTTCATCGAAGCCCGGCGCCAGGCAAGCGATTACAAACCGCGAAAGAGGGCACGTTGCGGCTACTTGAGCAACGCGGCCTGAGTCCCCTCAGGCATCGAGAGGAGGGCCCGTGCCGGCCCATGAGGACAGCAACCAAGGCGAGCAGAAAGGATCACGAGGATCCGAGGCCACCGGACCCGGCGTCGAGCAGGCGCTGTCGAACTTCGACCAGACCCATTCCGACGCGGATCAGACCGCGTCGGACGCCGATCAGACCGCTGCGGACAACGACCACGTCTCATCCCGTTCCGACAGCCAGAGCGCCGAGATCGATCAGCGTGCCTCGGATCAGGACCAAGCCGCCGCAGACCGAGACGAGAGCGCAGGGCGTACGAGCGAGGATTCAGAGGAGTCCTATGACGCTTCGCGAGCCGACCGTCACGAGGCCACCGAAGCCCGCGACATGACCGCAGCCGCCCGCGCGACGAGTGAGTTGGCCAGGTCTCAGCAGGCCACGGTGCGCGACGAGACCGCGCGGTCGCGCGACCTGACCGCCCTCTCCCGAGACAGGGCGTCGGACGCGCGCGACCGGGCCGCGGCGCGTCGTGCCGAGGCACTGCTCAGTGATGAGGTGGCGGGCGACCCCGCCGTTCAAGCACTTCTCAACTCGAGCAATGCGGTCCGCGAACGTGCAGGCGAGGACCGCACACGTGCCGCGCATGACCGGGCCCGTGCCGCCGCCGACCGCGAGCAGGCCGCCGCCGATCGCCGCCGGGCGCGCGTCGAGATACAGCGGGCGCAGATCGACGGCCTGACGGGCGTCTACACGCGCGATCAGGGTCAAGTCACGCTCCAGCACGAAATCGACCGGTGCCGCCGGTCGGGGGAGCCGTTCGTCCTCGCGTTCATCGACGTCGACGGGTTGAAGGAGGTCCACGACCGCGAGGGCCATCCGGCGGGCGACGCGTTGCTCCAAGCGGTGGTCGGCGCCCTCAAGTCCCGCCTGCGTTCCTACGACCCAGTCGTTCGGGTCGGCGGCGACGAGTTCCTTTGTGGCTTCACGAACACGGATCTCGACTCCTCGCAGCGCCGCGCCGAGGAGATCCAGGCGGCGGTCGGGCACAGTCCGGCCCATGGATCTATTGCGATCGGGTTGGCCAGCCTGGGCCCGGACGACACGCTCGAAGGTCTCACCGCCCGTGCCGACGCCGACATGTACGCGCACAAGCACGAGCACAGCGATCGCGGCGAAGTGGCGAACTAGACCCTTCGTCGCTCGCCGGGCCCTCCGGTCTCGTCCACGGATCCCTCACAAGCTCAAGTCCCCTCCCACCGCGCCGAACTAGAGGTGAACGGCGTTTCGCGCCTGGCTCGACCTGAGCCGGGTGGCCGCGAGCGCCCGTAGGTGGGACCGAGCCGTGATCCGAAGCACGAACGTGGTGGCAGACGCAGCCCCCGGCAGACGTCGGGGCCGCTCCGTGCTGGTCGTGGCAGCCGCCCTCGCGGCGCTCGTCATTGCGCCTGGGTCGGCTGAGGCAGCACAGGTCACCCTTTCCGGCGGCACCCTGCCCTACCAAGCCGCACCGGGCGAGACAAATGCGCCGGTACTCGGCTCCTTCTCCTCTCGCTTGTACGTGAACGACGCCGCCGCAACCCTCGCGGTCGCTGGCTCCGGCTGCTCGCGACCCGACCGGACCGGCAGTTCCGTGACCACCCTGCTGCGGCCGCGCGCGAGCCATCGCCGAGGACGGCGCCGGTGAACACGACCACCCTCAGCCCGCCTGCCCCATCCGCGCCGCCGGCCGGCGAGCTCACGCGCCCGCGCGCGCAGTCTGTTGCCCCGCCCGGGCCCACAGCCGGCGGCCGGGGCCATGGCTTCGTTCTGCCCAAAGCAGGCCCCCGGCTGGTGGCTCAAGGACTCGCCGCCGTGGCCATGGCGGTGCTGGCCCTCCACACCCTCACGGGCCTGGGGGGAGCCGGCTTTGACTCCTTCGCCCAGGATTGGCTCTACAACGGCATCGTGCTCGCCTCGGCAGGCCTGTGCCTGGCTCGCGCCGCCCGTGTGCGAGCCGAACGCGTAGCGTGGCTCGTGCTCGGGCTGGGGCTGCTCGCCTGGGCCGTAGCCGAGCTCGATTACACCTTCATCGAGCACAAGCGCTCTTCCTCGCAACCCGGGATGCGCGACGCCCTCTACCTCTCGCTCTATCCCGCGAGCTACACCGCGATGGTGCTGCTGCTGCGCTCCCGCGTCTCGCGCCTGCGCCCCGCGCTATGGCTGGACGGGCTGATCACGGCCCTCGCCGCAGGCGCTATTGCCGCAGCGCTACTCGTCGAGCCGGTGGTCCACCTCTCGGGTGGCTACACGTCGATGGCGGCCACAGACATCGCCTATGTCCTGGGCGACCTCATCCTCATGGTCTTCGTGGTCGCCGTGTTCGGGCTGACCGGCTGGCGCCCTGGACGCGCATGGCTGCTGATCGGCACGGGCTTCCTGCTCACCGCCGTGGCCGACACGGTCTTCCTCTACGAGAGCGCGCACGGCACCTATGCGGAGGGAGGGTGGGTCGACCTCCTGTGGCCGATGGCCACCCTCCTGCTCGGATGCTCCGCCTGGCAGCGCGCCGATCGCCTCGGCTCGATCGTCCTGCGCGGCTGGCGCGTCCTGCTGATCCCCGCCGTCTGCTCCGTCGTGGCGCTCGGACTGCTCGTCTACGGCAACCTTCACTCGCTCGGGGCGATCGCGATCGCGCTGGCCACAACCACACTGTTGATCAGTGTTGGCCGCATGGCCCTGCTCTTCTCGGAGAACCTGCGCCTGGCCGCGGTCAACTCGCGTCAAGCCATGACCGACCCCCTCACGGGACTCGGCAACCGCCGGCAGCTGCTCGACGACCTGCGCGACGCCATCCACGCCGGCACGCCTGAGCGTCCGTGGACGCTCCTCATCTTCGACCTCGACTCCTTCAAGGCCTATAACGACTCCTTCGGCCACCCCGCGGGCGACGCGCTGCTCATGCGGCTCGGGCGCCGGCTCGCGGCGTCGGTCGAGGCCCAGGGCGAGGCCTACCGGTTGGGCGGAGACGAGTTCTGCGCCCTGCTGCGACCGGGAGCGCAGGAGCACAGCGAGCTCTGCGAGGCCGCTGTCGCGTCACTCCAGGACGGCCGCGAGCACGTGACGATCGGCGCGTCGCATGGGTCGGTCGGCCTCCCGGTCGAAGCACTCGACGTCTCCGCCGCGCTCCAGGTGGCCGATCGCCGCCTCTATGCCCTCAAGCGCCAGCGGCGCCGCGCCGCCATGCTCGCTGGAGACCCCTCCGCAGTCTGAAGGCCCGGCCTACGCCTGATTGGTGCCGCCGCAACGAATCTCCTCACAACGAGCCAACCATCGGCCCGATGCTGCGTTTCAGGGGTTGAGGTCAAGGAGGGAGACAAGATGTTCATGATCACGGGGGAAGGCGGCATGGAGCACGACGGCGCGAGGTTCGAGCGCGGGGACGCGCACGACGCTGCGCAGCGGCAGTCGCTGCTTCAGAGCGTGGGCGACGTGCGTGAGGTGATGTTCGTCCTGCTCGATCGGGCACGCGAGCTTGGGGGCCGCGAAACGACGGTCGTCGACGCGCTTCAGCTCGTCGCCAACGACCTGGGCATGATCGAGTCGACGTTGCGAACTCAGGTCGGCGCCCACGCCGCCTAAGTCTCGTCGAGCCGCGCGGCGAGCCAGTCGTCGCCCTGCCGAGCCAAGCTGATGCGTACCGAGCCGCGGGCAAGATCGCACTGGTAGACCGCCTTGTCGGCGTCGGTGCCCGGCCGGTCGATCACTTGCACGAGACGCAGGCTACGCACCTCCTCCCCCGGGCGGCGCTGCGCGAGCTCGCGGTGTACCGCGGCCACAAGCACGCTCGGCTCCCAGCCATGGTCGGCGGCCAGCGCACTCGCCAGAGCGCGATCCACCTCATGCAGCGCCTCGTCGAAGGGCCGCCGGGTGGCACGTTCGCGCCGGGCGTTCGTCAGCGCTCCGCCGAGGGCGAGCAACGCCAGCACGGCCAGGATGATGAGGAGGACAAGTCCGACGGACATCCCCCGATGCTAGAGAACGCCCGTCGCCTAGGCCGGGATCGCGCGCTCGTCCAGGTGGGCGCCGACCTTGCGCTTGACACGCTGCAGCGCGTTGTCAACCGTCTTGCAGTCGCAACCGATCCGGTCGCCCACCTGATCGTAGGAGTAGCCGTCGAGGTAGAGCGAGAGCACCCGCGACTCGAGATCCGAGAGCACGGTCGATATGCAGCCGACGAGCGCCCTGAGCTCCTCGGAGGAGATCACCTGGTTCACCGGGTCGTGCACCGTCGGCCCAGGAATGACCTCGTCGAGGGTCGGATCGCCGTCGCCGGCCGCTCCCGCGGGAGTGGCGGAGAACGACACGTACTGGTTCAGCGGGGTGTGCTTGTTGCGCGTCGCCGTCTTCACCGCGGTGATGATCTGCCGGGTTATGCACAGCTCCGCGAAGTTGCGGAAGCTCGATTCCCGGTCGGTCCTGAAGTCCCGCACCGCCTTGTAGAGACCGACGAGCCCTTCTTGGATGAGGTCTTCGCTGTCTCCTCCGACGAGGAAGTACGAGGAAGCCTTCAACCGCACGAATCCGTAGTAACGGCGGACGATCTGGTCATACGCGTCCGAACGGCCTTGCTTGGCCAGCGCGATGAGATACCCATCCTCAAGCTGAGGTTGAGATTGAGCCTGATAAGCGAGTCGTGCCACGAGCAGCCTTTCATTGGCCGACCGTCAACGACGGTCGAACATGCCGCGTGGCGCGTTACCTCCCCTGGCGCCGCACCCGAACCTGTCCGATGAACGTTGAGCCTGAAGCTCTAGTTCATCCTTATGAAGCGCGAGGTTTGCACAGTTATGGCGCCGCTGTCAAGCCCCCGGCAGCAGTGCCGCGTTGCCTTACCGCCTCGTAGAGCAGAGCGGCCGCCGCCGCCCCCACGTTCAGGGATTCGATCCGCCCGCGCAGCGGCAGGGCGACGACCTCGTCGCACGCGTTGCGCACCCGGGGCCGCAAGCCCTTTCCTTCCGAGCCGAGCACCAGCGCCACACCACCCGTCAGACCGAGGCGATCGGGAGTAAGCGCCGCCTCGGCGCTGGCGCCGTAGCACCAGATGCCGCGCTGCTTGGCAGCGGCGAGGAAGTCGGCGATGTTGCGTACCCGGGCGATCCGGAGATGCTCGACGGCCCCCGCCGATGCCTTGCACACCGCGGGAGTGACCTCGGCGGCGCGGCGTTCGGGAATGATGACCCCGGTGGCTCCCGCGCACTCGGCCGTACGGCAGATCGCACCGAGGTTCTGCGGGTCCTGTATCTCGTCGAGCACCACGAGCAGCGGGTCCGGCACCGAGAGCATCTCCTCTTCGCCGGAGTAGCCGTACGCCCCTGCCTCAGCGCAGACGCCCTGATGATCGGGTGAGCCCGCGCGCTCGTCGAGCTCCTCCCCAGCCACCGTGCGCAAGCCGGGTGCGTCACGCAACCACGGCTCGCGAGCCGCGCGCTCGCCGGCCCACACTTGGCTGACGGCGCGGGGTCCGCGCAGCGCCTCGCGCACCGCGTTGCGCCCGTAGAGGATCACCTCGCGGGCATGAGCTCGGGGCCGGTCGGCCCGTCCCGGACCTCCCATCCGCGCGCACGCAGCTCGTTGCGCAGCTCGTCGGAGCGAGCGAAGTCACGCGACGCCCGGGCCGCTTCGCGTTCTTCCAGCAAGCCCTGGGACTCCGCGTCCGGCCCGGCCCCGGTCTCGGCGTCGAGCAGGTTCTCCAGCCCGAGCACGCCCAGCATCTCCCGCAGGCCTTCATCGCCGGCGGGCTCGTCGCGGCGGTTGGCCTCGCGCACCCAGTCGAACACGGCGGCCAGGGCCGCAGGCGTGTTGAAGTCGAGAGCCAGGGCGGCAAAGAAGCGCTCGCGCAGCTCGGCCAGCTCCGCCGGGCTCGCGCCGGGCATCAGCCCGCGCGCCGCCTCCTTCACGCGCGCGACCCGCGCCGCGGCCTCGGCCAGCCGCGCATCCGAGAACGCCAGCGGCTGGCGGTAGTGGCCGCCGCAGAAGTACATGACGAGGGCATCGCGCCCGTAGGCCGCTAGGGCCTCGTGCAGCGTGAAGATGTTCCCGACCGACTTGGCCATCTTCTCGCCTTCGAGCCGCACCATCCCGTTGTGCATCCAGATGCGGGCGAGCGGCCGGCCGCGTGCGGCTTCCGTTTGGGCGGCTTCGTTCTCGTGGTGGGGGCAGACCAGGTCGCTCCCTCCCCCGTGAATGTCGATCTCGAGCCCCAGCAGCTCCTCGGCCATGGCCGAGCATTCGATGTGCCAGCCCGGCCGGCCGCGGCCCCAGGGCGCGTCCCACGCCGTGTCTTCACCCGGCTTCTCTCCCTTCCACAGCGCAAAGTCGACCCCGTCGCGCTTGCGGGCAGATCCTTCCCTCTCCTCCCCCTGGTCCATGTCCTCGAGGCGCCGGTGGGAAAGCTCGCCGTAGCCCGGGAAGCTGCGCACGGCGAAGTAGACGTCACCCTCGACTGTGTAGGCGTGCCCCGCCTCGATCAGGGTCGCGATCAGCGCGACGATGGCGTCGATCGTCTCCGTGGCCCGAGGCTCGGCGTCGGGCCGGCCGAGACCGAGCGCCGCCGTATCGGCCTCGTAATGGGCTGTCATCTGGCGCGCCAGGTCCTGACTGGGGACCCCCGCCGCGTTCGCCGCGGCGTAGATCTTGTCGTTCACGTCGGTGACGTTGATCACGAGCGTCGCGGCCAATCCCTCGTGCGCGAGGAAGCGCTTGAGCAGCGAGAAGACGACGAACGGCCGGGCGTTGCCCACGTGGATGCGGCCGTAGACAGTGGGCCCGCAGGCGTAGATCCCCACCTGGCCGGCATCGTGGGGGACGAGCGCCTGCAGCTCGCCGGATCTCGTGTCGTGCAGGGAAATCTCGTGCACGAGCCGCAAATCTAGCGTCCCCTGGGGCGGCTCCATTACCCGGTATGGAGGCCGCCCCGGTAAACTTGTCGTTGCGTTGTCCGGGCAAACCCCCCAGGCCCAGCGGCTCAGCCGGATCGAGGCCGCTTTTCGCTCGATGCCCGAGCGGTATCTCGGCGCCGACCCCGGCTTCGACGCCACCTACCACATACGTCTGGGCGACGTGGGGCACTCCTGGGAGGTGCGCGCCACCGAGCACGGCGTGCGCGTGCGCAAGGGGCTGACCCGGCGTAAGCCCGACGTCACGCTCTCCACCGACGGGGAGACCTGGCTGAAGCTCCGCGAGGGCGAGATGTCGGGCCTCGAGGCCTACCAGCAGCGGCTTCTCGCGGTGCGCGGCAACCTCGACCTCTCCATCGCGTTCGAGGGACTCTTCCGGCTGCCGAACGGCAGGCCTCCGCTCCAGCGCGTCCACGAGGTACGGGTCGGGCGCCATTCCGTCTCGTCGCTGATCATGGGCTCGGGCCCGCGCGAGGTGATCCTGCTGCACGGCCTGGGCGGCACGCGTGCTTCGTTCTTCGACACGGCGGCCGCGCTCAGCCCGTCCTACCGGGTTCACGCGCTCGACTTCCCCGGTTTCGGCTCCTCATCCAAGCCCGTCAGCGGCCGCTACAACGCACGTTGGTTCGCCGACATCGTTCGCGGCTACATGGACGCACAAGGGATCGAGCGCGCGCACGTGGTCGGCAACTCGATGGGCGGCCGCGTGGCCATCGAACTCGGTCTCATCGCGCCGGAGCGCGTGAGTGCGCTCGGGCTGCTCTGCCCCGCTGTCGCGTTCGTCGACCGGACGTTCCATCCGATCGTGCGCTTGTTGCGCCCCGAGCTCGGCTTTCTGCCCCATCGGATCGCGAAGACGATGGTGCGCCAGCAGTTCTGGAGCCTCTTCTCCGACCGCGATCTCGTCGACCCGAGCGTGGCCGACGTCGTCGTCGACGAGTTCCAGCGCATCTACGGCTCGGCGGGCGCCCGCTACGCCTTCCACTCCTCGGCGCGGAACATCTACCTCGAGCGGCCCTTCGGCCGTGGAGGCTTCTATCCCCGCTTGGCGAGCCTCGAGCCGCCCGCGCTATTCGTGTGGACCTCTCAGGACAAGCTCATTCCCTCCGCCTTCGGCAAGCACGTGGGCGAGTGGCTTCCGTCGGCCGAGCAAGTGGTGATCGACTCGTGCGGACACGTGCCCCAGGTGGAGCGACCTGAGGAGACCAACGCTCTGCTCACGCACTTCTTCGACAAGATAGACGCGCAACAGTCGCGCGGCCGGCGCCGCCCGCGGGTGGTCGCCGCATGAGCTCCTCGAAGGTCGCCGAGCGGGCGGCCAGCAACGGCCACGATCCCAAGGGCAAGGCCGGGCCCGGTGCCAAGGGCAAAGGCAAGGCCGACGCGCACGGAGGCGGCAACCTCGTCGGTCGCCTCACGCGCGCCGTCACCTCGCAGGTCGCGAGCCGCATCCCCGTGGCCGACCTCGACGAGCGCGACCCCGACTACATCCGGGAGCGGCTGCCGCAGCTGTGGATGCTGGCCAGCATCTACTTCCGGGGAGAGGTCCGTGGCCTGGGCAACGTTCCCGAGACCGGCCCCGTGCTGCTGGTCGGCAACCACTCGGGCGGCAACCTGACTCCCGACACCAGCGTCTTCACGCTGGCATTCAACACGTACTTCGGAGTCGAGCGGGCGTTCTACCAACTGGCTCACAACCTCGTCCTGTCGATGCCCGGCCTGTCGTTCCTGCGCAAGTTCGGCACGGTGGCGGCCTCGCCTGAGAACGCGCAGAAGGCGCTCGAGTCGGGCGCTGCCCTGCTCGTCTACCCGGGCGGCGACTACGAGGTTCACCGGCCGTTCTGGGAGCGCAACCGCGTCGACTTCGACGGCCGCAAGGGTTTCATCCGTCTGGCGCTCGAGCACGATGTGCCGATCGTTCCCGTCGTCTCGATCGGTGGGCAGGAGACGGCGCTCTTCCTCTCCCGCGGTGAGACCCTCTCGCGCCTGTTGCGCCTCGACAAGCTCTTCCGCATGAAGGTGCTGCCGATCTCGCTCGCGCCGCCCTGGGGCCTCAACATCGGCGATATGAGCGGGCACATCCCGCTGCCGGCGAAGATCACCGTGGAGGCGCTCGCGCCGATCGACCTGCGCGCGGAGTTCGGCAAGAACCCCGACCTCGACGAGGTGTACGACCACATCGTGCGGCTCATGCAGGAGACCCTCGACGCCCTTGCCGCCGAGCGGCGCCTGCCGGTGATCGGATGAGGGTCGCCGCCACGACCGAGATCTCTGCGCCAGCGGAGGCCATCTGGAAGCTCGTCAGCGATCCCACCAGATACCTCGAGTTCATGTCGGGTGTGACGCGGTGGGAGGTGCAGAGTGAGGAGCCCACCGGCCTCGGGGCCCGCTACCGCATGCTGCTGCTCGTCGGCTCGGCCGAGATCGGCGGACTGATCGAGGTGGTCGAGTGGAACGACGGGTCCGATCTTGCCTGGAACTCGGTCACGGGCATCGACCAACGCGGGCGCTGGCGGCTGCGCGAACGCACCCGCGGGCGCACGCACGTCGAGCTACGGCTCTCCTACGGCGTGGCTGGCGCCGGGCTCTCGGGCTGGATCAGCGAGCGGCTGGCCGGCCCCATCGTCTCCGGGCACCTTCGGCGCAGTGTGCAGCAGCTCAAGCGCCTGGTCGAGCACGAGCAGCTGCGCGTGAGCGCGGCCGAGCGCCGCAAGGCGCGCGCCGCGGCTTAGAGAGCGTCTTCTCAAGGACGATCCAGCGTTGCGACGGCGAGCGCCGCGACGCCCTCCTCACGGCCGACGAAGCCCATCTCCTCGCCGCGCGTCGCTTTGACACTCACGTGGCCCGTGTCGATCTGGAGAACTTCGGCCAGCCGCGCGCGCATTTCGTCGCGGTGCGGCGCGAGCTTTGGGCGCTCGATCACCACCGTCGCGTCGACGTGCACGACCGAGCAGCCGGCGCTGGCGATCATCTCCCTTGTCGCGCGCAGCAGCGCGAGCGAGTCGGCGCCCGCGTAGCGCGGATCGGTGTCGGGGAAGTGCTCGCCGATGTCGCCCAAGCCAGCCGCGCCGAGAAGCGCATCGATGATTGCGTGTGTCAGCGCATCGGCGTCGGAATGCCCGGCGAGGCCGCGATCGTGATCGAGCTGAACGCCGCCGAGCACGAGCCGGCGGCCCTCGGCCAGGCGATGGCAGTCGTAGCCGAGCCCAGTGGTGATCATGCGGCCGCTCCGATCGGCTCGAGGCGACTGACGCGGCGGTCGAAGACGCAGAGCTCGGTAACGCCGTGTGCGTCGAGGAGCTCGATCGCTTGGTCGTAGCCGAAGCCGAGGTCGCGGGGCACATGAGCATCGCTCGACAGGGCGACGCGGCAACCCGCCTCGACGCACAGCGCGAGAAGCTGAGAGGAGGGATAGATCTCGCCGACCGGCTTGCGCAGGCCGGCGGTCGAGACTTCCAAGGCGACGCCGGACTCGGCGATCGCGCCGACCGCGCGCTCATAGAAACGGCGTAGATCGCCGCTCGGGCGCGGACGCTCGGGCCCCCACATCTTCACCAGATCGGGGTGGGCGAGGATGTCGAAGAGACCGCTGCGGGCGGCGTCGGCGAGGGCGTCGAAGTAGCGGCACCAGACGCTGTCGGGGTCGGCTGCGCTGTCCCACACGTCGTAGTCGGGATGATCGACCGCGGCGTCCATTACGAAGTGGACCGACCCTATGACGTAGTCCCAGTCGCGCGCTTCAAGCAGCGCGGCCATCCGGTCTTCCCGCCCGGGGACGTGATCGGCCTCGATGCCCAGCTTCAGATCGGTCTCCTCGCGCACGAACGCGCAATAGGCGTCGAGGTCGTCGCGGGCGCTTTCCTTCCAGAAAGGGTGCTGCCAGACGTCAAGAGCCTGCGCGAAACGGTGCACGTGCTCGGAGACGCCGAGTTCCGCAATGCCGCGCTCCGAGGCGGCGGCGCGGTAGCGCTCGGCGTTCTCGCGCGTGAAGTAGAACGTGGCGTCGGTGCCCGGATCGTCGGGACGAAGGTGCACGTGGTAGTCGCTAAGCATCAAGTTGATCCGGCGAGGCTGCGCAGCCCGGCCTCGGCGACGCGGACATCTTCCACCGTGGTGACCTTCAGGTTCGCCCGCGATGCCTCCACAAGCCGGACGCTTCCTCCGATGCGCTCTACGAGCCACGCGTCGTCGGTAGCGGCCTCGAGGATGTCGTCGGGCACGTCCAGCGCTCGCTCGAGCACCTCGCGGCGGAACGCCTGCGGAGTCTGCACCGACCAGAGCAGCGAGCGATCGAGCGTGCGTTTCACCCGCCCGTTTGCGTCGGCCTCCTTCACGGTGTCGACAATGCGAACCGCCGCGATCGCCGCGTCGGAGTCCTCGAGGGCTGCCAGCGTGCGGGCGAACAGCTCGGCGTCAGCCAGGGGACGCGCGGCGTCGTGCACGACGACCTGGTCGTCCTCCGGGGCGAGAGCGAGCGCGTTGCGCACCGAGTGCGACCTCGTGCGACCGCCGTCGGCGCGAATCGTCCCGGCCGGTGCGTCAAAGCCGTCGGGCATCGCCACCACGACGGTGGCGCCGGCCTCGCGAGCGTGCGCGACAGACCACTCCACCATCGGCCGTCCCGCGAGCGGGACGAGCGCCTTGGGCTGCTCAGAGCCGAGGCGCTCGCCGCGCCCGGCGGCGACGATCAGGACGACCGCCACCGCCGGCGCTTACGAGTGCTACTTGGCCGCGACGGCTACCTGGCCGTCGCCTGAGGACAGAAGAAGGCCGTCGAGGTGCTCCTCGGCCTCCTCCTCGCCCATCTCGAGCGCGTACATCAGCTCGGAGGCGAGGATCTTCTTGGCCCGCGTGTACATCTGCTTCTCGCCCGTCGAGAGGCCCTTGTCCTGCTCGCGGATCGCCAGGTTGCGCACGACCTCGGCCAGCTCGTAGATGTCGCCGGTCTTGATCTTGTCGCGGTTGTGCTTGAACCGGCGGTTCCAGTTCTTGGGCATCTCGGAGCACTCGTCGGCCAGCACGGCCAGCACCTTCTTGACGGTCTCCTCGTCGATCACACGACGCAGGCCGGCGCGGGACGCGTTCTCCGTCGGCACCATGACCGTCATGTCGTTGTGGAGGATCTTGATCGTCAGGTACTCGCGGCTTTCACCGAGCACGTCCTTCTGCTCCTTCTTCACGACCTGCCCTGCCCCATGATGCGGGTAAACGACGTTGTCGCCGATCTCGAACTCGATGTTCTCGAGCTCGGGGATCAGGTCGAGGTCCTCGAGGGTGTCTTCGATTGCTTCGGGCAGGGTGTCCTCCTTGGTCATGGCTGCACCGGCTCCGAGCCGGGCGCGCCTGTCATGTCTGCAGGTAGCGGTCCACGAGATTGATCTCCTGAAGGCGGCGAAGGCCCTCACGGATGTCCTTCGCCCGGATCTCGCCGACGCCGTCGACGGTCTCCAACTTGCCGTCCGTCGCCGCCAACAACTCCTCGAGCCCGCCAAACTCGCCCACGATGCGCTGGGTGACCAGCTTGGGGAGACGGGGAATACGCCCGAGAATCCTGTAGCCGCGCGGGGTCACCGCGCAGTCAAGTGTGTTCAGCTTGCGGTCGTGCCCGAGCAGCTCGGCCAGCCTGCCGAAGTCGAGCAGGTCCTGATGGGGAAGGCGCCCGAGCTGGTCGAGCACCGCGGCGAACGAATCGTCGGTATCGCCGGTGAGGTAGTCGTGAGAGAGCGCCGCCTTGTCGCCGGCCACGCCGACCATCGTCTCGTCGAGCTGCATCTCGATCAGCCGCCCTTCGGTGCCGAGCTCGACGATGTAGCGCTCGATCTCGTTGCCCATGCGCGTGACGAGCTCGGCCCGCTGAAGCACCGTGAGGACGTCGTGCAGCGTTGCGCCCCCTTCGAACTCGAGCGCGGTGAGTCGCATGGAGACCTGGTCGAGCCGCGAGCGGTACTTGTCAAGCGTGGCGAGGGCCTGGTTGGCCTTGGCCAGGACGATCGGGATGTCCTCGAGGATGTACTTCGCCCCGTCGACGTAGAGCGACACGACCTCCCGGCGCTGAGAGACGGCGATGACCAGGGCATCGGTCTGCTTGGAGACCCGCTCCGCGGTGCGGTGGCGGGTGCCGGTCTCGGAGGAGAGGATCGTCGGATCGGGCGTGAGCTGCACGTTGGCCCAGACGATCTTCGTCGCGTTCGCGTTCAGCGCGATCGCCCCGTCCATCTTCGCGATCTGGTAGAGGAACGCGGGCGAGTAGTCGATGTCCAGCTTGATGCCGCCCGAGAAGAGGTAGGCCAGATCGTCCCATTCCCCCACGACGATGAGTCCGCCGGTGCGGGCGTGGACGATGTTGTCGATGCCCTCGCGCAGCGCCGTGCCGGGCGCGACCATCTCGAGGGCCTTGACCAGCCGAGGCTCCTGGCGGGCCTCCAGATCTTCTCCGGTCTGAAGACTCACCCGATGATTGTACCGGGATTTTCGGGGGATTTTCGGGGGAAATCTGTGCGGGTCGGACGAAAGCCGCGGCTTTACGCGGAACAGCATCTGCGAAGGACCGTGAGCCGACCGGTGGCCGGACGTGGGCTCCATTACGACGGTTTCTGTCCACAGGCCACTCCCGCGCCGGAGCTGTGGACAGAAACCTTCGCTGTGCGACGGTTTCTGTCCATGAACCGCGGCGGACTGGCGCCGTGGACTGAAACCGTCGGTTCGGCGGCACTTTGAGCGGTAAGCGCTCCTGGGTGCCACCGCTTCCCAGGACTCCGAGAACCGCCCCGCTTGAGCCCTAAGCCGCCCGGGCCCCCCGTTCACGCCCGCCGAACGCGGCGCGCAACGCATCCCGCAGCGACGGGACCTCACGTCCCCCGGCGCCGCTGCCCGGCGGGGCGAGCACCGAACGCAGGCCGAACTTCCCCGCCTCGCTCAGGCGCCGTTCGGGATGGCCGACCGTCCGCAGCTCGCCCGTCAGGCCTATCTCCCCGAAGCACGCCAGCGGCGCATCCGCCGTGCCGGTGGCCACGACGCCGCGCGAGGCGCCGGCGACGGCCAGCGCGACCGCCAGGTCGGCTCCCGGCTCGTCGACCCTGACACCGCCGACCACGTTCACGAAGACATCGGCGCTCCCGAGCCCGATGCCTCCGTGCCGGCCGAGCACGGCCAGGACGAGAGCCAGGCGGTTGCGGTCGATGCCGTTGACCACCCGCCGCGGGGGCACCAGCTCCGAGGGGGCCACGAGCGCCTGCACCTCAACGAGCAGCGGGCGCGAGCCTTCCATCGCGCAGAGCACGATGGACCCCGGCTGGCCCGTGGCCTCACCGACGAAGCGCGCCGAGGCGTCGAGTACCTCGACCAGCCCGCCCTGGCTCATCTCGAAGACGCCCGACTCGTTGGTGGAGCCGAAGCGGTTCTTGAGCGCACGCAACGTGCGGTAGGTGCGCTCGCGCTCGCCCTCGAAGTGCAGAACGCAGTCCACGAGATGCTCGAGCACACGCGGGCCCGCCAGCGCGCCCTCCTTCGTGACGTGACCCACCAGCAGCACCGCGATGTTGCGAGCCTTGGCCACGCGAGCGATGGCCGCGGCGACCTCGCGGACCTGGCCCACCGATCCCGGCGCTCCGGCCAGCTCGGCCGCGTGCAGAGTCTGCACGGAGTCGATGACGCAGACCTGCGGGCGCTCGTACTCGAGCGTGGCGAGGATCGCTTCCAGATCCGTCTCGGGGAGGACCGGGACGTCCAGCGCCGCCCCCGCGAGCCGCTCGGCCCGCAGCTTGATCTGCGCAGCCGACTCCTCGGCGCTCACGTAGAGAGTCTGGCGGCCGGCAGCCGTGAGGTTGCCGAGCACCATCGAGGTGAGGGTCGACTTGCCGATGCCCGGCGGGCCGCCGATCAGCACGAGCGAGCCAGGGACGATGCCACCGCCCAGCACGCGATCGAGCTCGCCGATGCCTGTCGTCAAACGGTCGACCGCCTCGGCCGTCACCGATCGCAGCGGCACCGGGCGCTGGGCCCGGGACGCGCGCGGACCGCGTCCACCCCCGCCCGGTCCGTTCGGGGCCGGCGCGGACCGCGCCTCTTCGACGAAGGAGTTCCACTCTCCGCAGCCCGGGCACTGCCCGAGCCAGCGAGGAGACTCGTGCGCGCAGGAAGAGCACACGTGAACGGATGCGGGACGAGCCATGCCTGCACCCTACGATCCGCCCCCGACGGCGCGGACAACGGCGGTCGAACTGCTACGAAGCCGGCACGCTCACGTCACGTCGGAACGCTCGCACGCGGCAAAGCCCGCCGCGCGGTGCGAGGCATCGCAGAACGGTTTCGTCGCCGAGCGCCCGCAGCGACAGAGGGCGATCGTCTGCCCGTCCTCGACGTGCCATTCACCGCCTTCGGCGTCCAGCAGCCGCACCGGCCCCGTCACCTTGTAGGGCCCGTTGTCGCGGACCTTGATCTCGACTTCGGGCAGCTGAGGCCGGCGCTCGGCGCCGGCCTCCTCGCTACTCGTCGTCGGAGGTCTCCTCGGCCGCGGGGCGGTCGAGGGCTCCGGTCGGCTCGTCGATCTCCTCTTCGGGAGCGCCACCCTCGGCCCCGACGCCGACCGGCGTCGGCTTGGGCGCGGGCTGGATCACGGTGAGCTTGACCTCGTCTTCGCCAAGGCCCTCCTCGACGCCGTCCTGGCCCTTCTCCACCATCACCGTCGCTCCCGGCGGCAGCTCAGAGCGCAGTACGAAGTCCGCGAGCGGATCCTCGATGTAGCGCTGGATCGCGCGGCGGAGCGGACGGGCGCCCATCGCGGGATCCCAGCCCTTCTCCACCAACAGGTCGGCGGCCTCGTCGGAGAGCTCGAGCTGAAGCTCGCGCTCGGCCATCGACTCGCGAATCCTTCGCAACAGCAGCTCGACGATCTGCCTGATCTCCGTCTTCTGCAGCTTGTGGAAGACCAGCACGTCGTCGATGCGGTTGAGGAACTCGGGCCGGAAGACCTTCTTCAGCTCGCCCATGATCCGGTTCTTCATGTCGTCGTAGGTGATGCCCGTATCGTCGTCGGAGACAGCGAAGCCGAGCGGCGTGTTGCGCGCGATCTCGTTCGCCCCGATGTTCGAGGTCATGATCACGATCGCGTGGCGGAAGTCGACCGTGCGGCCCTGCGCGTCGGTCAGCCGCCCGTCTTCCAGGATCTGGAGCAGGATGTTGAACACGTCGGGGTGGGCCTTCTCGATCTCGTCGAGCAGCAGCACCGAGTAGGGCTTGCGGCGCACGGCCTCGGTCAGCTGGCCGCCCTCGTCGTACCCGATGTAGCCCGGAGGCGAGCCCACCAGCCGCGAGACCGCGTGCTTCTCCATGTA
>JBBPXY010000004.1:0-7409 GCA_038200435.1 Solirubrobacterales bacterium
GCTCGGCGGAGTGCACAGTGGACTGTGCACAGTGGACAGGGTCGGGACTCAATGTCGGTCCACGGTCGACTGTCCACTGTCCACTAGGAGTGCTGCCGCTCCCAGTCTGTGAAGTCATCGAGGAAATAGAGCAGCCGAATCTTCTTGAACTCCGTAGACGAGTACAGCGTCGATCTCTCGTGAATACCCGTCTCCTCGGCGATCGCCGTGAGGATCGCGTCGCACTCCTCCTTCGAGCGGCCGTGGGCCATCGTGAAGACGGAGTAGGGCCAGTCGGGGTACGTCGGGCGCTGGTAGCAGTGGGAGATGCCGCGGAAGGCGGCCATGCGCTTCCCGATCTCGAGCTCCTGGCCTTTGGGCACCTTCCAAACGCCCATGCCGTTGGCGGAGAATCCCGCCCGGCGATGAAAGAGGATCGCGGCCACTCGGCGTAGCAGCCGCCGCTCCTTCATCCCCTCGAGGTGCTCGAGGAAGTCGGGCTGGCTCATCCCCACCTCGGCCGCCGCCGCCGCGTAGGGCTCGGACACGACCGGCATGTCGCCCTGAAGCGCGCGGATAACCGCGATGTCCCGATCGTCGTAGGGCTGGCGCTCGGTCTCGGCGGGCTCCTGCGCCACAGCGGCGGTCGCCAGCGCGTCGGTACCCTTCTCCATCTCGAGATCCATGCGGATCTTGAAGAGCTTGAGCGTGGGTAGCTGGCGGATCGACTCGGCGCCCGCCTCCGCGGCGAGCGCGTCGAGCGTGCCCTGCAGGCCGAGCTTCGAGTCGGGCTCGGTGGCGATCGTGAACCAGAGGTTGAACTCGTGGTTGCGCAGGTAGTTGTGCGAGACGCCGGGATGGGCGTTTACGACCTTCGCCGCACGCCACGGGTGCTCCGGGTCGATCTTCGCGGCAACGAGCATCGAGGAGTAGCCGAGGGCGCGCGTGTCGAAGATCGGCGTGACCTGGCGGATGATGCGCTCGTCGAGCAGCCGCTGCACCCGGCGCATGACCTCGGCCTCGCTCACCTCGGCGAGCTCGGCGACGCGCGCGTACGGCCGCGGCTCGATCGGGAACGAGCCCTGCATGAGGTTGAGCAGACGCTTGTCGAGGTCGTCGAGCGGGATCGCCGCGCCGTCCTTGCGCGAGCGAGTTTTCAATCCTGCTTGAGCCATCGGGCGGCGTCCTTCGCGTGGTAGGTGATGATCACGTCGGCACCGGCGCGGCGAATCGACGTGAGAGTCTCGAGCACGGCAGCGCGCTCGTCGATGAATCCGGCCTCGGCGGCCGCGCGGATCATGGAGTACTCCCCCGAGACGTGGTAGGCCGCCACCGGCATGCGCGTCTCGTCCTTCACGCGGCGGATCACGTCGAGGTAGGGGAGCGCCGGCTTGACCATGACCATGTCGGCGCCCTCCTCGACGTCGAGGCGCACTTCGCGCAGCGCCTCGTCGGCGTTGGCCGGATCGAGCTGGTAGGAGCGGCGGTCGCCGAAGCTGGGCGTCGAGGAGGCCGCCTCGCGGAAGGGCCCGTAGAACGCCGAGGCGAACTTCGCCGAGTAGGCGACGATCGGCGTCGTGTCGAAGCCCTCCTCGTCGAGCGCGGTGCGGATCGCGCCGACGCGTCCGTCCATCATGTCGCTTGGTGCGATCAAGTCGGCGCCGGCCCGGGCCTGCGAGACCGCGGTGCGCGCGAGCAGCTCGAGCGTCGGGTCGTTCTCGACCTCGCCAGCGGCGCCAAGCACACCGCAGTGGCCGTGATCGGTGTACTCGCACAGGCAGAGATCGGCGGCAACCAGCAGTTCGGGATGGGCGTCCTTGATCGCGCGGGTCGCGAGCTGCACGACCCCTTCGTCGTCCCACGCGCCCGATCCCTCCGCGTCCTTGGTCGCCGGAATGCCGAACAGCAGCACGGCCGGCACGCCGAGAGCAGCGGCATCGCCGGCTTCGCTGACGGCGTGCTCGATCGAGAGCCGCTCGACACCGGGCATGGCCGCGATCGGCTCACGCCGGTCGGTCCCGTGCGTGACGAACAGTGGTAGGACGAGGTCGGCCGCGCTGAGGCGCGTCTCGCGCACCAACCCCCGCAACGCACCCGTGCGGCGCAGGCGGCGCATGCGCGTCTGAGGAAAGGCCATGGTGGCGAGGATACCGGCGGGGCTCTCCCGCTCAGAAGCGCCGCAGCGCCAGGCGGGCGATCAGCCCGAACGCAAGCGTCAGCACCAGCAGGTGCACCAGCGGGAGCCCGATCCCCGGTTGCGAGTCGTTGAGCGCGGCGCCCATGGCCTGGAGCGCGGGCTTGAACGGGAAGATCGCCGAGACCGTGCTCAGGACCGAATGCAGGCCGCCCGAGACGGCCCCGTTGGGCACGAGCGCCAGGAACGCCATGGGCAGCGAGAGGAGGAGGCCGAGGAGCGACGCGGCGCGCACTTCGCGCGCCAAGCTGCCGATGGCCACGCCGAGCGCCGCGAACGCTGCGCCGCCGAAGAGCAGGCCGATCACCCAGAGTGGGGCGCGCGAGAACGGCAGTTTCAGGAACACGGCCGCGAGAACGACCATCAGCGTCATGACGGCGGCTGAGGCCACGGCGGCCAGCAAGATCTTCTCGGCAACCAGTCCGGTGCGCGAGACCAGCCCACGCACGAGCCGGCCGAAGGCGTGCTCCTCGCGCTCGAGGGCGAGCATGCCGGCCGAGAGCAGGACGGTGATGAGCATGAGCGAGATGACCACGGCGATCGTCACGGCGTAGTCCGCGATCGGCACAGAGTGCCCGGCAACCTCGGTGCGCTTGACGCTGACGGGGGAGGCGACGGTGCGGATGACCTGCGTCGACAGGTTCAGGTTGTCGATGGCGAGCGACGCGAAGCGGATGACGTCCTCGAGGTTGCGGCGCGCGGCTGAGCCTTTCGGCAGCGAGCGCTGCACGTCCTGCAGCGCGGTGCGGGAGCGCTTGAGGCCGAGGATGTCGATGTTCTGCCCGAGCAGGTTGAACTGGCCGCCGGAGAGCAGGAGCTCGATGTAGCCCGCGGCGACGCCGGTCAGCTTGCGGGAGAGCGCCTGGTTGGCGTCGGCCAGCGCCGACTTCGTCTTGGCGTCGACAGACTGCTGCACCAGCGGGTCGCGAACGTTCAGGATCACCTCGACGGTCGGACTCGTGAGGCCCGAGGTGAGCTTTGAGACGATGTCGGCTGGGATGATCAGCCCGGCCTGGGCCTCGCCCGAGCGGACCTTCGCCAGCACCTCGGCGCGGTTGCGGACCGGCACACGGTCGACCGACTTGAAGAGCTCCGAGGCGTACTTGCTGGCGTCGACCTTCGAGGCGCCGAGCGAGAACACCCCCTGGCCGCGCGGCACCAGCGACAGGAAGGCGATCTTCGGCTTGGCCGGCTTGCTCTGGAGCGCAAACCCCATGATGAGCCCGATGGCTACGGGGTAGATCACGAGCAGCCCGACCAGTAGCGGCGAGCGGCGCAGGATCTGCAGATCCTTGAGAAAGAGCCAGCGCACTAGCCGGTCACCTAGTGGCCGCGCTCGGCGAGGAAGGTGACGAACGCGGCCTCGAAGTCAGCGGCGCCGCCGACCTCAGCCGCCAGGGCCGCGGGCGTGCCCACGAACAACAGCTCGCCGTCGGCCAGCACCAGCACCCGGTCGGCGTGACGCTCGGCCTCCTGCACGTTGTGGGTCGAGTAGAGGACGGTGGTCCCCCCGCGCGCGAGCGTGAGGATGAACTCCCAGAGGCGGGCGCGCTGGCGCGGGTCGAGCGAGGAGGATGGCTCGTCGAGCAGCAGCACCGGCGGGGAGGCGAGCAGGCCGATGGCGATGTTGACGCGTTGCTGGTTACCGCCCGACAGCCGGCCCAGCTCCTCGTCGGCCCGCTCGGCGAGATCTATGCGGCCGAGTGCGTCCGCGACCGCGCCGTCGGCGTCCGCGACCTTCTCCAGCCGTGCGAACAACGTGAGGTTCTCGCGCACGGAGAGCTTGGAGTAGACGGCCGGCTGCTGGGGCACCCAGCCGATCTCGGACGGCGAGCGGCTGAGCGTTCCCGCGGACGCGGGCTGGATGCCCGCCATGATCGAGAGCAGGGTCGTCTTCCCCGCGCCGTTGGGGCCGATGACCGCGACGAGCTCTCCTGCCGCGGCGGCGAACGAGACGCCGCGGAGCGCCTCGCGCTCGCCGAAGCGCTTCGTCAGCCCCTCGACGGCCAGTGCGGCCGGAGGGGAGAGCGGCGAGGCGGCGGCGGGCACGCGACGCAGGCTACCCGCGGGCGTGAGCCCCCACGGTCAGATGCGCGCCGCACGTCCGGCAGAAGTCATCGCCTTCGTGGGCCACGACACCACACTCCACGCACGTGGGCCCGGCCCCCGGCGAGGGAGGCATCGCCTGCGCGGCGATGAGCGGGCCGGCGCCCGGGGTGTTCCACGGCTCCAGCACGAGGTGCCGGCGGAGGTAGATCACGGTCTCCCGGGCGACGGCAGCCAGCGGCAACGAGATGAGCGCGCCGATGACGCCGTAGGCCTGAGTGCCGAAGAGCAGCGCAAAGATGATCAGTAGCGGGTTGATGCGCAATGAGTGCCCGAACACCTGCGGCGCGACGATGTGGCCCTCGAGCTGCTGAAGCACGACGAACAGCAGCGCCACCCACACCGCGGTGAGGGGGTCGCTGAACAGCGCGACGAGAATCGGCGGGAGGGCGCCGAGCACCGGCCCGACGTAGGGCACGAGCTCCATGAGGCCGAAGAAAGCGCCGAACGCGAGGGCGTAGGTCTTGCCCTGGGGGACGATCCCGATCACCCCGAAGATCCACAGCGCGACGCCGGCCGTCGTACCCATGATCACCGAGAACAGGAGCTGACCGCGGACGTACGACGAGACCGCCTTCTGCGCGCGCAGCGGGTAGTCGTCCTCGGGAGTGCCGTCGCCGCGCGGCATAGCGGAGCGGACAAGTCGCCCGATCGCCGGCCCGTAGAGCAGCATGTAGACGGAGACCACGAGCACGAGGATCAAGGCGAACGCGCCTTCCGCCAGCCGTTGCACGAGGTCGCGCGTGAAGGTCACGAGGCTGCCCGAGCCCTTGAGCACGTTGCGCTGCAGAGTCTGCAGCGCAGTCTGTCCCGAGTTCTTCAGGTGGATGCCGATCTTGTGGTCGTCGAGGTAGGTCTGCACGTTGGCGAGCGACGCGTTCGCGTCCTTGACGAGCGGAGGAACGTCGCGCTGGAAGCCGGCGACCTGGTTGGAGACCGGGTTGATGAGCAGAGCGACGCCGCCGGTCAGCGCGGCGAAGAACCCCAGGTACACGGCGAGAACACAGAGACCGCGCGGGAGGCCAGTGCGACGCAGCAGCTCGACGACCGGGTTGAGGATGAGCGCGATGACGGCGCCGACGACGAAGACGAGCAGCACGCTGCCCGCCGCGTCGGCGAGCGCCCATAGTGCGAGCAGCCCTACAGGGAGCAGCACGAGCTGCACCCAACGAGCTACGACTACCGGGGCGGCAGCGCGCGGGGGCGCCGGCACTTCCGGCGGCGAATCGGGTGGTGTCTCGACGGTCTCAGGCGTCATGCTCTGATCTTCTCCATAGAAGTATGAGTCCTCCTTCCACGTGAGCCCAACCTCCCCCAGCATTCTCTTCCTCGGCGACGTCGTCGGAGGGCTGGGCCGCCGCACGCTGCTCGCACTCCTGCCCGAGCTCCGCGAACGGCACACGCCCACATGGGTGGTGGTCAACGGCGAGAACGCCGCGGGCGGGCTGGGCATCACGCCGAAGATCGCCCGCGAGATGTTCGCCGCGGGCGTCGACGTCATCACCCTCGGCAACCACACCTACAAGCGGCGCGACGTCTTCCCCTACCTCGACGAGGAGGAGCGCATCCTTCGGCCCGTCAACTTCTTGCGCTCCCAGCCCGGGCACGGCACCTGCGTGGTGGAGCGCGACGGCGTTCGCCTCGGAGTGATCAACGTGTCGGGCAACCTGTTCATCTCCGCCGGGCGCCCCGCGTTCAGCGAGGCCGACGCCGCGCTGCACGAGCTGAGCGGGCGTGTCGATCACGTGCTGGTCGACATGCATGCCGAGGCCACGAGCGAGAAGGTCGCGATGGGATGGCATCTCGACGGGCGCGTGACGGCCGTCGTGGGCACGCACACCCACGTCCCCACCGCAGACGCGCGCGTGCTACCGGGAGGAACCGCCTACATCACCGACGTCGGCATGACCGGCCCGCGCGGCGGCGTCATCGGCGTCAAGCGCGAGCAGGCGGTCGAGTCGCTCGTGACGCAGATGCCGGTGCGTTTCGAGACCTCCGAGGAGGACCCATGGGCGATGGGAGTACTCGTCACTTGCGGCGCGGAGCCGTTGCGGGCGAGCGCGATCGAGCAGCTGCTCGTGCCGGCGCCAAGGGTGAGCTAGTTGTTGTTCCTAGGCAGGTTGGTCAGTCGTGAGCCGGGTGGCTTGTGGCTGAGGGAGCCGTGTGGTCGGGTGTAGTTGTAGTGATCGAGCCAGCCGCGTAGCGCTGCGGTGCGTTCGGCGCTGGTCTGGTAGGTGCGGGCGTAGGCCCAGCGGCGGATGAGCGTTTGGATGAAGCGCTCCGCTTTGCCGTTGGTGCGCGGCCGGTAGGGCTGGGTGGTCAGGTGTCGGATGCCGAGCTTGGCGCAGGCGATCGCGTGCGCGTGCGCGCGGTAGGCCGAACCGTTGTCGGTCATCAGCCGCTGAACGGTGATGTTGTGGCGGGCGTAGAAGGCAACGGCTCGGCCAAGGAAGCCGATCGCGGTCTGCGCCTTCTCGTCGGGCAAGACCTCGGCGTAAGCCAGGCGGCTGTGATCGTCCACGCAGACGTGAACGAATTCCCAGCCGATCTTGCCCTGATCGCGGCGATCGGCGCGACTGCCGGTAACGCGATGACCAGGCCGGATGATCCGGCCGAGCTTCTTGATGTCGATGTGGATCAGCTCGCCGGGATGACGACGCTCGTAGCGATTAACCGGCTCAGGCGGCTCGAGTCGGGAGCGCTTGCCCAGACCCTCGCGCAACAGGACGGCCGAGACCGTCGAGAGCGGCATCGCAAGCTGCTCTGAGATCTCAGCGGCAGTCAGCCGCAGCTGCCGCAGGCGGCAGATCGCCGAGACCCGATCGGCAGGCGTCTTGTGCGGGATCCGCTTAGGCGTCGAGGAACGATCCAACAGGCCCTCCGGACCCTCGGCCCGCCACCGAGCTAGCCACCGCCGCGCGGAGCGGTCGGTGATTCCAGCGGCCTCGGCCGCTTCCATCACCGACCACCCGCTCCCAACACGATCGATAAGCAGCTGCCTGCTCTTCGGACAGGTCCTCGCGTTAGCGTGCAACTTCATCCGGTGTCCTCCTTGAGACTGGTGGCTTCGACACCAACCAGCCTTCAAGGGGCACCGGATGACTACGGACCAACGCTCCTAGGAACTACA
>JBBPXY010000005.1:0-24026 GCA_038200435.1 Solirubrobacterales bacterium
AGGGAGAGCGCCTCGCGCAGCGCGAGCTCGAGCACCTTCTTGGCCCGGGGGGTGAACGGGATCTGCCCGCTCGTGACCTCTTCGCCGGAGCCGACGATGCGCACCACCTGGGCGCGCACGCGCTCCACGGTGATGTCGAGCGACTCGAGGACGCGGGCGGCCAGGCCCTCCTCTTCGCGCAGCAGGCCGAGCAGGATGTGCTCGGTGCCGATGTAGTTGTGCTTGAGCGTGCGAGCCTCTTCTTGGGCCAGGACGACGACCTGACGGGCCCTCTCTGTGAATCGCTCGAACATGCGCTGCTTCCTTCCGGACTGGGGCGGAGCCTCGGGTCGAGGCTTACGAACTGCTTTAGGTCGGTAGGAGTGATTGTCCGGATTACGGAGACGACGAAGCCCCCGTCACCCCTCTATTCGACCGAAACGACCGGATGGATGAGCGATCAGGCGACTTTGGCGCACTGCTCAGTCTAACAGCGGGGGTAGCTCTGCCTGACCGTTCGACGCGGACCTGCGCGCACCTTGCGCAGGGCTTGATCAGCGCATCGCCGGGAACAGCACGACCTCGCGGATCGAGCGCTTCCCAGAAAGCAGCATTACCAATCGGTCGATCCCGATTCCGATGCCTCCGGTCGGCGGCATGCCCTGCTCGAGGGCCTCGATGAACGCCTCGTCGTAGGGCTGGGCCTCGTCGTCCCCGGCGGCGGCCTCGGCCTTCTGGGCCTCGAAGCGCGCGCGTTGCTCGTCGGGATCGTTCAGCTCGCTGAAAGCGTTGGCGAACTCCATGCCGCCGGCGAAGCACTCGAACCGCTCGACGAGGCCGGGCTCGGAGCGGTGGGCCTTGGCGAACGGCGACAGCTCGACCGGGTAGTCCATGATGAACGTGGGCTGCTCGAGCCCCGGCTCGACGTGCTTGGAGAGCAGGTCGTCGACGAGTTGGGCCCAGGTGCGGTCGGTCGGGAGGTCAAGGCCCGAACGCTCGATCTCGGCGACGAGAGAAGCGCGGTCTCGGTGGGCGAGCACGTCGATCTGGGTCTTCTCGAAGATCGCGTCACGCAGGGTGACCCGGCGCCAGGGCGGCTTCCACTCGATCTCTCCTGTGTAGCCGACTGCCTCAGCGACGCCGGCAGTGAGCTCTTCGAGCCGCGAAGCGATGTCTGAGTAGTCGGCGTAGGCCTCGTAGAACTCGACCATCGTGAACTCGGGGTTGTGCTTGGGCGACAGCCCCTCGTTGCGGAAGTCCTTGCCGAGCTCGTAGACGCGCTCCAGCCCACCGACGATGCAGCGCTTGAGGTAGAGCTCGGTGGCGATGCGCAGGTACAGCTCGCGGTCCAGCGCGTTGTGGTGCGTGGTGAACGGCCGCGCGAGCGCTCCTCCGTAGAGCGGCTGCAGCACGGGCGTCTCGACCTCGATGAACCCACGATCGTCGAGGTAGCGCCGCACGGCCGCGATCGCCTTGGCCCTCAGCACGAACAGGTCGCGCGCCTCAGCGTTGGCGAGCAGGTCGAGCTCACGCTTACGAAAGCGCGTCTCGGTGTCCTGCAGCCCGTGGTGCTTGTCGGGCGGCGGCCGGAGCGACTTCGCCAGCACCTTGAAGCCGTCGACGCGCAGCGTGAGCTCCCCGCGGCGCGAGGAGAACGCTGTGCCATCGATTCCGACCAGGTCGCCGAGGTCGAGGCTCAGCAGACGCTCGAAGGCTTCGTCGCCGAGCACATCGCGCTTGGCCTGCAGCTGGATGCGGCCGGCGCGGTCGACGAGGTCGAGAAAAGCCATCTTGCCCTGGCCGCGCCGCGCGGCCAGTCGTCCGGCGACACGGTGGGCGGAGTCGGTCTCCTCGCCGTCCGCGAGCCCCTCGTGAGCGGTGCGGACGGCGGAGATCGCCTCCACCGAGGGAAAAGCGTGAGGAAAGGGATCGATCCCGCTCGCGCGCAGCTGCTCGAGCTTGCGGCGACGGCCGGCGAGGAGCTCCGGAAGGTCTTCAGTGGGTTCGGCGTCGGCGCCCATGCCGCGCGCGCGAGCTACCCGACGTCGATCTTGGTGACCTTGAGGGTGCGCTCACCCTTGGGTGTCGGCACCTTGAACTCCTCGCCGCGCTTCTTGCCGAGGAGAGCCTTGCCCACGGGCGACTCGTTCGAGAGCTTGCGCTCCGCCGGGTTCGCTTCCGCCGAGCCCACGAGCGTGTACTTCGTGGAGCTGCCGCTCTCGTCCTTGACGTGCACGACCGAGCCGATCCGGACGATGTCGGTGCCCAGGTCGGAGGCGTCGATCACCTGTGCGGAGCGCAGCTTCTCCTCGAGCGAGGCGATCTTCGCCTCGAGCATCGCCTGCTCGTTCTTGGCGTCGTCGTACTCGGAGTTCTCCGAGATGTCGCCGAACTCGCGTGCTTCTTTGATGCGCTCGGCTACCTCGCGGCGTCTGGCGGTGGAGAGGTGCTCGAGCTCTTCCTTGAGATTCTCGAGGCCCTCCGCGGTGAGGATGGTGTCCTTGGACATGGCGAACTCTCTGTGTATGCAGGAAAAAACCGCGCAGGACGTGCCCTGGCGGGCGGCGCAGTATAGCCGCGGATCAGGCGGCAGCAGCGAGGGTCGCGCCCTCGAGCTCTTGACGCGCACCAGCGAGGGTCTCCGCCCGCTGGAGGGCGTCCTGCAATTCGGGCCAGCCCCCCGATCCTCCGTTCGCGACCGATAGCCGGGTGACGTACCACGGGTAGAACTTCCGCAGGTAACGGGTCGCCCGCTCAGGCCCGAGATGCTCCACGGCGCGCTGCATCGTCCATTCGAGCTCGGAGAGGATCTCCTCCGGGGTGGGATGGGCGTCGCGCGTCTCGAGCAGCTCGGCGAACAACCACGGGTTGCCCAGCGAACCGCGGGCGAGCATGATCGCCGCGGCTCCGGTGCGCTCGAACGCCGTCCGGGCAGAGTCCGCGTCGCGCAGCCCGCCCGAGATGGTGATCGGCACCGGCAGCTCCTCGACGAGCTCGCGCGCGAGGTCGTAGTCAGGCCGGCCGCGATGCTGCTGGGAGGCATGACGGGGATGGAAAGCGAGCCCCGCAACCCCTGCGTCCTCCACGAGCCGGCGGGCGAGCTCAACGCCGTCCCGCTCGCCCGGCCGCTGGCCCGGGCGCAGCTTGACCGTCACCGGCAGCCCGCTGCCGCGCGCCGCCGCGAGCGCCACGGCGACGGCCCGGTCGGGATCGCGCAGCAGAGCGGCGCCGGCGCCCGTCTTGCAGACCTTCGGCACCGGGCAACCCATGTTCAGGTCGATCAGGTCCGCTCCCGCAGCGGCGACGCGTTCGGCGGCAGAGGCCATGACGTCGGGGTCGGCGCCGAAGAGCTGGAAGGAGACCGGGTGCTCGTCAGGGTGCACACGGAGCAGCTCCGTGTGAGTGCGCGGATTGCCGTAGTGCACGGCGTGGCTCGAGACCATCTCCGAGGTGACGAGGCCCGCGCCGAAGCGGCGGGCCTGCAGCCGGACGAACCAGTTGCCGATTCCGGCCAGCGGCGCGAGGGTCACCCGGTTTGGGATCGGGACGCCTCCGAGGGTCCAGTGGTCGGTAAGGGCGGGCACAGTGGGGTTGAGGGTAACCCGGGCGCGCTCGGTCGCCGAGCCCGCTACACGTTCCGCGCATGGATCAGCCGCAACCCCGTCAGGGTCAGCAGATCGTCCACCTCGTCGATGGCTTCCGCCACGAACGGCACGATCGCGCGAGCCAGCCCCCCGGTGGCGATGGTGAACGTGCGCTCGCCGAGCTCCGCGCGCAGCCGGTGGACGATGCCGTCGACCTGGCCCGCGAACCCGTAGACGACGCCCGAGCGGATGGCGTCGACCGTGGTCTTGCCGATCAGCGCTCGCGGCTCGCCGAGCTCGACCTTGGGGAGCTTGGCCGCCCGCTCGGTGAGCGCGTCCATCGAGATCTCGACGCCCGGCGTGATGATGCCGCCGAGATACTCACCTTCGTCGGAGACCGCGTCGTATGTGATCGCGGTGCCGAAGTCGACCACGATGCACGCCGCCTGCGCGCGCTCGTAGGCCGCCACCGCGTTGACGAGGCGATCGGCCCCGATCTCGCGCGGGTTCTCGTAGCGCAGCGGCATCCCGGTTCGCACCCCGGGACCCACGACGAGCATCTCGTGGCCGAGGTACCGGCTGGCCACCTCCGTCCATTCCTCGACCAGCTGCGGGACCGTCGAGGAGACGACCGACCCGTCGAGCTCCTCGAAGGAGAGCGAGCGCAAGCCGAGGAGTGTCGAGAGGCGGGCGCCGAGCTCATCGGCCGTCGATTCACGCCGCGTGGCAAAGCGCCAATGCTCGACGAGATCCTCGCCGCGGAAGGCTCCGAAGTGCGTCTGGGTGTTGCCGACGTCGACCACGAGGAGCATGGCCTGCAGTATCGCTGACCCGCGAGCGCTGGGATACTCCCGCTAATGGCCGCCCCGGCGCAGCTCTTCGTCGTCCATGGCTCGCACCCATGCGCTTGCGTAGCCCGTGCGCTCGAGCTGAAAGGCATGCCCTACCGGTCGGTGGAGCTACCTCCGCCGCTGCACGCCCCGATCCAACGGGTGGTGTTCGGGCAGCGCACGGTGCCGGGCCTGCGCCTGCCCGGGGGCGAGCGCATCAGCGGATCGCGCGCGATCCTCCGGCGCCTGGAGGAGCTCGAGCCCCAGCCACCGCTGTACCCGGCTGAGCCTGAAGCCCGTGCGCGAGCGGCCGAGGCCGAGCAGTGGGGCGACGAGGTGCTCCAGCCGCTCGTGAGGCGAGTGCTGTGGTGGGCACTCACTCGCTCGCCGAGCGCCCTTCCCAGCTACTCGGACGGATCCGCGTTGCCGCTGCCGCGCCGGGCCCTCCTGGCGTTTGCTTCGCTCCTGACCCGCGCCGAGCGCGCGCTCAACAAGGTAAGCGACGACGTGGTGCGCCAGGATCTGCGCCGGCTCCCCGGATACCTCGACCGGGTCGATCGCTGGATCGCCGAAGGCGTCCTCGGCGGCCCTGAGGCGGGCGCCGCCGACCTCCAGATCGCCTCGAGCCTCGGCCTGCTCGCAACGGTGGAGGACGTAGGAGCGCTCATAACGCCGCGGCCGAGCGGTGACCTCGCGCGGCGGTTGTTCCCGAGCTGGCCGGGGCGGGTACCCGCCGGCGTTCTTCCACCGGCTTGGCTGCCCGCTCGGGCCGCCCAGCTCTAGCTCGCCGCCTCCCGCCACACCTCGACCGAGACCTCCTCGACCGGCAGCGGCATCGGCGGCTCGGGCTTGGCCGCCTTGACCCAGACGGCGTGAGCCTCGAAGCGGTCGAGCAGCCGGTCCGCGACCGCCGCGCACAGGCGCTCGAGCGTCTTGTAGGAGCGCTGTTGGGCAACCAGGGCCACCTCCTGGCACACGGCCGCATAGTCGACCGTGTCCTCGACGCGATCGGTCACCGTGGCGTCGGACTCGCCGGCGTCGATGCGCAGATCCATGACCAGGCGCTGGCCGATCTCGCGCTCGGCCTCAGTCACGCCGTGGTGGGTGAAGAGCGAGAGCCCGGTGATCTCGATGGTCACCTCGGGCCCGGATGTCTCCCCGTCGCCGCCCAGGCTGTCGTCGAGCTCGTCGTAGTCGTCGTCGGGCTCGTCCGGGGCCATCACGGCGCGACGGTAGCAGCGGCCACCGCGAGCCCGTCCCGCACCGCCGCCACGTCATGGACCCGGAAGACCGACGCGCCACGCTCGAACGCGAGCACGTTCGCCGCGACGGTTGCGGCGCCTCGGTCCACGGCCTCACGCCCTGTGATGCGACCGAGGAATGCCTTGCGTGAAGCGCCCACCAGCACGGGCCGGCCGAGCGCGACGATCTCGTCCAGGCGGCGCAGCAGCTCGAGGTTGTGGGCGACCGTCTTGCCGAATCCGATGCCGGGATCGAGGACGATCCGCTCCTCGGATACGCCCTCAGCGACGGCGAACGCCATCCGCTCCTCGAGGAAGGACTTCACTTCCGAGACGACGTCGTCGTAGCGCGGATCGTCCTGCATGGTGCGCGGCTCGCCCTTCATGTGCATGAGGCAACACTCCACGCCGGCCTCCGCCACGAGCGCAGCCGTCTGCGGATCGCCGCGGAAGGCGGTGACGTCGTTCACGAACGTGGCTCCGGCTGCGATCGCCGCCCGTGCGACCGGTGCCTTGGCGGTGTCGATCGACACTGCCGGCCCATCGCCGGCCAGTGCCGCGATCACGGGCACCACGCGCCGCAGCTCCTCCTGCGCGGCCACGGGCTCGGCCCCGGGACGAGTCGACTCACCGCCTATATCAAGGAGATCCGCGCCTTCGGCCGCCAGTCGCCGACCCTGCCCGACGGCGTCATCCACGGCCAAGAACCGCCCGCCGTCCGAGAACGAGTCGGGCGTGACGTTGACGATCCCCATGACGCGCCAGCCGCTCAAGCGGCGCATCGTAGAGCCCGGCGAGTCGCGGGCTAGCTGAAGTCGGGCTTCTCGGGCCGGTCGAGCCCGCGGATCTCCGCGGTGCCTCCGGCCAGGCCCGGCCGCGGTAGTGGCCGCGGCCCCTCGCGCGCGGGGCGCTCGGCCTGCGCAGGCGGCACGGGCAGCTCGGGCGGCGGCGGAGCCTTGGCGCCGAAGACGTCCTCCTCGGACTGCCCCTCGAGCAGCGCCTGGAACTGCTCCTTCTCGATCGTCTCGCGCTTGACGAGGATCTCGGAGATGGTCTCGAGCTTGCCGCGGTGCTCGGTGAGGATGTCCTTGGCGTTCTGGTGAGCGGTCTCGACGATGCGCCGGATCTCGTCGTCGATCTCGCGCGCGATCTCGTCGGAGTAGTCGGGCTCGGAGGAGAACTCGCGGCCCAGGAACGGCTGCCCGTGATCGTGGCCGAAGACGCGCGGCCCGAGCTTCTCGCTCATGCCGAAGCGCATCACCATCTGCTTCGCGGTCGCCGTCACCTTCTCGAGGTCGTTCGACGCCCCCGTGGTGATCTCGCCGAAGACGGTCTCCTCGGCGGCGCGGCCGCCGAGCGTCATCGCCATCGAGTCGGTCAGCTCGGCGCGGGTGGTGAGAAAACGGTCCTCCTGCGGGAGCGAGATCGTGTAGCCGAGTGCCTGCCCACGCGAGATGACGGAGATCTTGTGCACGGGGTCGGAGTGCTCGAGGTAGTGCCCCACGAGTGCGTGGCCCATCTCGTGGTAGGCCGTGATCAGCCGCTCCTTCTCGCTCATGACCCTGGTCTTCTTCTCGGGGCCGGCGATCACGCGCATGATCCCCTCTTCGAGCTCGATCTGCGTGATCTCGCGCTTGCCTGTGCGGGCGGCGAGGAGGGCAGCCTCGTTGACGAGGTTGGCGAGATCGGCACCCGTGAACCCCGGGGTCTGGCCCGCGAGCACGTCGATCTCGATGACGCGGGCCAGCGGCTTGCCCCGCGTGTGGACCTCGAGGATCTTGGCGCGGCCCTTGCGGTCGGGCCGGTCGACCACGATCTGGCGGTCGAACCGGCCGGGGCGGAGCAGCGCGGGGTCAAGGATGTCGGGGCGGTTGGTGGCCGCGATGAGGATGAGGTTGTCCTTCATCTCGAAGCCGTCCATCTCCACGAGCAGCTGGTTGAGGGTCTGCTCGCGCTCGTCGTGACCGCCGCCCAGGCCGGCGCCGCGGTGGCGACCGACCGCGTCGATCTCGTCCATGAAGATGATGCAGGGGGAGTTCTGCTTGGCCTGCTCGAAGAGATCGCGCACACGTGAGGCGCCGACGCCCACGAACATCTCGACGAAGTCTGAGCCGGAGATCGAGAAGAACGGCACGCCGGCCTCTCCAGCGACGGCGCGGGCGAGCAGGGTCTTGCCCGTGCCCGGAGGCCCGTAAAGGAGCACTCCCTTGGGTATGCGGGCACCCAGCGCCTGGAACTTCTTCGGGTTCTCGAGGAACTCCTTGATCTCGTGCAGCTCCTCGACAGCCTCGTCGACGCCGGCCACGTCGCGGAAGGAGATCTTGGGGGAGTCGACCGACATGCGCTTGGCGCGCGACTTGCCGAACGACATCACCTTCGATCCGCCGCCCTGCACCTGGTTCATCAGGAAGAGCCAGAAACCGAGGAAGAGCACGAACGGCAGCACGTAGGTGAGCAGCGACAGCCAGCCGCTGCTCTTGCGGCCCTGCACGTCGAAGGGGACGTTCGCCTTCTTGAGCTCGGTGACGAGCGTGTCGCCGTAGGCATCCGGGTAGCCGACCTCGTACTTCGAGTTGTCGGGCCGCGTGACGTTGATCGTCGAATCCTTCGTCTTGACCTCGACGCTCTTGATGGGCGGCGAGGGCGACTGGACCTGCGTGAGGAAGTTCGCGAAGGTCGTCTTCGGGGCGTGATCACCCGGGGAAATGAGCTTCTGCGCGAAGAACGCCAGCACGATCACGATCAGGATCGGGAAAGCGGCGCTCTTGAAAAGACGGCTCATGCGGGGGCCCCGGCGAAGTCGGCCCCTGGGCCGAGTCGGAAGACGGCTTTCAAGCGTAGCATCAGAATAAGGGGGTTCGGGGGTGCTGGATGGGGTCCTGCACGGGGTCTACGCAGCAGAGGCCGCGGCGGATCTGAGTGGACAGTGGACAGTGGACAGGGTTGGACGGAGTTGTTTGTTGTCCCTGTCCACTGTGAGCCCGGCGAAGCCGGCGCACTGTCCACTGTCCACTACTCATTCAGCGCCGCGACGTAGCCCAAGTTCCGATAGCGCTCATCATGGTCAAGCCCATACCCGATCGCGAACCGGTCGGGAATGTCGAATCCGACGTAGCGCACGCTGGGATCACTCTGCTGCGCCGCCGGCTTGCGCAGGAGAGTGCAGACCTCGAGCGAGGCGGGGTCGCGGGCCAGCAGATTGCGGGTGAGGTAGCGCAGTGTGAGCCCCGAATCGACGATGTCCTCGACCACGAGCACGTCCCGGCCCGCAATCGCCGCGTCGAGATCCTTGAGGATGCGCACCACACCCGAGGACTTGGTGGCCGAGCCGTAGGAGGCGACGGCCATGAAGTCGACCTCGCACGGCACGTCGAGGTTGCGCATGAGGTCTGAGAGGAAGAACACGGCGCCCTTGAGGACTCCGATCAGCAGAGGGACCCGCCCGGCGTAGTCGGCCGAGATCTGCACCCCGAGCTCGCGCACGCGGTGCTGCAGCTCGTCGGGCTGCACAAGGATCTCGCCGATCGCCGGGTCTCGCGTCATTCCGTCTCCTTCGCGCTCAGTCGTACCGCGGCGCGCGTCTGCGCGCCGAGGGCAAATCTCCGTCCGGTGGCTACTCCCGGCACCCATGCGATCTCGCCATCCACCACGAGGACCGGTAGCGAAGGGCGGCGCGCGACCGGCACCCGGCGGGCCGTGAAGAGGTCGCCGAGGGTCTTGTTGCCCCCCGCACCGATCGGGGCCATGCGGTCGCCCGGCTGCCAGGGCCGCAGGAGCGGCCGGTCACCCAGCGCCGCGCGATCCACCACGCCGTCGCCCCGCTCGAGCGGTGCCTCGCCGCACGTCACCGTCCAGTTCCCGAAGGACGCACGCCCCGGCACGGGCAACTCGACGGCAGCCGGAGGATCCGGAAGCGGAGCAGCGATGGCGAAGCGCACGGCTCCGTACTCCGCCACGGCCTGGACGCCGTGACCGATGTCGATTCGAGCCGTCCCGCGCGGGCTGAGCGCGCCGATCTCGTTCGCGCGCCGTCCCGCCTCCGGCACCGGGCGGCCCGCGGCCGTCTCGGCCATCCGCCTGAGCACGAGGCGCCGGAGCGCCGGGCCGAGCGTCCGCAACCTGGCGAGCTCGATGCGGTCTCCTTCGACACTGGCATCGACCAGTTCGTCGAGAGCGTCGGCCTCCTCGCGCAGGAGCTCGGCGGTGCGGAGCACGTTGCGCTCGGCGGCCGGGTGCACGCCGCGCAGTGCCTGAAGGAGCTCTGTGCGCACCCGCCCCCGCGCGTAGCGAGACGTGTCGTTGGACGGATCGTCGCGCCAGCTCAGGCCCCGGGCCACGCAGTGCGCGCTGGTCTCCGCGCGCGTGTAACTCAGGAGAGGGCGAACAAGGGTGATGGCCTCGCCGGGCACCGGGAGGGTCGTCCTCGAGCGCATGCCCAGCAGCGCGCGGCGGCCCGGCGAAGCGGCCAGCCGGTAGAGCACGGTCTCGGCCTGATCGCTCGCGGTGTGACCGGCGGCGACCACCGCGCGGCGATCCCGAGCGACGCGCGCGGCTGCCGTGTAGCGCTCCCGGCGCGCCCAGGCCTGAAGGTTGCCCGCGGCGGGCGGCGCCCCGAGCCGGACCACCTCCAGCACCACACCCTGCCGCGCGCATTCCGCCAGACAGGCCTCCTCGTCTCCAGCCGCCTCACCGCGCAGGCCGTGATTGACGTGCAGCGCCGTCACCCGGCCGGCGCCGAGCTCGGCGACCGCTAAATCGAGCAGGCAGACGGAGTCGCGCCCCCCCGAGAGCATCACGACCACGTGCTCCTCAGCCGCACCAAACAAAGGCTGAACGCCCACCATCAGTCCTCCGCCACCCGCGCCAGGAAGAGCTCTGTCGGCGAGCTGAACCCCTTGAGCTTGACCTCCGCGATGAGCTCGAACTCGAGATGGGAGCCGGCCGCGTCGACGATGGGCCGCGTGACGAGCACCTCGCCGCCCGCCGAGCGCGCGGCCACACGGGCGGCCAGGTTGACCTCGCGGCCGTAGTAGTCGCCGTCGCGGTAGATCGTCGCGCCTGCGTGGATGCCGATGCGCGGCAGAGGGCGCTCCTGGGCGACCAGGGTCTGGAACCCGACGGCCCAGTCCGTCAGGCTGCCGGGGTCGGAGGAGACGATCATCACCTCGTCGCCGATGGTCTTGATCACACGTGCGTCGTCGGGCAGCGTCTCCTCGACGGCCTCGACGAACCTCTCCACCGCCCCCACGGCCTCTTCCTCACCGGCGGTCTCCGTGAGCTTCGTGTAGCCGGCGAGATCCGCGAAGGCGATCGCCACCCGCAGGCGGCCGAGGTCGAGCGTCGGAGCGTCGAGGTCGGCTTCCATGTGGCCGATCACGTCCTGCTCGACGAAGTGCCCCAAGAAGCGCTGGTGCATGTGGTTCATGATCGGCGCGGCGAGCGGCAGGAGGTCGCGGGCGAGCCCTTCCATCTCCTCGGCCATCTCGAGCCCGGGCACTCCGTCGCGAATCAGCGGCTCGTGCACGTAGAGGTGGAACAGCCGCACCTCCGCGTCGGCGATCTGCGCCATGGCCTGGCCGTAGACGCGGACGAGCTGCAGGAACGCGACGAGCGGGAACCCGGCGAAGAGGACGTCGGCGATGTAGCGCAATAGCTCCAGGTCGTCTTCGGTGATGAGAAGGCCGGCGCCCCCCGAGAGCCCCATCGAGGAGAAGATCCGCCGTACCAGAGCCGGCTCGAGGCCGCTGCGCTCGGCGGCTTCGTCGACGGTCAGCCCGCCGGCACGCGGCGGGAACAGGTCTTCGATGTACCCGAAAGCCAGCTGCCCCGCCTCTCCCGCCGCGCGGATGTCGTCGAGCGAGTGGCCGCGCTCGCGCAGGCGGGCGACGAGCCGGGCGTGGGCCACGGCAGCCGCAGTCCAGCGTCCCTCATAGGAGGGGATCAGTCCCGTGGACCCCCACCGGCGCAGGGTCGCGGACGTCACACCAGCCCGGCGGGCGGCCTCGGAGACCGAGACCACGGGGGGCGGTACCGCGCTCACTTCGAACTCGTCAGCGCGCGCTCAGAGCCGCAGATGGGGGTACTCGGCTTCGACAAGCTCGCGGTACTGGGCGAACACCGGCTTGGTGATCGGCATCAGCGCCAGCGCGGCCTTCACGTCGCCCCCCGCCTTGATCCGCCGCCGGGCGATGGCCATCGCCACGTTCTCCTTGCCCTGGAAGTACTTGTTCGCCGTCTCCGAGGACATGCCCATCTTGACCTTGGGCTCCCAGTCGATGTCGTCGGTCCACTCCCACGCGAGGTTCTCCGACTCGCCGGAACGGCCGGCGCGGACGTTCAGCACCATGTCGACGTCGTCGAAGTCAAAGCGCTGAGGGACGTCGGCGTCGCGGAGCGCGGGACCCATCTCCGGATCCTCGCTCATCATCGTGAAGACCTGGTCGATCACCTCGCGGAACTCGTCCGCCGAGCGGTATGCCGCCACGGGTTCTCCTGTCGATAGTGGGTCCCTGGGCCGGGATCTCGAGTCTATCCTCGCCCGCACGTGCGCGAGGAGACGATCCACCTGCGCCCGACGGCTCCTCTCGCCGAGCGTGTCGTGCTTCCCGGAGACCCGGGCCGAGCCCTCCTCCTTGCCCAGCACATCCTCTCCGAGCCGCGCATGTTCAACCACAACCGCGGGCTCTGGGGATACACGGGGACGGCGGCCGACGGCGCGCCGCTCACCGTGCAGAGCACGGGCATGGGCGGCCCGAGCGCGGCGATCGTGATCGAGGAGCTCGTGCTGCTCGGGGCCCGGCGCCTCGTGCGCGCGGGTACCTGTGGCGCACTCGAGGCCGAGCTCGAGCTCGGCGATCTGCTCGTAGTGGACGACGCGATCGGAGACGACCGCACGAGTCAGTCCTACGGCGACGGGGGCCCGCTGCGTCCCGACTCAGGGTTGACGGACTCGCTGCGCTCGGCCGGGTCTTCCGGCTCCCGCTCGGGCCGCGTGGTCTCGAGTGATCTCTTCTACTCCGCCGATCCCTCGGAGGACCGCGAGTCCGCATGGGCCGCCGCGGGAGCTGTGGCGGTCGACATGGAGACCGCCACCCTGTTCGCGCTCGCCGCGCGCCGCGGGGTGCAGGCGGCGTCGGTGCTGGGCGTCTCGGATCTCATCGCCCCCGGCACCAAGCGCAAGCGGATAGACGTGGAAGGCCTCGAGGCTGTCGGCGAGCGCCTGGGCTCGCTCTGTTCAGTCGCCCTCAGCGGAGAACCGGCTTAGGTCTTCAGCCGCTCCTGGCTGCGCGGAACGTGCTCGGTCGCCGTGGGAAGGGCCTGGCGCAGGGCGCTCAGATCCGAGGACACCGCGCCAAGCTGCTCCTCGATGCTCTTGAGCCGTTTCTCACCGCCGGCACGGGCCGGCGCCTTCGAAGCGCCGGCCTTCGGGGTGCCGGTCGCCTTCTCGATCTTCGAGCTGATCCGCTCGAGGTCGGCTTCGATCGCGATCAGCCGGTTCTCGAGGTTGCTCTGGGATCCGGCCCGCTCGAGGCGCTGGTCGACCCGGTCGAGACCATCCTCTATGCCCTCCAGCCGCTGGGAAACCGAGCGCAGCCGGCGGGTGAGACGCTCGAGATCGGCAGCTGAGGGAAGGTTGAGCGCTCCCATCGCCATCTCCTGTGCCTGCACGGCCTTCTCCCGCGCGTCGAAAGCGCGCGTCAGGGCGCCGGAGACCATCGGGTTCTCGAGCAGGTCCTGAGCCAGGCGGCCGATGGTGTCCTCGCTCTGCCGGGTCAAGCGGGCGCGGAGCCCTTCGGGCGTATCGTCCGTCATGGGAATGGCCTTTCTGCGGTGGCGTCCTTGAGGGGGCGGACGAGACCCTACTCGTCGTGCCGTTGTGCGACTACCCTAAGTCTTGAGTTGAGCCTTAGCTAAGGCGAATCTGAGGCATTTTGAACACGTTTTGCGTCCTGACCAAGTGGGCGCGCCCACCCGGGCCCTCAAGGTGCGTTGCGACGCCGCCGATGCGGAGAGGGATGGGGCCAGAACGCCACGAGACGAGTGACGCACTTTGGGTTGTTACGGTTCCCAATTGCAAACGCCGCCGGCAGTCAGTAGCTTGCCGGTTTGTCACCGCTGAGTGGGGTTCTCGGTTGGCCCCGAACGTGCGCGCCTTCTCAGGCACGCGGGAGGATGTGGGTAGGGATAGATGAAGTACCGGAAGCTTCTAATCACGCTGCTCTCAGTCGCGCTCGTCGCGGTCGGCATGATCACGGCTGCGCTGCCCGCGTCGGCTGAGAATCGTCGCCTCCTCGTGCGGCTCGTCACTGGCAAGACGATCGTCTACACCGCGAATGTCCCTGCCGGTACGCCCCTCGACGCGATCAAGATTCCGTTCGCGGGCGTCGTCGGCATAACCGACATCACGCCGGCCGTGCCCACGACGCCGGTCACTCCCAAGCCCGGCCCTCAGCCGGCGCCTAAGCCCGCGCCCAAGCCGCAGGGCGCACCCAAGCCCAAGCCCAAGCCCAAGCCCAAGCCTTCTCCCAAGAAGGGCCACGGCTCCAAGCCGAAGCCTGAGCTTCGCGGTTCGGGTCGCAAGCCGGCGAAGAAGCCGCGCAAGGACAACGGCGCCAACAAGAAGGGTGCCGCGCACAAGCCGCGCGCCCCGAAGCCGCCGGCGCCGCGTGCCGCTGGTGGTGCTCCGACTCCAGCCAACCCCACTTTCTCCGATGCGCTTCCGGGTCCCGCGCCTATCGGTGTGCCGAACTTCTTCATCGACCGGTTCCGGATCCCGCCGTTCCTGCTTCCGATCTACCAGGCCGCGGGCACGCAGTACAACATCCCGTGGCAGGTCCTCGCGGCCATCAACGAGATCGAGACCAACTACGGCACCAACCTGAACGTCTCCACCGCTGGAGCGGTCGGCTGGATGCAGTTCCTGCCCTCCACGTTCAAGATGTACGGCGTCGACGCCAACAACGACGGCCGCAAGGATCCGTACAACCCCGTCGACGCGATCTTCTCCGCCGCGCGCTACCTGAAGGCCGCTGGCGGCGACAAGGACATCAAGAAGGGCATCTTCGCCTACAACCACGCCGACTGGTACGTGCAGTCGGTGCTCCTGCGCGCCAAGCTCATCGGCGGGCTCCCCGCCGACCTCATCGGCTCGCTCACCGGCCTCACCCAGGGTCACTTCCCGGTCGCCGCCCGCGCCCGCTACGCCGATGACCTCAAGGAGAGCCAGGCCGGCAAGCGCGTCAAGGGCCGCAACGCCGCGGTAACGGTCACGTCCAACGCACGCCGTCGCGGGATCGACATCTTCGCCCGGCGTGGCGCCCCGGTGATCGCCGTCAACGACGGACGCATCGTCAAGAGCGGCAAATCGCGCCGCCTGGGCAAGTACGTCGTGCTCCAGGACGTCTCGGGCAACAACTACACGTACGGTCACCTTGGTTCGGTCTCGGCCTTCTACCCGGTGCCGAAGGAGCGCAAGGTCTCCATCCGCGATATCGCTCGCGAGCTGAAGCTGCCCAAGGCCGACCCGAAGCCGGAGGCGCCCGCGACCAAGGGCCGTCAATCGACGGCGCGTGCGCCCGCGCGTCCTGGCAAGGCCGCGTCCCGCCCGGCACCTGGCGCCGCCGCTTCTTCGTCGGAGACCGCGGGCAAGGAGCGTCTCTTCGCGAACCCGTCGCGTCCGAACTCCTTCAAAGCCGGTGGCGAGCGTCAGGTGAGCTCCTCGCCGTCGGTGACGACGTTCAAGGCCTACTTCACGCGGGCTCTCGGCCTCAACCGCAAGGATGTCGTGCTCAAGCGCCTGCGTCCCGGCGCCCAGGTCATCGCGGGCACCATCCTCGGCCGCATCGGTAAGGACACGGTGCCGAAGATGGCCCCGCACGTCTCCTTCGAGATCCGCCCGGCGGGCCGTGGCGCGCCGCGCATCGATCCCAAGCCGATCCTCGACGGGTGGAAGCTGCTCGAGTCGACGGCGATCTACCGTGCGGCGGGCAAGAACCCGTTTGTCGGACCGGACGCCAAGAACCCCTCCATCGGTCAGATCCTGCTCTTGTCCAAGGAGGCGCTGGAGCGCCGTGTGCTCGCCGACCCGAAGATCGACATCTACGGGTGTGGGCGCCGCGACATCCAGGCCGGCGGGATCGACCGGCGGATCCTCGCCACGCTTGAGTTCCTCGTCGCCTCGGGCATGAACCCGACCATCTCCTCGCTGAAGTGCGGCCATGGATATCTGACCAGCTCGGGCAACGTCTCGGAGCACACCACGGGTGACGCGGTCGACATCGCCAAGGTCAATGGCGTGCCGATCGTCGGGCACCAGGGCGCGGGTTCGATCACCGAGCTCACGATCCGCCGTCTGCTGACCCTGCAGGGCCAGATGAAGCCCCACCAGATCATCTCCCTGATGAAGTTCCCCGGCACCGACAACACCCTCTCGATGGCCGACCACTACGACCACATCCACCTCGGCTTCCGTCCCCTCTTCGGCGCCAACACCAAGCTCGGGCAGCAGATCGGTCAGATCCTCAAGCCCGGCCAGTGGCTGCACCTCATCGACCGCCTCAACCAGATCCCGAACCCGACGGTCTCCGTCAAGCCCTCGAAGTACGCGATCCCGGTCCAGAAGCCGAAGCGCGCGCACCGCGCGGCGCTGGGCCACCTGCTCGGCCGCAACTAGCGGCGCGCGACGGGTGAGCGACCGGCTCGCCACCGGCGGCGACCCGAGTCGGCTGTTCTCGTTCGTTCAATTCGAGTTCCCGTGGGCCCTCGGACCGCCCGACGGGCGCTACGTGCTGCGGGGCCCGGCCGATGACGCCCCTCGGGGCGTGCTCGTGCTCGCCACACTGGGTGCGCCCGAGCGCCGCACGCTGGGGCGGCGCCGTAGCCGCGAAGCACCTGACGAGCCCGAACCCGCCCCGGTCGTCACTGCGCGGGCCACCGTGATCGTCGCTGCGCCGCTGGGCGGGGCCGAGGACGGCGTCCGCCACACCAAGTCGGCCGGCGAGCCGGAGGCACAGGCTGCCCTGCGGGAGCTGGCCACCGCCATCGCCGCCCACCGCCTCGCGGCCACCGACCCGCACGTCGTCGAGCCCGCGCTCGAGCAGGCCCTGGTCATACGAGTCGGCTACGGAAGCGGCGAGGAGGTGGCCGAGGGCCATTACACGAGCGCCCGTGAGCTGCCGGCCATTCGCCGGCGCCGCCGCAAGCGCGCCGACGTGTTGCGCCCGCAGGAGCGCTTCGCCGCACTTCTGGGCGGCCGGGACCAGCCTCTGGCGTGCGAGGAGCTTGCCCTGAGAGCCCGGGGCGACCTGGATGCCGGCCGGCTCCGCGAGGCGGCTTTGCAATTACGGATAGCGCTCGACGCGGCTCTGGCCGAGTTCCCCGGCGATCTGCGCGGGGATCGCGCGGCAGAACGCCTGGCAGAACTGCGGGAGCTGCATGAGGGGACTACCGAGGCGGCTCAGGCTGCCCTGACGGCTCAGCCATCCGACGCAGAGGCGATCAGTGCGCCGCTCGAGCGCCTCGAGGCGGCACTGCGCGCCCGCAGCGTCGCGGGCGGGTAATCGATCGCGTCAGAGAGCGGCGACGAGCGCCTCGAGCTCGTCCACAACGTCGCCCGTGAGCTTGACCGACGCCTCCCGGTCGAGCGGCGTCGGGCCCTGGGTGACGATCGCCATGTCTCCCCCGGCCCGCAGGGTCACCGAGGGCAACTGGGCCACGGGGTAGACTTCGAGCGAGCTGCCGACGCACAGGATAAGGCTGGCGCTCGCGGCGAGCTGGCCTGCCCGTTCGAGCGCAGCCGCCGGTAAGAACTCACCGAAGAGCACGACCCCGGGCTTCAGAGGTTCCCGGCAGTCGCAGCGCGGGACGCCGTGCGGGTTGGCGGCGAGACGCCGGCGGACCTCGCCGAGGGCGAACTCCGCGCCGCAGCCCAAGCACTGAGAGCGCGCGATGCTGCCGTGTAGCTCGATTAGCTCTTCGGTGCCCGCTTTCGCATGCAGGCGGTCGACGTTCTGGGTAATCACGCCGCCGAGCAGCCCGCGGCGCTCGAGCTCCACCAGCGCGCGATGGGCCCCGTTGGGCTCACGATGCTCAAGGGAGGCAAAGCGGTCGCCGTAGAAGAGCCAGAACCGCTCAGGATCGCGGTGGAAGGCGTCGATGTGAGCGACCTCCATCGGATCCACGTTCTCCCACAACCCCGTCCCCGGAGTGCGGAAGTCGGGAATGCCCGAAGGAACGGAGATCCCCGCCCCGGTAAGCGCCACGACCGACGACGCAGAGCGAACCAGCGCGGCCAGGGCCTCCACCCCGACCGCCCTGTCCACTGTCAACTGTCCCCTGTCCACTACGTGCCCGACCACCGCGGCGCACGCTTGCCCAGGAACGCCGAGATGCCCTCCTTGGCGTCCTCGGAGCCGAAGGCGGTGGCAAAGCCGCGCTTCTCGGCCTCGATGCCCTCGTCGAGATCGCCCTGGGCCGAGACCTCCTTGATCTGCCCGACCGCCACGGGCGCCTGGCCGGCCAGCTTGCGCGCCCACGAGAGCGCCGTGTCAAGCAGCTCGTGGTCAGGGACCACGCGATTGACAAGCCCGAACTCGAAGGCCTCACCGGCGCCGATGGCGTCGCCCACGAGGTTCAGCTCGAGCGCCTTCTCGAATCCGACGAGCCGCGGCAGCCGCTGGGTGCCTCCGAAGCCCGGGATGATCCCGAGCTTCACCTCGGGCTGGCCGAACACGGCCGACTCGGCGGCGATGCGCACGTCGCAGGCCATGGCGAGCTCGCAGCCGCCGCCGAAGGCGAGCGAGTTGACCGCGGCGATCGTGGCCACCTGGGCCTGGCCGAAGTCGCGCAGCAGAGCATGGCCCGAGTTGATGAGCTCCGCCCCCGAGGACTCGTCCATCTTCGTGAACGCCTTGATGTCGGCGCCCGCGCTGAAGACGACCGGGGAGCTCGACGCGATCACCATCGCGCGCACCTTGCCGCCCGACTTGACCTTCTCCCACACGGTGCCGAGATCCTTGATGACGTCGGGCGAGATCGAGTTGACCTGACCGTTGGCCAGCCACGCGATGGCCACGTCGCCGCGGGTCTCGAGCTTCACCGTGCCCGCCTGATCGCCCTCGTCGGCGTTCGGATACGGGTAGAAGCCCTGGCCCGACTTGGGGCCGAGCCGACCCTGGGCGACCAGCCGCTTGAGCGTCACGGGCGCGGCGAACCGCTCACCGTGCTTCTCCTCCATCTTCTCGAGCTTCTCGAGCGCGACGTCGAGTCCCATGGCGTCGGCGGCCATGAAGGGCGGAAGCAGGCCGCGGCGCGGGTCCATGCCAGCACCGGCCATCATCCCGAGGTCGATCTCGCGGGAGGTGCAGACGCCCTCTTCGAGCACCGCGCAGGCTTCGACGAACGACTTGAGGCGCAGCATGTCGGCGAGCTCCTCGCCGTTGGGCTCACCGTCTCCCTCGATCTGCGGCTCGCCGTTCTCGTAGAAGCCCGAGCCGCCCGTCTTGGCGCCGAGCTTCCCCTCTTGGACGAGCTTCTTCATCCCCTGATGGACGAAGAAGCGATCGCCGTAGGACTCCTGCAGGTGCTCGGCGACGTGGAACACGGTGTCGAGCCCGAGCAGGTCGACGAGGAAGAACGGCCCCATCGGCGCGACGTTTGCGCCCTGGATGGCCTCGTCGATCTTCTTGATGGAGAGCCCCTGCTCCTCCTGCGCGCGCCAGACCTCGGATACGCCCGAGTTGAGGATCCGGTTGACGACAAAGCCGGGCACCTCGGCGCAGGTGATGGGCTGCTTCTTGACGGCTTGAGCGAAGTTGAGCGCAGCTTGGAGCGTTTCGTTTGAGGTCTCCTCTCCGGAGACGATCTCGATGAGCGGCATAACCGAGGCCGGGTAGAAGTAGTGGAAGCCGACGACCTTGTGGGGCCGGATCGTCGCGTCGCCGATCTCGGTGATCGAGAGCGAGGAGGTGTTGGACGAGAGGATCGCGTGCCCGGGAGTCACCGCGTCGAGCTCGGCGAAGACCGACTGCTTGATGTCCATGCGCTCGGGGACGGCCTCGATCACGAAGTCGACGTCGCCGAAGCCCTCGTAGCTCATGGTCCCGTCGATGCGGCCGAGGATCTCGTCGACCTGGGCCTTCCCCTGCTCTTCGGTGATCTTCTCCTTCTTGACCAGCCGCCCGACCTGCCCCTCAGTGACGCTCCGCGCCTCCTCGAGGCCCTTGTCGACGAACTCCTGGTTGACGTCCTTGAGGACGACGGGGATCCCGGAGGCGGCGATGGTCTGGGCGATCTGGCCGCCCATGGTGCCGGCGCCGACGACCGCGGCCTTGAACACGAACATAAGAGAGGAACCGTCCTTTTGAAGGGGGCGCTGCTGGTGCGCAGTGGAGGCAGGAAGGCTACAAGAGCGCTTCGCGCTCGGCGGCCAGCTCCTGCCCGAGCCGGTTGAGGGTGCGCCGCAGCGAGTCGCCGAGCGCGCGGCGGATGAAGAGCACGTCGACCACGCGACGCAAGGGCCCGGCTGCTTTCAGCTCGTAGACGAGCTCGAGCGCGACCTCCACGCCGTCCTCGAGCGGCGCGAAGCTCACCTCCTGGGTACCGGTGAGCTGATCGTCCTCGACGGCCACCGTCTGCCCCGCGCCGGCCTCGTAAGAAGTCGAGCGCTCCGTGACGCGGCCACGGCCGCCGGGACGCGACTCCCATTCGATCACGGCGCCCACTTCGGGCCACCGGCCCTCACGACGGGCGACCCGGGCGAACCCGTCGACGATCGCGGGCCACTGCTCAGGGTCGTACCACAGGCGCTCGGCGGCGGCGACCGTGCCGGGAAGGTCCAGCGATACGCGCGAGCGGGGCATCAGGCGCCGCAGGGCCGGATACGGCGCTGCACGAGCGCGCGCCGCCCGTCGAACAGCGCTAGGCGTGCCGTCAGCGTCGCGGTGTGGCCCCGACGCAGGGAGGAGAGACGAATCACGGCGCGCAGAGGTGGTCGCCGATCGGAGGAGATACGGCGGCCATCGCGCGCGAATCTCGCGCTGTCTGCGGTGCCCGCGTCGCGTCCGACCACTCGCACGGCCACGTCCGAGCGGGTGCAGCGTCCCGGCCCGCGCCGGTATCCCAGCCGCAGGAGGAGGTGTGCTCGCGGCAATCGTGGCTTCACCGCGTCGGCCAGCCTCACGAGGCCGCCGAGAGCGCCGACGTAGGCCGAGCCGTCGGGCCCCAGGGTGATCGGGGCGTAGTTGTTGTTGAAGCCGAGGCCGGTGCCCGCGAGTCGCTTGAAGGCCGTCCGCCCCGTGCGGAAGGAGAGCGCCGTGAGGTACCACGCGTCGTTCGTGTCGGAGCGCGGCGGCTTCGTGTAGGTGTAGACGAGTCCGGTGTTCAGCGACAGCTTCGGCACGACCGTGGGCGCGATCTCGTTCGAGTGCCACACACGGTGGCAGCCGTGACCGCCCGGGTTCAGGTCGATCCGCTCCAGCCCGGGCGTCGTCGTCTTGCCGTTCATCGTCTTCGTGGGCCCGGAGTAGCCGTAGTTGTTCTCCACCACCATGGAGCGGTCGGTCGCGATCAGCGAGTTGTCTGTGGCGCTCGCACCCCGGTCGAAAACGGGTTGGGTGCAGGCCAGGCGGGAGCCCTCGAGGTGCCGCGCGCGGCGGTAGACGACCACATTCACCGGGTCGTCGTTGTCCGTGATCGACACGTAGGAGCGGCCCATCACCGTCGGGGTCGTGCCCGACCCGGCGTCGACCTGGCCCGGCTTGTGGACGTGGGAGTTGCGGTAGACCTCGCGCCAGCTCACCCGGGGCGCTCCGCCGGAAGCCGCGTCGAAGCGATACATCGCCTTGTCGGAGACGATGAAGACTCCACCCGTCTCGTCCACCGAGAACGAGTTCTCGATCTCCTCGCCCGTGTCCATCTGCTGCACTCGTCCCGTGCGCGGATCCACCGTCCCCACGATGCCGCCCAACGTCACGAACCACAGGCGGCCGGAGAAGTCGGGCAGGGCGGAGGTGGTCTTGTCTGAGCTCGAGACGGCGGAGCTCAGGCCGTAGGAGCGGTCGAGGTGGAAGCCGGAGCTCGGAGTCTGCGACACCACCAGGATGCGACGGTCGCTGGTCGGTATGACCGCGCGATCGCGGTGGTCGAGGTAGAAGTAGCCGCCCCCCGAGAAGTCCTGGAACGGGTTGATGCTCGGTTTGCGCGCGGGCAGGTCGAAGGACGAGATCGTGTCGAGCGTGCGCGGGTCGAGCAGGCGTAGCGTCACGTTGCGCAGGCCCACGCAGATCGACTCGACGCGCCCGCGGCGGTCGAACGTGACCGATGCGCAGTCTTGGGAGAAGAACGTCGAGCGCGGTGTGGTGCCGACCCCCAGCGGCCCGAGCCCGCGGTAGGCATCGCTCATGTAAGCGTCGTCGTGGATGTTCGAGCGCTCGTTCGGCGCCATGAACGGGTGGCGGGGCGGCGCGGGCGCGCGGACGGGGCGCGGCGTGACGGGCGAGCCCGAGAACTTCGTTGCGGGACGCCCGTCCTCGGGGATCGGGGTGGCGCCGGAGGCGACGCCGGCGGTGAGAAGGACGAGAAGTGCGGCGAGGAGCGAACGGCTCACGAGCCGGACGCTACCGGGGCGGCCTGCACCAGGTCGCGGTCGGCCTCGATGCCCCACCGGCGCCCCTGCGCTTCGAGCTCGGGAGTGACCCCCCAGCGGTCGGCACGCTCTTCTTCCTCGTAGCCCGGAGCCGCCCCTTTCAGCGCCATCGAACCGGTGTTGTCACCGATCGCGCGAAGCTCGGCTACCTCGTCCTCGCTCAGCACGAGCTGCTCCGCAACGGCGGCGAGCTCAGCGCGTTTTGCCTCGATCGCCTTGGCGCTCGCGCCCGGCTCCTGGATCAGCGTCGGCGCGCAGCAGCGCACCGCCGCATGGGCGAGGTTCCATTGGCACGCCAGCTGCAGGAGGGTCAGGTTGTGCCGCTCGGCGATGGGGCGCATTCGCTCGAGCTTGGCGGCGCCGGCCTCGACCCACCCCTCGGGGCGAAAGGTGCGATGGTCGTGCGGTGCGAAGTCATGGCCCGGCCGCACGTCGTCGTGGAAGAGGCCGCCGTAGTCGACCACCCGCGTGATCACGTCGATGCCGGCCCGCTCGGCGGCCGGCAGGCACAGCTCGCCCGGCCACGGCTCGAGCGGGTTGAGGATGACCATCGCCCAGTCGATCGTCTCGCCAAAGCGCTCGAAGCAGTCGATGAGGTCGAGCGTGAAGCCGTTGGCCGGCCCAGGCGCGATCCCCAGGCGCCGGGTAAGTCCGGCATCGCGCGCCGCGGCGAGTCCCGCCCAGACCGCCTGGCTCGTGTAGCCGATGCGGTCGGGGTTGTGCAGCAGAAGCAGGTCGAACGCTTCGACGCCGCAGCGTTCGAGCGAGCGCTCGGTCGCAGTGCGGATGTAATCCGCGTATTCGTCCTCCCCGCGCAACGAAGGATCCGTGAAACGCGGGAACCCCTTGGCACCCGCGCGCTCGCCTTCGTAGAAATCGTGACCGATCGCGCCGATCAGGCAGTAGTCCTCACGCGGGATCCCGGCAAGCGCGCGGCCAACGAGCCGGTCGCCCTCCCCCTGGCCGTAGGTGTCGGCCGTGAGGACGGTCGAGATGCCGTCGCCGGGGCGCAGAAGGGCGGTCAGTCGCTCGTCGTCAAGCGCCTCACCGAAGTGCATGAAGCGCCCCCCGCTCCAGGAGCCGAGGGCGACGTGACCGGGGTCGGGCATGCGGGACACTCTAGGACGGAGCCGCCGCAACGGTTGCGTGCAGGGACTGCTGGGCTATAGCCCAGTCAAAGCTGCGTTAGTAAGCCCGGGGGGATGCCGCCCGGCCCGGCGCCCAAGCAGCGCTACGCCGTCGCCGCGGCGGGCTCTTCCGCGCGCCGCGGCAGCAAGGTCTCGCGGGCGATCACGAGGCGCTGGATCTGGGCCGTGCCTTCGTAAAGCTGCATGATCTTGGCGTCGCGCATGAGCTTCTCGACCGGGTACTCCTTGATGAACCCGTAGCCGCCGTACACCTGGACGGCGTCGGTGGCGACCTTCATCGCGGCGTCGCCGGCGAAGCGCTTGGCGTGGGAGGAGAGCAGCGTGTTGCGCTGGCCCTGGTCGAGCAGCACGGCCGACTTCCAGGTCAACAGGCGCGAGGCCTCCACGTCGGTCGCCATGTCGGCGATCATGAACTGGATCGCCTGGTGCATCGCGATCGGCACGCCGAACTGCACGCGCTCCTTTGAGTACTCCGTGGCGAACTCGAACGCGGCGCGGGCGATGCCCGTGGCCATGGCCGCCACGCCGGGGCGCGTACGGTCGAGGGTCATCATCGCCAGCTTGAAGCCCTTGTTCTCCTCGCCGATGAGGTGGTCGGCGGG
>JBBPXY010000006.1:0-3543 GCA_038200435.1 Solirubrobacterales bacterium
CCGGCTTGCGGTTCTGCGCGCGGCGAACAGACCACCAGGCGGCTCGCTCGAGAGACGGCACAAGGAGAAGCCTCGCAGCAAAGCCCACCCATGCGGGTTCAGACTCTTCGCGGCGCGTCGCGCCGCGGCAGCTTGCGTCTGCCCGGATGGATCGATGATTCTTGGGTGCTTCCGGCTTCGAGGCCATTTCGCGACCCCTGTCAGGAAGCTCGGGTCCCGAGGCCGTACCCCTTGCTTCGGGCCAGCTTGGACCTTGACGGCGGATGACACGGGATGCTCCCTTATGGGGCTTGGAGGCCGAAGGGCCACGCAGACCCAGCGCGCGCCCCCGGCGGGAGCCTGGGGCTTGCCTGGGCCTCAGTCGGTTTCATCAGCCCATGGAAGAGCCCCCGGTCGTCTCCGACTCTGGGGCTTCTGATTGATCGGAGCGCCACCATCCCTGGCTACTTCCGGGCTCGGGGTCTCGAGCCTACGGGGACGGCGCGGCGTAGCCTGTGGCAGGTGGTTGACTTCAAAGAGCTTCCCTCGCTGCCACCCATCACCGTCGAGGTGGAGCCGATGTTTGACTACGTCGCGCTCGACTCCCCGCGGAGCCCACCGGACCTCCATCTCGTGGCCCGTCTAGCGCGCAACTACAGTGAAGAGGAGGACGGTGGCGGCGAGCGGCTGCGGCTCGCGCTCGTCGCCGGCCACCCCGTCGACAGCCACGACCTCATCGTCCTTGCCTACATTTGGCGCGCCGATACACAGGAAGTCGTGTGGGGGCTCGAGCGCTGGTCCTCACCCGAGCCGACGCTGGTGCTCTACCGGCTCGACCCGGGCTTTGAGTCGCTTCCAGCTCGCCAACTCCATGCGGAGCTCCAGCGGGCGGGCGCGGCCGCACTCGCCGAGCAGACGCGCGCGGTCCTCGCCACCTGAAACGTCCACCGCAGCCCGCCCACGCGCAGCACTCGGCGGACGAACCTCGTTCCGAGCCGTTTACCGCGTGGCCCGGATTACACGTCTCGCTCGTCCTTCGACGGATGCGAGCGTCTGGCTCAAGGCTCGCGAGACTGCCGGTCTGGACGACGAGGAGGCGCGTTGGCGGCGATCCCGCTCGTTATCGCTTCCGGCGCGGATCGATAGCGTCACCGACGAGCCGGCGCGTTATCGCTTCGAAGCAGAGGCGAGCCGCCCCGTCCAGTGCGACGGGACGGAGAGTGCTCTCTCCATGGAAGACAAGCGGGCGATGGCCGCGGCGATGGGGGCTGGCCCGGTCAGGGCGACGTGGCTGCTGCCCAGGGGGACCTTGCCGGGGGCTGAGGCGTCGCACGGGGAACGTGGACGGTGCTCTGCTGGTCACCGAAGCGGTGCGCCCAAAGGCCTCTCGGCTACGCGACGAGCTCGGCGTCCACGATCTCGCGCCATAAGCGGTCGGCCGCATCTCGGTCGGACACGCCAATGGCGCAGTGGTTGAGGGCGATCTCGGTCATTCGAGCAGGGTGAACCGAAAGATCCGCGGTCGAGCGCTCGCGCCGCTCAGCTCTCGATGATCCCGACGTCGACCACGATCGTGCCCGCGGCGCCGTCAGGCGCAGCGACGTGCACCGCGAGCTCGGTGTCGGGCGCGAGGTCCTCGACCACCCGCAGCGGAACGTGGCAGGCTCCCTTTGCTCCGATCGGGAAGTAGCGCATCGGCTCGCCGCCGCGCATGAGCAGCGCATAGATCAGCTCCGTGCAGGAGTTGCCCCCGCGGAAGTAGACGAGCTGCGCACGCCGGTCGGACGGGACCGTGTACCCCAGGGCGCCGTCCAGCGCGACGGGCTCGGTCAGACCGTGCCCCTCGAAGGCAAAGGCGCCCTGGAGGAAGCGCGGTGCTGAGTTCACGCCGCCTCGCCTGTCTCGCTCCGCGCCACCGGTACGCCGACGAACACCGCCCCGTCACGGACCTCGACCGGGTAGCTCGCGACCGCCCCGCAGTCGTGCTCGATCGGCTGGCCGGTAGAGAGCTCGAAGCGGCGCTCGTGCAGGGGACAGGCGACGGCTCCGTCGGAGACGATTCCGTCGGCCAGCGGACCGCCGTGGTGGGTGCAGGTGTTGTCCAGCGCGAACCAGCCCGACGGGGCCCGGAACACCGCGATCGGCCTTCCGTGGACGGTGATCACCCGGCCCTCCTCGGGCGGGACATCCTCGACCGCGCACGCGCGAATCTCCTCGAGCTCGGCTGAGCCCTTCACAGCTCGGCGCCCTTCGGGGGTCCGACGAGTGCGGGCTCGGCGCCCTCAGCGCCGTCGACCGCGCCCAGCCCGTCGAACTGGCGTGGATGGTAGGGCTCGTCGCGCTCCAGCCACGGGTCGCGCGCGGCGGCTGCCGCCTTGGCGAGGCGAAAGCGCTCGCGCAGGCGCGCGCCGGCGGCTTCACCCAAGACCTCCTCGCGGAGGCGCTCGAGTCCGATGCGCGGGACGAAGTCGTACGTGCGCTCCTTGTACTCCCCGTGCTCGCGGTAGTACTGCAGGAACGCCGTAGCCGCCTCGAGCGCCTGCTCGCCCGTCTCGGCGGTGATCAGGACGTCGCCCTTGCGCACCGTCGCGCCGGCGGCGCCCCCGATGACGACCTGCCAGCCGCCCTCGACGGCCACGACGCCGATGTCCTTGACCGTGGCCTCGGCGCAATTGCGCGGACAGCCCGAGACGCCGCACTTGACCTTGGCCGGGGTGTGGAGGCCCTCCCAGCGCTCCTCCATCTCGATCGCGAGCTTGGTCGAGTCGCCGATCCCGAAGCGGCAGAAGTCGGTGCCCACGCAGCTCTTGACGTGCCGCAGCGCCTTGGCGTACGCGTGCCCCGAGGGCATCCCGATGTCGCGCCAGACGGCGGGCAGGTCCTCCTTCTTCACCCCGAGCAGGTCGATCCGCTGGGCACCCGTCACCTTCACCATGGGGATCTCGTAGCGCTCGGCGGCGTCGGCGATACGGCGCAACTGATCGGGTGTCGTGACCCCGCCGCGCATACGCGGCACGACCGAGAAGGTGCCGTCGTTCTGGATGTTCGCGTGCACGCGGTCGTTGATGTGGCGCGCGCCGCGCTCCTCGCGGTGGCGGTTGTCGTTGATCTCGGAGACGAGGTAGGCGAGCGCCGGCTTGCACAGGCCACAGTCGCGCCCGGTGCCACATGCCTCGGAGACCTCGCTGACCGCCTCGTAGCCGTGCTCCGAGATCTCTGCGGCGAGCTGCTCGCGGGTCTGCCGGCGACAGGCGCAGAGGTAGCGGGACTCCTCGCCGCCACCCCCGGCGACCTGGACGAGCTCGGCGACCAGCGGCTTGCAACTGCCGCAGCCCGTGCCGGCCCGGGTGACCGCCATCACCTCCTGCTTGCTCGACAGGCCCTGCTCGCGGACGGCGGCGACGATCTCGCCCTTGCAGACGCCGTTGCAGTCGCAGACCTGCGCCTCGTCCGGAAGGTCCTCGGGGCCCGCCTCGGCCGACTCGGCGAGACGGGCGAGTGGGTCGTCGATCGGCTCCTGGGAGCGCACGGCCTCGAGCAGGCCCTCGGTGCCGCGGGTGTTGC
>JBBPXY010000007.1:0-4952 GCA_038200435.1 Solirubrobacterales bacterium
GCGCCGCGAGCGGCTGTTGAGCCAAGCCCGCGGCCGCGTGCTCGAGCTCGGCGCAGGGACCGGCCTGAACCTCGACCACTACCCGGCGGAGGTAACCGAGCTCGTGCTCATCGAGCCGAGCCCCCACATGGCCGAGCGCCTGCGTCGCCGCGCCGAGGGGTCGGGCCGGGTCGCCGAGGTGATCGAGGCGCCTGCGGAGCGCCTCCCCCTGGCTGATGACTCCTTCGACTGTGTCGTGACGACCCTCGTGCTCTGCACCGTCGATGACATAGCCGCCACGCTGCGGGAAGTGGAGCGTGTGCTGCGCCCGGGCGGCCAGCTCCTCTTCATCGAGCACGTCCGCTCCGAGGATGCAGGGCGCGCCCGCTGGCAGGACCGGCTCGAGCGGCCGTGGGGGTTCGTGGCCGCCGGCTGTCATCCCAATCGCGACACGCTCGCCGCACTGGCGGCTTCGGGGCTCGAGGTGGAGGCGGGCGTCGAGCACGGCAAGATGCGCAAGGCGCCTCCGATCGTGCGCCCGCTCGTGCAGGGATCGGCGCGGCGCGCGGCGTGAGCCCGATCGTCGACCCCCGCGTCGAGGCCTATGTAGAGGCGCACACGACGCCGCCGGGCCCGGCTCTGGCCGCCGTCGCGGAGGAGACGCGCGCGACTCTCTCCTCCCCCCAGATGCTCACGGGCACCGTGGAAGGGCGCTTTCTCGAGCTCCTCGTGTTCGCCGCCGGCGCGCGGAGTGTGCTCGAGATCGGCATGTTCAGCGGCTACTCAGCGCTGGCGATGGCCGCCGGACTGCCGGCGGACGGCACCATCGTGACCTGCGAGGTCTCCGAGGATCACGCGGCGGTGGCCCGCCGCCACATCGCCGCGAGCGCCTACGCCGAGCAGATCGAGGTGCGCGTGGGCCCCGCGCTCGAGACGATCGCCGGCCTCGACGGGCCGTTCGACCTCGTCTTCATCGACGCCGACAAGGAGGGCTACCCCGCCTACTACGACGCCTGCGTGCCAAAGCTCTCCAAACGCGGGCTGATGGCGATCGACAACACGCTCCAGAGCGGGAGGGTCGTCGATCCAACACCTGATGACGAGCGCGCGCAGGGGATGGCACGTTTCAACGAGATGGTGCTCGCGGATCCCCGGACCACGTCGGTGATGCTGAGCGTGCGCGACGGGGTCACGCTGGTGCGGCTCGCCGCCTCCACTACCTGATCAGCTCGACCTCGGCCCCTACGTCTAGGGAGGCCCAAGTCGTGTCGGCCGTGAGGGCGACGCGGCCGGTCTCGGCCGCGAGAGCGAGGCAGCACCGGTCGGCGAGGCCTAGACCTGAGCCGCGAGTGAGGTTGCGAAGCCCGGCAGCACGTTCGGCGCGCTCGGGAGACAGCGGGACGAGCGTCAGCCCGGCCTGGGCGAAGTCGGCTCGCAGGGCCGCGAGTTCTGCGCCGTGCACGTGGAGGCGCTGTACCACCTCGACCCAGTTGACCGTTGAGGCAATGGACCCGACTAGAGCCTCTCGAACGCGACTACCGCCCCGGTCCTTGAGAACCAGTGCAAGCAGGGCGGACGCGTCAAGGACTACGCCGGCCACTCGGCGTCCTCGCGGCGCGCCTCTTCCCGGCGCTCCGCGATCAACTCATCGACGATGCTGCCATCCGTAGCCAGGTGCGCGAACATGCCGTGAAGCCGCTCACCGGCCGCCGCGCGCGATTCCAACACGAGGCGCTCGCCCTCAGCGTGGGCCAGCAACTCGTCACCGGGGACGACACCGAGGGCGGCGCGCAGTCGCGCGGGGATCACGACGCGGCCCTGCGGCCCGACTCTGACAACCGTTTTCTCTTCGTCTGGCACACATAGAATTGTGGCATACCTTTGACGAATGCCACAAGCTCAAGCCGGGACGCCCATCTCCCCCAGCAGCCCCAGCACCACGTCGCCGTGCGTCTTCGGGTTGGCCTTCTCGACAATTCCGGCGATCTTGCCCTTCGGGTTGATCACGAACGACGCGCGCTGGATGCCCATGTACTTACGGCCGTACATCGACTTCTCCACCCAGACGCCGTACGCGTCGGCGACGGCGTGGTCGCCGTCGGACAGCAGCCGGAAATCCGGGCTGCCGAGCCCGTGCTCGTCGGAGAACGCCTTCAGCACGGACACCGGGTCGCGCGAGATCGCGAGCACGGCTGCGCCGGCAGCCTCATAGCCGGCGCGATGATCGCGCACCCCGCATGCCTGAACTGTGCATCCGGGTGTGGCCGCCTTGGGATAGAAGTACACGACGACTGGCTGCCCGCGAAAGTCCTTCAACGAGACGGGCTCGCCCTCGTGGTCGGGCAGGGTGAACTTGGGGGCGGTGTCGGTGGCTTTGAGCATGCGCCGGATCCAATCACGCCCGGCGACCAGTCACCGCCCGGCGCGCGCAAGACGGCACACGCCCGCGGGCCTTCCGGCGCTTACTTGAGCAGTCTTGAGAGCCGCCGGTCCTTCAGCAGCTTGCCGTCGGTCTGATCGGTCGGGCAGTAGCACATGACGTGGTCCTCGTAGAAGACCGCCTCGATTTGATCCCCGCAATCTGGGCACGGGTCGCCGTTGCGCCGATGGATGCGCAGCGGCAGGGGAAGCTTGTCCGGCACGGGGAGCCGCACGACCTCCTCGTAGTGCGCAAGCGCGAACCCGAGCCGGTCGATCGTCGCCGCCCGCAGCCGGTCTGCCTCGTCCGAGTCGAGGTCAGCACCCCGCTTGAACGGCGACAGCCGCGCCTGATGCAGGATCTCGTCAACCCACGAGCGGCCGATCCCGGCGATGACCTTCTGGTCGCGCAGGAGCGCGTGTAGCGGCCGCGGCGAGGCGAGCAACGGACCGAACGGGGGCGGGCCGGGCCACGCCTCAGGGCCGAGATTCACCAGCGACTCGTCCCCATCGAGCTCGTCCGCCCGCAGTAGCTTCACCCACGCGGCCTGCTTCTTGCCGAACTCACGCAGGCGCAGCTCGCGGTCGCCGTCGAGCCGAAGCAGCAGGCGCGAGGTGCGATCGCGCAGCGAGCCGCGCTTGTCGTAGAGCTGCAGCCGGCCGGCGGACATGAGGTGAATCAGCAGGACCAAGCCCCCCTCGACCCCCACCACGAACATCTTCCCCCGCCGGCCCACGCTCACCAAAGTGCGCCCTTCGACCGAATGGAGGGGCGGGTCGAAAGTCTTCAGGGCGTTGATGCCGGGGGCCAGCGCGGACTCGATCGTCGCGCCGCGAACCGCCTCGTCGAGCAGCCGCGCGGTGATCTCGACCTCGGGCAGCTCGGGCACGCCGAGCCTCCTAGCTCGCCGCGCGGGCCATCAGCGCCAGGTCGGCGGGACGGAGCAACAACAGGAGCTCGCCCGCCCCCCGGGCCACCCTCAGCGCGGCCACCCCGCCCTTCTTCACGTCGGCCCGGCCGCCCGCCAAATCTTGCACCAGCTGCGAGAAGTCGGGCTCGTGGCCGACGAGCAACACGCGTGCGTCAGGTTCGCGCCCGGCCAGCACCTCGAGCGCGTCCTCGCGCGCAAAGCCGCCCGACAACGCGTCTATCGGCTCCACATCGGAGGAGCCGAAGGACTCGCAGGCCAGGCGTGCAGTCTCGCGCGCGCGCACGCGCGGGCTCGTGAGAACGGAGTCGAACTCCAGCCCGAGCGAGGCCAGGGCGACCCCGGCCGCGCGCGCCTGCGCCTCGCCCTTCTCGGTGAGCTTTCGCGATGCGTCGTCACGCGCCCCGTGGGGCTCGGCGTCGCCGTGCCGGAGGAGCCAGAGCTGCTGGGCCACCGGCCGCAGGCTACATCGCGCGGCCAGGCAGTAGCGTTCGGACCCGCATGACACCCGACTCGATCGTCGACACTCCGGAGCAGGCCGCGGAGCTCGAGCGCCCGCCGCTGCTTATCCGCCGCCCCCTCGAGGCCTATCTCGACGCCCATGGGCTCGGCTCGGGCCCGTTCGATGCCGTGCCCATCGGCGACGGGCACTCGAACATCACCTACCTCGTCACGCGTGAGGGCGCCGAGTTCGTCCTGCGCCGCCCGCCTCGCCCCCCGCTGCCGCCCTCCGCTCACGACGTGTTGCGCGAGGCGCGGCTGCTCTCGGCGGTCGAGAAGGCCGACGTGCGCACGCCGCGCGTGCTGCTCACCTGCGACGACGAGAGCGTTATCGGGTCGCCGTTCTACGTGATGGAGAAGGTCGAGGGCGATGTGATCACCACGACGCTGCCCGACGCGCTCGACGCACCGGAGGAACGGCGCCGGATCGCCGACGAGCTGGTCGACGCGCTCGTCGAGATACACGCCGTTGACTGGCAGGCCTGCGGCCTGGAGGGTTACGGGAAGCCGACGGGCTACCTCGACCGTCAGGTAAGGCGCTTCAGCGGCCTGTGGGAGCACAACAAGACGCGCGACCTGCCGGTGCTCGACGAGGTCACCCGCTGGCTCGGCGAGCACAAGCCCCAATCGGGCCAGGCGACGATCGTCCACGGCGACTTCCGCCTCGGCAACACCATGTTCGCGCCGGGCACCCCCGCCCGCCTGAACGCGATCTTCGACTGGGAGCTCGCGACGATCGGCGATCCCCTGGCCGACCTCGGCTACCTGACCGCCACCTATCCGCAGCCGGGCGAGGGGCAGGGCACCATCTTCTCCCTCGGCTCCGTGACGACCCAGCCCGGCTTCCCCACGCGCGCGGATCTGATCGCCCGCTACGAGGAGCGCTCGGGCCGCTCGATGCAGGACGTCCGCTGGTACGCCACGCTCGCTTTATGGAAGTCGGCCGTGTTCCTCGAGGGCTCCTACAAACGGCTGCTGGCGGGCACGACCGACGATCCGTTCTTCAAGATGCTCGACCGCGGCGTGCCGGAGCTCGCCGAGCGCGCCCTCGGGGTGGCGACAAACGGTGACTGAGGAAACGAGGAAAGGCCTGCTGGTCGACTTCGGTGGCGTGCTCACCACCGA
>JBBPXY010000008.1:0-19077 GCA_038200435.1 Solirubrobacterales bacterium
CGCCGGCAGCCACTCCCGCACGCTCGGCGGCATCAGATAATCCTGATCACGATCACAAGACAAGAAGTTCTGGCCCATCACCAAAGCCTCTTAAACGGTCCGGACAGACCGGGACTTACGCAACAGCCTCATAGCGAAGGCAACTCACCACTCGCCCCGGCTCTAGAACCCCGGCCGCGCCTTGCGCCCCGCCAGCTCGTGCTTCACCGCGAGCGTTGCCAGCACGGCCTGCGCGGCGTGCCGGCCCGAGTCGCGCGTGTCGCCTCCCGCGCGCGCCACCGCCTGCTCCATCGTGTCGACGGTGAGGACTCCGAAACCGCACGGCACGAGCGTCTCGAGCTGCACGGTCTGGATCCCACGCGCGGACTCGGCGCAGACGTAGTCGTAGTGGTCGGTCTCGCCACGGATGACCGCGCCGAGGCAGACCACGGCCGCGTAGCGGCCCGACTCGGCGGCAAGCTTCGCGGCCAGCGGGAGCTCGTAGGCGCCCGGTACGTCGAACACGTCGATCTCGCCGGCGCCGGCCTCCTCGAGCACGGAACGCGCGCCGGCCTCCAGCCGCTTCCCCAGATCTTCGTAGAAGCGCCCTACGACGAGGGCAAAGGCGTCGCTCACTCCGCTGCGTCCTGGCGGTCCTGCTCCTGCTCGGCCTGGAGCATCTCCTCGTCGAGCGCGAGCCCCTGATGGTGCAGCGTGTGGCCCATGCGGTCCCGCTTGGCGCGCAGATAGGCCTCGTTGTGTGGATTGGGAACGGACTGGATGGGGATCTGGCCGCTCACCGAGAGCCCGTAGCCCTCAAGCCCGACGATCTTCTTCGGGTTGTTCGTGAGGATGCGGATGGAAGTCAGGCCGAGGTCGGTGAGGATCTGGGCGCCGATGCCGTAGTCGCGGAGGTCGGCGGGGAGGCCGAGCTCGAGGTTGGCATCGACCGTGTCGAGGCCCGACTCCTGCAGCTTGTAGGCGCGCAGCTTGTTGAGCAGACCGATCCCCCGGCCCTCCTGGGACAGGTACAGGAGCACGCCCTGCCCTTCCCGCTCGATCATCGCGAGCGCGGACTCGAGTTGCTCGCCACAGTCGCAGCGCAGTGAGTGGAACACGTCGCCCGTGAGGCACTCGGAGTGCACACGCACGAGCACGTCTGCTTGCCCGTCGACGTCGCCCTTGACCATCGCGACGTGGTGCTTGCCGTCGACCAGCGAGCGGTATCCGAAGGCCTGGAAGTCGCCGAAGCCTGTGGGCATGCTCGTCTCCACCACGCGCTCGATGAGCTTGTCGTGGCGGCGGCGGTAGGCGATCAGGTCGGCCACCGTGACCATCTTCAAGCCGTGGCGGGCGCAGTAGGAGGCCAGGTCGGGCACCCGGGCCATCGTCCCGTCGTCGTTCATGATCTCGCAGATCACCCCGGCGGGCCGCAAGCCGGCGAGGCGGGCCAGGTCGACGCTGGCCTCCGTGTGACCGGTGCGCTCGAGCACGCCGCCCGCCTTGGCCTTGAGGGGGAAGATGTGCCCACGGTGGACTAGGTCGTTGGGTCGCGTCTCCGGATCGAGCGCCACTTGGATCGTGTGAGCGCGATCCTCGGCGGAGATACCCGTGGTGACTCCGTCGCGAGCGTCGATGGTGACCGTGAAGGCCGTCTTCAGCGGGTCCTCGTTCTTGGCCGCCATGAGCTCGAGCCCGAGCTCGTCGCAGCGCTCGGGGGTGAGCGCCAGGCAGATCAACCCGCGCGCCTCCTTGGCCATGAAGTTGATGGAGTCGGGAGTCGCGAACTGCGCGGCCAGCACCAGGTCGCCTTCGTTCTCCCGGTTCTCGTCGTCGCAGACGACCACCAGCCGCCCATGACGGATGTCGTCTATCGCCTCCTCGATGGTGGCGAAGGGGATCTTGGTCTCGGCGTTGCTCATTTGGCCACCAAAAGCCTCTCGACGTACTTTGCCAGCACGTCCCCCTCGAGGTTGACGGGGGTTCCCGGTGCCGCGGCGCCGAGGTTGGTGCGCTCGAGAGTCTCGGGGATCAGCGAGACGCTGAGCGTGCTGTCGGTCACGGCGGCCACCGTCAGGGAGATCCCGTCGATGGCGATCGATCCCTTGATGACGACGTAGCGCAGCACGTCGGGTGGGGCCTCGATCTCAACGATGCGCGCGAATCCGTCCTCGCTTACCGCACCCACCCGGCCGAGGCCGTCGACGTGACCCTGCACGACGTGCCCGCCGAGGCGGTCGGTGGCTCGCAAGGGAAGCTCGAGGTTCACCCGGGACCCTGCGGCGAGGGCACCGAGCGAAGAGCGGCGCAGCGTTTCGTGCATGACGTCGGCCGAGAAGGTTCCCCCCGCGATCGTCGTCGCGGTCAGGCACACGCCGTTGACCGCCACCGAGTCCCCTCCGGAAAGCTCCGCGCTCAGCTCGGCAGAAACAGCCAGTCGCACGCCGTCGCCCGTCTCCTCGACGCTGTCGACAGTTCCGAGCTGCTGTACGAGGCCGGTGAACACGCTGTCACCACTCCTTGAGGCGCGCCGTGATCAGCACGTCGCCCTCGATGTTCTCCGCCTCGAGCGGCAGCACCCGCACTGCCTCGTCGATCGCCTCGACGCCCTCGCCCTCGATGGGGTCACGGGCGTTGCGCGCGCCCACAAGCAGCGGGGCGATGAAGATGCGCAACTGGTCGATCTCCCCCGCGTCGAGGAAGGCGCCGGCGAGGCGCGGGCCGCCCTCCAGCAGCATCGACGTAACGCCCGCCGCACCGAGCTGATCGAGCGCCGAAACGATACGAGCCGGCTCGTTGGCGCCCGTGGCCACGATCACCTCGGCTCCGGCGGCTTCGAGTGCAGCCACCTCGGTCGACAGCGCCGCCCGGGAGACGATCACCGTGAGCGGCACGTCGCCGGCGTCGCGTATGAGGTGGGAGTCGAGCGGAAGACGCGCAGTGGAATCGAACACGACGCGCCGCGGCTGGCGGAAGACGTCCTCCCCGCGCGAAGTGAGCTGAGGGTCATCGGCCAGCGCCGTGCCGATGCCGACCGCCACCGCGTCGAGCTCGGCTCGCCAGCGGTGCGCGCGGCGCCGGCTGGGCTCACTCGAGATCCACTTCGAGTCGCCGAGATGGGTGGCCACCTTGCCGTCGAGCGACATCGCGGACTTGAAGAGCACCCAGGGCCGCCCCGTGCGCGCGTGCTTGCGAAACGGCTGGTTGAGCCCCCGTGCCCGCGCCGCGAGGTCACCTTCACCCTGCACCACCTCGACGCCTTCGTCGCGGAGGATGCCGAGGCCGCGGCCCGAGGCCTTCTCTGTCGGATCGTCGGAGGCAAACACGACGCGAGCGAGCCCCGCGCCGAGGATGGCGTCGGTGCACGGCGGGGTCAGCCCCGAGTGGCAGCACGGCTCGAGCGATACGTAGAGCGTCGCGCCGGTCGGATCCGAGCCGGCCTCGCGGGCCGCCCTGATGGCCTCCACCTCCGCGTGGGGCGCCCCGAGGGCGGAGTGGAAGCCCTCGCCGAGAGACTCGCCGTTGCGCGCGATGACCGCGCCCACCAGCGGGTTGGGGCTCACGCGCCCTCGTCCCTGTTCGGCCAGCTCGACGGCACGTGCGAGGTGGATGCGGTCGGTGTCGGTGCCCGTCGTCATCTCTACGAGCAAGGATACGTACGGCTCTCTCGCGCGCCGGGAGGGAGGGCTTTGCCCGGCGTGATGCCTGTTCCCCCTCTACCCTTGCTCTCACGGCCTCGCGCCGCCTGCGCCATGAAGCTGATCATTCAGATTCCCTGCCTCGACGAGGAGGAGCACCTGCCCGGCACCCTGGCCGACCTGCCGCGCGTGCTCGAGGGCTTCGATTCGGTGGAGTGGCTCATCATCGACGACGGTTCCACCGATGGCACCATCGATGTCGCTCGCGCCAACGGCGTCGACCACATCGTGCGCCTGACCAACAACAAGGGCCTCGCCGCGGGTTTCCAGGCCGGACTGGATGCCGCCCTCAAGCTGGGCGCCGACGTCGTCGTCAACACCGACGCCGACAACCAGTACGACGGGCGCGACATCCCCAAGCTCGTCGCCCCGATACTCGCGGGCAACGCCGACATGGTGATCGGCGACCGCCAGATCGAGAAGATCGAGCACTTCTCACCGCTCAAGAAGTCGCTCCAGCGCCTCGGCTCCTGGGTGGTGCGCCAGGCATCGTCCACCGACGTGCCCGACACGACGTCCGGATTTCGCGCTTACAACCGCGAAGCCGCGCTGCAGATGCAGGTCGTCTCGAAGTTCACCTACACGCTCGAGACGATCATCCAAGCGGGCAAGCTCCTGGTCGCCGTCGACCACGTTCCGGTCAGGACCAACCCCAAGACGCGCGAGTCGCGTCTGTTCCCCTCCATGTGGGCCTACGTGCGGCGCAACATGGTCTCGATCTTCCGCATCTACACCCAGTACGAGCCGCTGCGGGTGTTCATGAGCGCCGCGGTGATCGTCGGCTTGGCAGCGGTCGGAGTGTTCGGCCGGTTCTTCATCGCCTACGTCCAGGGCGAGGGGAAAGGCCACGTGCAGTCGCTGATTCTCGGCGCCGTGCTCTTCAACGCCGCCATGCTGCTTGCGGCGCTCGGCGTCATCGGCGACGTGCTCGCGGCGCAGCGCACACTGACCCAGCGCACGTTCGAGCGTGTGCGGCGCATCGAGCTGCAGCTCGGCGTGGAGCCCTCGCACTACGAGCCCGGCGCCCGGCCGACCGGCCAAGAGGCCACCACGGGCGCTCAGAGCGGCCGCGCCACCGGCAAGACCGAGGAGCGCGAGGCACTGCGCGTATGAGCACGACTGCTACGGGTCACGTCGCCGCCGGCGAGCCGATCGTCACCGGCAACACCTACGACAAGTACGGCTCGACCAACCCCGTCGTCCGCCGGCTGATGAGCGGCTTCGAGCGCACCCTGCACGAGCTGTTCACGCAGGTCGGGCCCGCGACGGTCCTCGACGTCGGCTGCGGCGAGGGAGTCCTGACCGCGCAGTGGGCCGACAGCCCGGGTGTGAAGCGCATCGTCGGCATTGACCTCGAGGACCCGAAGCTCCAGTCCGAATGGGAGGGCCGCCAGCGGCCCAACCTGGAGTACCGCACGATGCGCGCCGAGAACCTGCCGTTTGCCGACGGCGAGTTCGAGATGGCCTCGGCGATCGAGGTGCTCGAGCACGTGCCCGACCCCGAGCACACGGTGGCCGAGATGGCACGGGTCGCCTCCGGTCATCTCCTCGTCTCGGTGCCGCGTGAACCCCTGTGGCGCGCGCTGAACATGGCCCGCGGCTCCTACCTGTCAGAGCTCGGCAACACTCCGGGGCATCTGAACCACTGGTCCAAGGCGGCGTTCGTGAAGCTGCTCGCCAAACACGGAACGGTGGCCGAGGCGCGCTTACCGTTCCCGTGGACCATGCTGCTCGTCCGCCGGTAGCTCGCGGGTGAGCGAAGAGGCGGAGGGCGAGCGCTCCTACGGTGCGGGGGCCCGGATCCTGTCGATCGGGATCGCGGCCACCGGCCTGGTCACCTTCGGCTACTTCGCGCTGGCCAGCCACGCCCTCGACCCTGTCGACTACAAGGGCGTCTCGCTGCTCTGGTCGGTCATGTTCGTGATCGTCTCGGTGATCTACCGGCCGATCGAGCAACTGCTTTCGCGCACGATCGCCGAGCGCCGCGCCCGCGGCCTGCACCACGGCCATCCCCTGCGGGTTCCCGGACTCATCCAGATGGGGTTCGCACTCGTCTTCCTCGCGGTCGCGCTTCCCTTGCGCGACACGATCGTCCACGACGTCTTCGACGGCTCGTCGACTCTGTACTGGGTCTTGATCGCCGGCGTGCTCGCCTACGCGGCGAGCTACTTCGCCCGCGGATACCTTGCCGGCCACGAGCGCTTCGGGCTCTACGGCGGACTCGTCCTGCTCGAGTCGCTCTCGCGCTTTGCCTTCGCGCTCGCCGTCACCGTCGGCATCGCTTCGGGTCAGTCAGCCGTCGCGCTCGGCATCGCCGCGGCGCCTTTCGTTTCTCTCGTGGTCGTTCCCGCCGCGTTCTCGCGCCGCTCGGAAGGAGGTGGCCCCGCGGGCACGCCCGTCGCGGACGCGGCGGTGGCACAAGGGCCGGCGAGTGCTGAGGCCGAGGAGGCGGCCGGCGACCTCTCACTCCGAGGCGGCAGCCGGTTCGCCGGCGCCGTCTTCGGTATCCAGCTCGCGGAGCAGAGCCTGCTGAACGCCGCGGTGATCGTCGTCGCCGCCACCTCGACGGATCGCGCGCTGGCGGGCTTCGTCTTCAACGTCCTGCTCATCGCCCGTGCCCCACTGCAGCTCTTCCAGGCCATCCAGACCTCGCTTCTCCCCCACCTCACGGGGCTAGAGGCATCCGACGACGCAGGGTCGTTCGAGAAGACGATCCGTCTCACGATCCTCGTCATCGCCGGCTTCGCGGGCCTCGTCGCCCTCGGCCTGCTCGTGATCGGGCCGTTCGCCATGGAGGTGCTCTTCGGCCATCACGGACACTACGAGCGGATCGGGCTGGCCGCCGTCGGCCTTGGCATGGGCTTTCACCTCGTCGCTGGGACCCTCAACCAGGCGGCGCTCGCTCGCGGCCGGGCGGGATTGGCCGCCGCCGCCTGGTTGCTGTGCGCGGCGCTCTTCGTCGGCTGGGTCGCCTCGTCGTTCATGACCGACCCGGTTCGCCGCGTCGAGGCGGGCTACCTCGGCGCCACGCTGCTGCTCAGTGGGATGCTCTACGCGCTGTACCGGCGCCCGGGCGGCGCCGGACCCACGGCGAGTGATGCCGAGCCGGCGCGCCGCCTGCGCCGGAGCCCACCCCCGCGGCCGCGCGGCGCCACGCGGTAGGGATCGAGGTCGGTGCCGGTGGTGTCGCGGCTTCTCACGTCAGCGCCTCGGCGCACTTGACGAGCTCGGCGTTGAGCGCCCGCGGGCGCTCAAGCATGGGCATGTGTCCGCAGCCGTCGAAGACGACGGTCCGTGCGCGCGGGACCTCGCGCCCGAACGCCTCGGTATCGGCCAGCGGCACGATGCGATCTTCGCGGGCGGCCAGCGAGAGGATCGGACAGCTCACCTCGCCGATGCCTGCTCGCGGATCGGCGCGGGCGACCGCGCGGACGGCCCCGAGCACCCCGGGGGCGCCGGCGCCGTCGACGATGAGCGCCGCCGCGTCGGCGGGTAGTGCCCCAGGGCGCAGCACGTAGGGAGCGAGGACGAGCTTGCGCAGGCGCGGCGAGCGGACGATCAGGCGGCGCAGCGAAGGGGGAGCCGGAAGCCCGGCGGTGGCTATCTCGGTGGCGATCGCCACCGTCTCACGCGGCCGCTGCACCGCGAAGCGCGCCACCTTGCGCAGGCCGAGCAGCTCGCTGAACTGGAACGTGGCGCCGCCGACGAGCACTATCGCCTCGGCGATGTCGGCGTGCCGGGCGGCAAAGCGCACGGCGATCGGGCCGCCCATCGAGTGCCCGACCAGCACGACGCGCTGCTCGCCGAGCTGCCGCGCCAGCGCGGCGGCGACGTCGGCAAAGCCGTCCAGCGACGGCCGCGAGACGCGCTCGGAGCCCCCGAAGCCCGGCAGGTCGATGGCGAGCACGCGACCGTGCCGCGCGAGCGTGGGTATGGCTTCGAGCCAATGCTGCCAGCGGCCGCCCATGCCGTGCACGAGCACGAAGCAGTGATCGCCCTCGCCGGCGTCGAGGTAGTGAAGACGGCGCCCGGCGACGACGGCATCGCGCTCGTGCGCGGCCCAGTCGGTCTGGCGCCATCCGGGCTCAGCCGGCTTCGCGTAGTCCCCGTCGAGCGGCACCCTGTCGATCACGGCACCCTGTCGATCACGGCACCCTGTCGATCACGGCGCCGCCCCGCCGGTCTCGAGCAAACCGAGCGCCAGGGCCTCACGACCGAACGCGATCTCCTCGTCGAACTCCTGCTCGCTCAGGCCCATGCCGGCGGGCAGCACATGAGCGGCGATCACGCCGTCCCACGCCGCCCATAGGAACACCGCCGCGCGCTCGGGGTCGACCGCCCGGACCGTCCCGTCGCCGATCGCCTCGCGCAGCGCCCCGGCCATCCGGTCGACCTCGGAGCGCACGCGCTCGGCCACGCGTTTCGTGGCGATCGCCGCCGGGCCGGTGCTCGGCCCTCCCGCGGGCGGAAAGCGGAACAGCCGGAAGTGGCCGGGGTGCTCCCGGGCGAAGCGAAGGTAGCCCTCCGCGATGCCCAACAGGCGCCCGACGGGATCGCCGCCGCTCTCCCACCCTTCGTCGCAGTAGCGCGCGTCGAGCCCGAGCGCACGGTCGATCAGCGCGGCGTAGACGCCCTCCTTGCCGCCGAAGTGCCCGTAGAGCGAACCGACGGCCACGTCGGCCTCATCGGCGAGCTGCTCGACGGTCGTGGCCTGAAAGCCGCGCGTGAGAAAGAGCCGCTCGGCGGCGTCAAGGATCGCGCCCGAGGTCTGGGCCCGGCGGCGGGTTCGACGATCCGGCGGCCTGGCGTCGACACGCATTGGAACAGTATTACATAATTAGAACGTCATTATATACGCTTGATCTCGGGCTCGATGCGATCATGAACCCATGGGCCTCAACCACGTTGCCCTCACCGTCCGTGATCGCGACATCTCCGCGGCTTTCTACGGCGAGCATTTCGGCCTGTTCGACCACGTGCACGAGGACGAGCACCTACTGATCCTGAGCGGCCCGGGCTCACTTCTGGCGCTCAGCCAGGGGGTGCCGCCGTCCGAGCTCCCGCGCACCAATCACTTCGGCTTTCAGCTGTCCACCGGCGACGAGGTCCGCGCCGCACGTGCCCGCCTGCGCAAGGCCGGGGTGCCCGAGACCGAGTGGCAGGACGACGGGCGCTTCGTCCGCGTCCAGGTCAGCGATCCCGACGGCTACCGCGTCGAGCTGTACGCCTACTGACCCGCTCCGCTCGCAGGTCCGGCCGCCTCGACCAGTGCGCTGTATGCCTCTCCCGGGTCGGGGGATCCGAAGACGGCCGACCCCGCCACGAGCAACGAGGCCCCCGCCCCAGCGCAGGGCCCGGCGGTCTTCATGTCAACTCCCCCGTCGACCTCCACCGCACCGGTGTCCGGCACCAGCTCCCTCAGCCGGCGCAGGCGCTCGATCGACGCGGGAATGAACGCCTGGCCTCCCCAGCCGGGATTGACCGACATGCACAGGGCGACGTCGAGCTCGTCCGCGACCTCGGTAACCGCCCCGACTGGAGTACCCGGATTGATGGCGAGCCCGGCCACGCACCCGGCCTCGCGTATGGCGCCCAGCGTGCGGTGCGCGTGCGCCGTCGCCTCGACGTGGAAGGTGATCGAGTCGGCTCCCGCGTGCGCGAACTCCGCGATCTGGGCCTCCGGGCGCTCGATCATCAGGTGCACGTCGAGGGCTCCACCGGCGTCGTGCACCTGATCGGCCAGAGCCCCGACAATGAGCGGCCCGATGGTGATCGGGGGGACGAAGTGGCCGTCCATCACGTCGACGTGAATCGCCCGCGCGCCGGCCGCCATCACCTCGCCGACCTGGGCGCCGAGGCGGGCAAAGTCGGCAGACAGGATCGACGGGGCGATGCGCGGACCGCCGCCCATCAGGACCTCGCGAGGGGTCATAGCGCCTGGAGCATGCTGCCACCGCAGTGGTTGCAAGAGACGATCGAGGTCGAGGACATTCGCACGATCGTCGAGTGCTCACCGCACTCGGGACACACCGAGGTCAGTTCGTAGCGCCGGAGGCAGTAGACGCAGCGGTAACGCCCGGGGGTGTTCGTCGCGCGCAACCACGGCTCACCGCAACCTGGGCACTCGGGTCCCAGCTTCACCTCAGCCTCAGCACTCATGTGAACAAGACTCTTTAGCGCATCGGCCGGTCGAAGCCGCGGTTGCCACGCACGTAGTCCGCGGCGGGCATGGCTCGCCCTCCCGGCGGCTGAACCTCGAGAAGTTCGAGCGCCCCCTCGCGGCAGCCGAGCCAGAGGCGTCCGTCGCGCGCCTCGAGGGCGCCTTCGGTGGCCTCGATGCTCACGCCCTCGCGGGCGGCCCTGACCCCGAGCCGGGAGCCATCGGGCAGCTCCAGGGCGGCGCCGATGTGCGGCGTGAGGGCGCGCACCGTGCGGGCCAGCTCCGCGGCCGGACGCGCGGAGTCGAGCCGCCGGTCCTCGGCGGTGATCTTCTCGGCGTAGGTGACACCGTCCTCGGGCTGCTCGGCGAACGGCGGCGGGTCGTCCAGGGCGCGGGAGAGCAGCTCGCTTCCGAGGTCGGCGAGGCGACTGGACAGGGTTCCGTAGGTGTCCTCTTCGGAGATCGCGGTGCGCTCGCACAGGGCGACCGGACCCGAGTCGAGCCCGGCTGTCAGCTGCATGATCGCCACGCCCGTCTCGGAGTCGCCCGCCATGATCGCGCGCTCGACAGGCGCCGCCCCTCGCCAGCGCGGCAGGAGCGACGGGTGCACGTTGAGCATCGGGTGAGCCGACAGCAGCGGCTCGCGGATCAGCGCTCCGTAGGCGCATACGCATACGGTCTGCGGTCGAGCGGCGGCGATACGCACCAGGGCCTCCTCGCCGTTCACGTCCTCGGGCTGGGAGAGATCGAGGCCGAGCGTCCGCGCGGCCTCGGCGACGGGAGGCGCTGCCAGCTTCTTCCCCCGCCCGCGTGGCCGGTCGGGTCGCGTGATCACGAGCTGGGGACGGTGGGAGCCGGCGGCCAGGTGCTCGAGGACCGTCGCGGCGAACTGCGAGGTGCCCAGGTAGACCGTGCGCACCTAGGCGTCGCGCTGGGCCTCGCGCATCGCTCGCATGGCCTCCTTGCGCTGGTCGCGCGAGGCGCGCTCGAGGATCAGCACGCCGTCGAGGTGGTCCATCTCGTGCTGGATCACCCGCGCTTCGAGTCCCGTCGCTTCGATCATGAGCTCCTCCCCGTGCTCGTCCTGAGCGTGCACGCGCACGTGGACGGAACGCTCGATGTCGACGTGGACACCAGGCAAGCTGAGACATCCCTCTTCGAGGATCTCCTCTTCGCTCCCGTGCCACTCGAGCCTTGGGTTGACGAGGACGGTGACCGGCGTGTCGGGTTCGACCCGGTAGACGAGGAGCCGGTGCAGCACGCCGACCTGCGGCGCCGCGAGCCCGATTCCCATCGCCTCGTGCATGATCGAGGCCATGTGGTGCGCCTCGTCGAGCAGGGACGCGTCGAAGCGCTCGACCGTGCGCGTGCGCGTCGTGAGGACCGGGTCGCCGTAGGCGCGGATGCGAGCCAGCGCAGCCGAGCGGCGCGCGAGGCGCTCCGGGTCTACCGGAGGCGGCGCCTCGACCTCGTCGGTCTCCTCCCCCGGGTCGACCGGTTCGAGGGCTTCGGGATCGGAGAGGGTTGCCACGCGACCGAGTTTAGGGTCCGCTATCCAGGAAAGGCGTCGACCGGGCGGGAGCGCGACCCGGGTCCGCGAGACCGACCATTTCTGTCCACGAACGCCGGGAGCTCGCACCTGTGGACAGAAATGTGCCTATAGCGACCATTTCTGTCCACGAGCGCCGACGACCGGCATCTGTGGACAGAAAGGAGCGGCCAATCCGGCTTCCTCCCTCCCCAGACCAGAGGGACTTCCGCCGCCGTCTCTCACTGCGGATCAACATCCACGCTCAAGCTCGCCGCCCGCCCCACCGCGCTCGCCGTATGCGCCTCCACCGCCGCCCCCACCGCCCTGACGGCCGCAGTCCGATCATGAGCACGGATCTCCAGCTGACTGCGCTCGCGACCCCGCAGGCGGAACAGTGGAGCGGGACCCAGGATCATCGCTCCCGGGATATTCAACAGAGCGTGCAACGCCGTGGCGGCGGCCGTGGCAGCACCGGCGGCCGGAGCCGAGCACACGATGCGTATGAGGCTCGCGTAGGGCGGATAGCCGAGCGCACGCCGGCGCTCTAGTTCGCCCTCGAGGAACCCGTCGGAGTCGTGCCGTGCCGCCGCGCGTATGGACGGGGCGTCGGGCGCGAGCGTCTGCACGAGCACCCGGCCCCCGGCCGGCCCCCGGCCCGCGCGACCCGCGAGCTGGGCGATCAACGCGAATGTCCGCTCCTCAGCGCGGAAGTCGGGGAACCGCAGGGTGGAGTCGGCGTCGAGCACGAGCCCGAGTGTCACGTCGGGGAAGTCGTGGCCCTTGGCCACCATCTGGGTGCCCACGAGCACCCCGGACGGCGCCGCCTGGAAGGCAGCAAGTGTGCGCGCGGTGGCGTCCTTCCCCGCAGCGGAGTCGGCGTCGAGACGTAGCACCGGGAAGTCCGGAGTGGCGAGCCCCGAGGCGAGCTCGGCCTCCACGCGCTCGGTCCCGGCACCGTGGCGCGCCACCGACGGGGCGCGGCAGCTCGGGCAGCGCTCCGGCGCCCGCTCGGAATGGCCGCAGTGATGGCACGTCACACGACCGGACGAGCGGTGAAGCACGAGCGCCACGTCGCACTCCGGGCACTGCCAGACGTGCCCGCACGTGCGGCAGGAGAGGAAGTTCGACCAGCCGCGGCGGTTGAGCAGCACGATCGCCTTGCCGTGGGCTCTTCGGACCTCCCCGAGCGCCTCCCGGGCCAAAGGATGCAGGGCGTGGGCGGCATCACGCATGTCGAGGATCTCCACGGGTGGAAGCGGCCGCGAGTCGACCCGCGAGGGCAGGCGAAGGCGTTTCAGAGCGACCACGCTCTCCGGTCGCGGAGTCGCACTGCCGGCCAGCAGAACCGCGCCCGCCTCCGCCGCGCGGCGTTCGGCGACGCGGCGGGCGTCGTAGCGCGGATCACCCTCGTGCTTGTAGGAAGCATCGTGCTCCTCGTCGACCACCACCAGCTGCAGATCCCAGAGCGGCGCGAAGACGGCTGAGCGGGGGCCGACGCAGATGCGCGCCTCGCCGGCGGCGAGACGGCGCCACTCGTCGTAGCGCTCTCCTTGGCCTAGACCCGAGTGGAGGACGGCGACGGTATCCCCGAAGCGGGCCTGAAAGCGGCCGACCGTCTGCGGGGTGAGCGCGATCTCGGGCACGAGCACGAGCGCCGATCCGCCGCGCTCCAAGGCCGCCGCCGCGGCCTGCAGATAGACCTCCGTCTTCCCCGACCCGGTCACGCCGTGCAGGAGGAAGCGGCGATCCTCGCCCTGGCCCGCAATCGCCGCGAGAACGGGGGCCAGCGCGGCCTCCTGCTCGGCACTGAGCACCGGCTCCAGACCGTGCGCGCCGACGGAGGTCGCGACCGGCCGGCGGCGCACCGGCGCGCTACGCAACGTCAGCAAGCCGCGCACGTCGAGCCGGCGCAGGCTTCCGTGAGCGGCGCCCGCATGCGTCGCGGGCATCGCGCCGAGCTCGCGCAGGCGCTCGAGCACGGCCAGCTGGCCGGGCGTGAGTCCTCTCCCCTCGGCCAGCGCCTCCCGCCCCGCGACAGTGAGCTCAGCGTGCAGAACCCGCCGCGGGCGAGTGCGTCCTGCACCGGGGGCCATCACGAGCCCTAGCGCCCGGGCCGGAGTCGAGCAGTACTCCTCGGCCATCCACAGGGCGAGACGAACGAGATCGGGCGGTACCGGATCGCCCGCGCGTCCGAGGGGCACCGCGAGGCGCTCGGGGTCCACGGCCGACTCATCGGCCGTCGCGGTGACGACTCCGACGATCGAGCGCCCGGAGAAGGGCACTCGCAAAGTGGTGCCGACTTCTACGCCCCGGTGCTCGTCGTCGAGCCGGTAGTCGAACGGCCCTCGAACCGCGCGCGTCGTGACGAGCGGCTCTACCTGGGCGAACGCGGGCACGGGCAAGCCAATCTAGGCCCGCCCGCGGACACGAGCGAGCGGGCTAAGAGCCGGTCTCAAACCCGGTCGCGAGGCGGAGGGATGCGGCTCGTGGATGCCGGGCGACGCGGCTGACCGCAGTCGATCAGCCGGGCACCGCCAGCGAAGCCGGTGGTCGGTGCGAGGATCAGACGTGGCGATCCGCCGCCGCGAGACGGTTCCCTGCGACCGTGAACGGGTTCTGAGACCGGCTCTAAGAGACGCCGGCGGCGCCGACGCCCGCGGCCTCGCGCAGCGTGTCGGCCTTGTCGGTCTTCTCCCAGGTGAAGTCCGCATCTTCGCGGCCGAAGTGGCCGTAGGCGGCGGTCTTCTGGTAGATCGGCCGGTGCAGGTCGAGGTAGTCGCGGAACGCGCCCGGACGCAGGTCGAAGTGCTCGTGGACAAGATCGAGGATGCGCGCCTTCGCCACCTTCTCGGTGCCGAACGTCTCAACCATCACCGAGACGGGGTGCGCCACGCCGATGGCGTAAGCGACCTGCACTTCGGCGCGGTCAGCGAGGCCGGCGGCGACGAGGTTCTTCGCCACGTAGCGGGCCGCGTAGGCCGCCGAGCGGTCGACCTTCGACGGGTCCTTGCCCGAGAACGCACCGCCGCCATGGCGGGCCATGCCGCCGTAGGTGTCGACGATGATCTTGCGCCCGGTGAGGCCGCAGTCGCCCATCGGGCCGCCGATGACGAACCGCCCCGTCGGGTTGACCAGGAAGTTCTTCTTGAGCTTCGCCGCGTCGTAGAGGTCCTTGGGGAGGATCGGCTGGACCACGTGCTCCCACAGGTCCTCCTTGATCACCGACTCCGCGCCCTCCTTGTGCTGGGAGGAGATGAGGAGCTTCTCGATCTCCACCGGCTTGCCGTCGCGGTAGCGCACCGTGACCTGTGTCTTGCCGTCGGGACGCAGGTAGTTCAGCGTCTCTGACTTGCGCACGTCGGCGAGGCGCTTGGCGAGCCGGTGGGCGAGCGAGATCGGCAGCGGCATGAGCTCATCGGTCTCGTTGGCGGCGTAGCCGAACATCATTCCCTGGTCGCCCGCGCCGGCCACGTCGAGCTCGTCGTCGTCACCCGGTGTGGTGCGGGCCTCGTAGGCCGTGTCCACGCCTTGGGCGATGTCGGGCGACTGCTTGTCGATGGCGTTGATGACCGCGCACGTGTCGCAGTCGAAGCCGTAGGTCGCGTTGTCGTAGCCGATTCGGCGCACCGTCTCGCGGGCGATCTCCTGGATGTCCACGTAGGTTGTGGTGCTGATCTCGCCGGAGACGACGATCAGCCCTGTGTTGACGAGGGTCTCGCAGGCGACGCGGCCCGTCGGGTCATCACGCAGGACTGCGTCGAGGACGCCGTCGGAGATCTGGTCGGCGATCTTGTCCGGGTGACCCTCGGTGACCGACTCGGAAGTGAACAGGTACTCGTTGTCAGAAAGCTCGGTCATGGGATTTGGAGGAACAGCTCCGCGGTCGTGTCGTTCTCCCCCCTGGACGAGACGAAGCCGACGCCGTGGATGCGCTTGAGGTCGCCTCGGACCTTCGTGTAGCGCGCATCCTGGCTCAGTCCGATCTGCTCGCCCAGGCTGAGGAGCTGGCTGAGGTCGAGGAAGATTAGCGACGTCACCTCCTTCGGCCGCTTCGCGAGCACCGTCTGAAACGCCCTGTCGGAGGCTAGCCGCCCCTTGCGCGAGCGCGCGGCAGCGATCCCGTCGAGGCTCGTCGAGGCCACGAGCTGCCCGTCGAAGACCGCGTAGTCGAGCTCGAAGGTGGGGCTGAGGTGCAGCTGGAAAGCGTGTACCCCGGCGACGATGCGGTCGGTGAACGTCGGCGCCTGGCCGGGGCCGCCGCCCGGGGCGAAGACCTGGGCGAGCGGGGCCTGCAGCTGCGCAAAGGCCTCGCGCGCCTTCTGCTCGTCGCGGGTGCGGGTGATCAGCGTGAGCGTCGGCAGCGGGTTGTGCGGGGTGATCAGCAGCGCCGTCTCGTCGCGGAACAAGGGGAGCACGTCACGCTCGACGTCCACGCCGGCCCCTTTGAGCCCCTGGCCGGCTTGCGCGAGCAGCAGCCCGAGGCGCCCGCTGAGGCTCGCGCTACCGGTGGCGGCGAGCAGCCGCGGGAGCGCGCGGTCGAGACCAGCGAGACCGACGTAGGCCAGGGCCGGCGCGGGCGCGCGATCGGGCAACGAGGGTTCGAAGGGCGCGAAGGCCGGGTTCGGCGTGCCCACTCCCTCGGTACGCAGTGTCGAGTGCACCTTCGCCCGCACGCCGTTGGCAGCGGCGCTGAGCGAGATCGCCGTACCCGCAAGGGCCGGCTGGTCGACGAGCGAGGCGAGCGTGCCGAACAGGCCGCCCCGGGGCGCGAGGACCCGGCGGATGCCCGTTACCGGCGCGTAGACGTCGGCAAAACGATCCGCCGGCTCCTTGGCGGCCGCGCGCTTGTAGTTTGCGTCCTTGGCCAAGGGGGGCCGCCGGCCGGCCTGGGCGTCGATGCCCTGCGCGATCGCCTCGGGCGCGCCGGCCAGCAGGTAGTGCGATACGAAGGCGACACCTTGCGATCCGTACTCGGTGATCGTGCTGCCCCCGTGGGTGGACACGCCGGTCGGACGGCCGAGGCGCCCGAGGAACAGCTTTGCTCCCTCCTTGTGCGCGATGTCGAGCACGATCAGCGACTTGGCCACGGTCCCCTCCGGCACCAGCGCGAACGCGGCCTCCTTGCCGAGCCAGGGCCGGATGTCGCGGCCGAAGTCGACTCCCGTGCCCCTGCCCGTTACCCGCAGGCGGGCGAGCAGGCCGTCGCGCACTTTCGCATAGCTCGGGAACCGCGTCGCCACGGCGACCGCGCGCTGGGTGGCCTTGCGTCCCGCGTCGGTGGAGAAGTGGGCGTAGACGAGCGAGTTGCCCGGGACCAAACGCGCCGCGCCGGTCGGCGGCGCGTCACCCCCGCTGGAAAAGGCGAGCACCAGGACGACGAGGAGAAGGAGAGCCGCCGCGCCCAGGGCGATGGCGGCGCGGCGCCGGTGCGGTCCTGGCCCCAAAGCGTCAGTGCTCCGACCGGGCGCCGGCGCGGGTACGAGCCTCTCCGCGCCGCTCACGACGCTCGACGAAGTCAAGGATGAGCGGGATCCCCTCGAGCGCGTAGCGTTCGCGCAGACGGTTCTCGATGAAGTAGGCGTAGTCGCGCGTGACCCGGGTTCGCGAGTTCACCTGGATCGAGAAGCGGGGCGGCCGCTCGCCGGTCTGCGCGATGTAGAGCATCTTCAGGCGATGGCCCTGCCGCGCTGGGGGCTGGCGCACCTGCACCGTGTCGGAGAGAAAGCGATTGAGCTGCGGTGTGGGTATGCGCCCGCCGGAGCGATCGGCCAGCGTCGTCGCCTCGACGAGCAGCCGGGCGACGTGGCGCCCCGTCAGGGCACTGACCGTGAGCACCTTGGGGCGCAGCCGCAGCTTCTGGCGCACGCGAGCGCGTTCATGATCGAGGTCGACCTCCTTGGCGCCGTCCGTTCCCCCCGTGAGATCCCACTTGTTGAGCACGAGGGCAGTCGCGCACCCGCTCTTCATCGCCAGCTCAGCCACACGAAGGTCCTGCTGGGTGACGCCCGCGGTCGCGTCGCACACCACGAACGCGACGTCGGCCCGCTCCGCTGCTCGCCGCGAGCGCAGCGAGGTGTAGTACTCGAGCGAGTCACCCACCTTGGCCTGGCGGCGCAGGCCGGCCGTGTCGATCAGCGTCAGCCGCCGGCCGTCGAGAACGAGTGGAAGGTCGACCGAGTCGCGGGTCGTGCCCGCGTGCTCAGAGACGATGACGCGCTCGGCGCCGAGAAACCGGTTCACGAGTGAGGACTTGCCCACGTTTGGCCGCCCGATCAGGGCGAGGCGCACGGGCGGATCGGAGTCCTCGGTCTGCTCTTCCTCGGGCAGGAGCGCGACGAGGCGATCGAGCAGGTCACCGGAGCCGAGGCCCTGCGCGGCCGAGACCGGAACGGGCTCGCCCAGGCCGAGCCGGTGGAACTCGGCGGCGGCGGGCATGTCGGCCACCGAGTCGCACTTGTTCGCGGCCACCAGCACCGGCAGCGGCGCCCGGCGCAGCAGGTCGGCCATCTCCTCATCGCCCGGGCGCAGGCCGGCGCGTCCGTCGACCACGAGCAGCGCGACGTCGGCGTCGGCCAGCGCGGCTCGCGCCTGCTCCTGGATCGAGCGGGCAAGCTCGTCGCGATCCTCGAGATCCACTCCACCGGTGTCGATCAGCGCGAACGGGCGTCCGTTCCACTCGCAGTCCAGCTCCTTGCGGTCGCGGGTCACCCCGGGGCGCTCGTGCACGACGGCCTCCCGCGAGCCGGTCAACCGGTTCACGAGCGAGGACTTGCCGACGTTGGGGTATCCGACTACTGCGACCTTCACGAGAGTCAGTATGTAGCCTCGCTGGGGTGACTCCCCGGCGAACCGTCTCGCTCCTGGCCCTGCTGCTGATCCTCGTCGTGCCGGCCGGACTCGCGATCGGCCGGGGCACCTCGAAGCCGCACGAGGACTTCGGGTCGCGTTTCACAAGCAAGGTTCCCGGCCACTCGACGGGTGTCCGCGTCGCCATCAAGTACAAGAATCCAAGCGATCCGAACGGCACGCCGTCCGCCGTGCGCAAGGTCATTCTCGCCGGCCCTCCCGGCACGCGAATCGACACATCGGTCCCGGCCCGCTGCACGGCCACCGACATGCAGCTGAAGACCCAGGGCGAGTCCGCCTGCCCGGCCGGCAGCCGCGTCGGCAACGGGACGATCGTCGCCGCAATCCTGGTGGCGCCCGGCCCCAACAAGCCGCGCACCACATTCGACGTCAGCATCTTCAACACCGACGGCGGCCTGATCATGACCGCACGTCCGCAGGGCAGCTCGACCGTCGGCGCGGTCGCACGTGGCACGATCAAGGGCCGCACGACGACCGTGACAGTGCCGACCTGCCTGATGGGCGGGCAGCCGCCGAACGGTTGCGCGTCGGATCAGACTGCCCTCGTCACCGTCTTCCAGCGGACATTCCGGATCGTCCGAGGGGCCCCGGGCCACCGGCGCGCCTACCTCACCACGCCCCGCACGTGCCCGCGGAGCCACCACTGGACCGGCGTGGCCCGCTTTATCTACGCCGACGGAGCCAGTGAGCGGGTCACCGCGACCACGGGCTGCCTCCGCCCGCGCCGCTAGCTGTAGCTCCTAGGTACGTTCGTCAGTAGTTCATCCGGGTCCCCTTGGAGGCTGGGAGGTGTCAAGGCCACCCAATTCCAAGGAGACACCGGATGAAGCTTCACGCTAACG
>JBBPXY010000009.1:0-3356 GCA_038200435.1 Solirubrobacterales bacterium
CAGCCCCAGACCGCCTGAGAAGGAGGCCCCGGGACCCGCGAAGCCGCCCGCGACCCCCGCTGGCCCGATCGCTACCCCGCCGCGTCCGCGGCGTTCGCCGCCGCCCCATCACGCCCGCGGCAACCCTTACGCAACAGCCTCATAGCGCAACGTTCTGTCCACAAGCCGCGACCCGCGCACGCCGTGGACAGAAGGTGTCGGGCTCGCTCCCCTTCCTGGATCCGGAGAACCGCAAGTGCCGGCGCGAACACGCCGCTGCCCTAGAACTCCGTCTGGATCCAGTCCATGTGAGAGCGCAGCTCCTTGCCGGTGCCCTCCACCTGCGTCTGGGCCTGCTCTTCGCGCATGCGCTTGAAGTTCTCCTGGCCCGCGCGGTTCTCGGCGATCCACTCGCGGGCGAAGTCGCCCGACTGGATCTCCTCGAGGATCTTCTTCATGGAGGCGCGGGTCTCGTCGGTTATGACGCGCTTGCCGCGCGTGTAGTCGCCGTACTCCGCAGTGTTCGAGATCGAGTACCGCATGCCGGCGAGGCCCTTCTCGTACATGAGGTCGACGATCAGCTTGAGCTCGTGCAGGCACTCGAAGTAGGCCATCTGCGGGTCGTAGCCCGCGTCGACCAGGGTCTCGAAGCCCGCCTGGACGAGCTCGGAGGCTCCGCCACAGAGCACCGCCTGCTCGCCGAAGAGGTCGGTCTCGGTCTCGTCCTTGAACGTCGTCTCGATGACCCCGCCGCGGGTGCAGCCGATGCCCTTGGCGTAGGCGAGAGCGAGGTCCTTGGCGTTGCCGGTCGCGTCCTGCGCGACCGCGACGAGGCCGGGCACGCCGCTGCCTTCAAGGTACTGACGCCGGACGAGGTGGCCCGGCCCCTTGGGCGCAACGAGCGCGACGTCGACGCCCTGAGGGGGGGCGACCTCGCCGTAGTGGACCGAGAAGCCGTGGCCGAAGAGCAGGAGGTTGCCGGCGGCGACGCCGTCGCGCACCTCGTTCTCCCAGATCTCGCGGTGGCGCTCGTCGGGCACGAGCATCATCACGATCTCGGCGCGGCTCGCGGCGTCGGCTGGGTCGACGACTTCGAGGCCGGCCTCACGGGCCTTCTCCACCGAAGCGGAATCGGGCCGGAGCCCGACGATCACATCGACGCCGGAGTCCTTCAGATTCTGGGCGTGAGCGTGGCCTTGGGAGCCGAATCCGATGATGGCGACGGTCTTGCCGTCGAGTAGGCCGAGGTCGGCGTCGTCGTCGTAGAACATGGCGCGGGAGGCTAGCGGGCCGGCTCAGGCCTCGGCCGTGGCCAGCAGAGGCCGCGCCGGTAGGCGCACGGTGCCGTCTTCGTCGGTGTAGCGCTCCAGACGTTCTCGCATCGCGTTCTCGAGAGCCAGCGCGCCCTTGCCGTCGGTGAGCTCGAGCGCGCGGGCGAGCGCCCTCGAAAGGTCCTTCGTCGTGGCCCAGTAGGCGTCGAAGTCGCTGTGGACCCACTGGAGGTCGAGGCCGGTGACTTCGACGTCAATGAAGCCGGCGCTCTGGAGGAGCTCTTCCAGATGGCCCGGACGCGCGAGCGCGAACGGGCCGGGGGTACCAGGCTCCGGTGGGGCGACGAGGCCCTGCTCGAGCATCTCGGCCCCGAGCTCGGCCGACCACGCGTTGTGCTTCAGCTCATCCCAGGCGGCCAGCGCGACCCGACCGCCGGGCTTGAGCACGCGGCGGCTCTCCCGGAAAGCGGCGCCGTGGTCGGCGGCGAACATGTATCCCCAGCGGCAGAGCACCGCGTCGAGGCTTGCCGCCGGCTCGTCGACCCATTCGACGTCGATCGGCTTGAACTCAACGTTGTCGACGCCGAGGCGTTTCGCGCGGGTGCGGGCGGCCTCGAGCATCGGCTCGGCCACGTCGCTGCAGATCAGCGTGCCGCCGGGTGCGATCAGTTCGGCCGCGAGTAGCCCCGTGTCGCCGGGCCCGGCGGCGAGCTCGAGCACGCGATGCCCCGGTTGGAGGCGAGCGGCGTCGAGCAGCCAGCGCGACACAGGCATCGCGAAGCGCTGGAAGTCCTCCCGCCGGTTGGCCCACCCCGGAGCGGCCTGCTCCCAGTTCTCGCGCTGGGAGGCCCGCTGTTCGTCAGCGTCGATCATCACCGTTCAGTCTGCCAGCGCGCGGCGCAGGAGCTTGCCCGAGGGAGTGCGCGGCAGGCTGTCGGCGAACTCGATCGCCTTGGGCACCTTGAAGCGGGCGAGATTCTCGCCGCAGTGCTTACGGAGATCATCCTCCGTGACGGCGACGCCCGACCGAAGGACGACGGTCGCGACGACAACCTCCCCCCACTCCGGATCCGGGCGCCCGTAGACGCCCGCGTCAGCCACGTGGGGGTGGGCGAGCAGCGCGGCTTCCACTTCCGTCGGTGCGATGTTTTCGCCTCCGGAGACGACCGTCTCGGCCTTCCGGCCGGTGACGGTCAGGCGGCCGCGCTCGTCGAACGCGCCGAGGTCGCCGGTGTGCAGCCAGCCATCGGTCGTGAGCGCGCCGCGCGCGACTGCCGGGCCGGCAACGAGGATCTCGCCGTCGCCCGCGATCCTTAGTTCGATCCCGTCGAGCGGCCGGCCGTGGGTGACCGCCTGGGAGCACGCCTCCGTGAGCCCGTACGTCTCGGCCACGGGGACGCCGGCGTGCCGGGCGCGCTCGAGCAGGGCAGGTGCGGCTGCCGCGCCGCCGAGCAGAGCCCAGCGCAGGTCTCGCGGATGCTCGAGTCCGGCGTCGAGCAGCCGGGAGAGCATCGTCGGCACGAGCGACACCATGGTGATCCCATCCTCACCCAGTGCGCGCGTCACGCGCTCGGCGTCGAAGCGCTCGTGCAGGACCGCCGTCGTCCCGTAGATGACGCTGCGGATGAGGATTGACAGGCCCCCGACGTGCGCAAGGGGGAGCGCGCACAACCAGCGCTCGCCAGGGTCGAGCCCGAGCGCTTGCGCGGAGCCGCGCGCGTTGGCCTCCCAGTTGTCGTAGGTGAGCTCGACGGGACGCGGGGCAGACGTCGTGCCAGAGGTGAAGAGGACAACCGCGACGTCGCTCGTCTCGCCGAGGCTCGCCGCCACTGCGCGACGACGCTCGCGCTCGCCGTCCGATAGACGGGGGTCCAGGGGCACGATCGGCACCCGGCCGAGCAGGCGCGCGTGCAGGGCGACGGAGAACTCGAGGCTGCTCGCGGCCGCCACGAACGGCTCCGGCCAAGCCGCGCCGGCACGCTGCAGCAGCTCCGAGTAGGTGAGCGCGCCGTCGGGAGCCTCGATCGCGATTCGGCTGGGATGGGCCGCAGCTGCGCGTTCGAGCCACACGCGACTGAGGCTAGTGTGGCTCACCATGTCCGTGAC
>JBBPXY010000010.1:0-30465 GCA_038200435.1 Solirubrobacterales bacterium
CGCACCTACCACACCAGCGCCGAACGCACCGCAGCGCTACGCGGCTGGCTCGATCACTACAACTACACCCGACCACACGGCTCCCTCAGCCACAAGCCACCCGGCTCACGACTGACCAACCTGCCTAGGAACAACAGCTAGCCCTGGCCGCAGACCTTCAGGCCAACGGTCTTGCCTAGCTTGTCCTGGTTCGGGCTAGCCGCCTCGAGCTTCTTGAAGTCGGCCTTGAACCCCTCGACACTGCCGGCCTTGGCGTCCTCCGCGGCCTTCTGAAGCGCAGGGATCGTGGTGTCTTGGAGCTCGGAGCGCAGCTGCTGCCAAGCCTGCTTGGGCGCGGCCTCCTTGGGCTCGCCGAGCCCGGCAACCTCGGCGATCTCGTCCTTCGTGAGGGCGGCCTCGGCCGTCAAGTACTTCGCCGAACCGGTGACCTGAGCCTGGGTCGCGGTCGCGGGGTTGAAGTTCGGCGGCTGCCCGGCGGCCTTGCGCTTGATGCCCGTCTGAGTGCAGATCGCGTCGGCCTTCTGCACGAACTCGGCCTGCGGTAGCTCCTTCGTGCTGCTGCTCGACTTGCTTCCGCAGGCGCTCAGCCCGAGGATGCTCAGGGCGAGAACCCCGAGAACGGTCAGCAAACGCATGTAGTTCCTCCTGATGGGGGTGGGAATCGCGCGAACGTACAGCAGGCCAGATGGCGCGTAGGACCTCTTAACGCCATCATCGTTTTCGTGAACGACCTGACCCATCTCGACGACAGTGGCCGCGCCCGGATGGTCGACGTGGGAGCCAAGGAGACGACCGACCGCCGCGCGGTGGCACGGGCCGTGGTGCGCATGAGCCCCGAGACCGCCGCGCGCGTCCGCGCCGGCGACGCGCCCAAGGGAGACGTCTTGAGCACCGCGCGCCTCGCGGGCATCCAAGCGGCAAAGCGCACCGACGAGCTGATCCCACTCTGCCACGGGCTTCCCCTGTCGTTCGTCGACGTCGAGGCGAAAGTCGGCGAGACCGACGTGACTCTCACCGCCGAGGCTCGGACCACGGCGCAGACGGGCGTGGAGATGGAGGCGCTGACCGCCGCCTCGGTCGCGGCGCTCACCGTCTACGACATGGTCAAGGGGGTCGAACGTGGCGTCGAGATCGCTTCGGTCGTACTGCTCGAGAAGAGCGGCGGCCGCTCGGGCACATGGCGGCGCGAAGGCGACTGACGCCCATCGCGTGTCACACGCGGGGCTCCCGCCTCGTCCTCTCATCATGAGCAGAATTGCGATCGCCGGCGGCACCGGCATGCTGGGCACCGTGCTGGTGGGCGAATTGCGTGCCCGTGGGCATGAGGTGCGGGCGCTCTCGCGCAGCAGCCGCGAGCACCCGGTCGACCTCGAGTCGGGCCGCGGGCTGGAAGCGGCGCTGGCCGGGGCCGACGTCGTCGTCGGCGCCGCGAACGGGCCGCCCACGAGCCGCGCGAAGCGGGTGCTGGTCGAGGGCACAAAGCGGCTTCTCGATGCCTCCGAGGCCCACCACGTCTGCGTCTCCATAGTCGGAATCGAGAACATGCCGATGGGCTACTACCGCGTGAAGGTGGCCCAGGAGCAGGCGGTGAGAACGAGCGGGCGGCCGTGGAGCATCGTGCGCGCCACCCAATTCCACGAGCTGATCGGCGGCCTGCTGCGGGCCCCCGCCGCGCGGCATGTTCGCCTGCGCTCCTCGGCGCTCGTCCAGCCCGTGGCCGCTCACGAAGCAGCGCGCGCGATCGCCGACGTAGCCGAGGGCGCGCCCCGCCACGACACACTCGAAGTCGCCGGACCGGAGGTCCTGACCCTCAGCGAGCTGAGCGACGCCCGCGGCGGTGGCGTGCCGCTGGCGCTGCCCCTGCCGCCGCGCCTGGGCCGCGCCCTGCGAGCCGGCGCGCTCATCCCCGGCGCGCCCGGTGTGCGCGGCACCACCTCGTTCGCGCAATGGCTGACCACGGGCTGAGCAACGCCTTCGAGGCGCAGCGCGCCCGCCTGATCCGAGTCGCCTACGGGACGCTCGGCAGCGTCGCGGAGGCCGAGGACGTTGTCCAGGACGCCTGGGTAAAGCTCGAGCGAATGGCTGACCCGAGCGAGATCCGTGACCTGGGCTCCTTCTTGACGACGATGGTGGGCCGCCTCGCCCTCGACGAGCTCGGCAGCGCGCGTCACCGCCGCGAGCACTACGTCGGGTCATGGCTGCCCGAGCCGCTCGTGAGCGACCTTGACCCCGACGCCGACCCTGCCGATCGCGTCACCTTCGATGAGACGGTGAGCATGGCGCTCATGGTCGTCCTCGAGGAGCTGGGGCCCGCCGAGCGCACCTCCTTCGTCCTCCATGACGTATTCGGCGTGCCGTTCGACGAGATCGCCGAGGCGGTTGGACGGACCCCGGATGCGGTGCGACAGCTCGCCTCGCGCGCGCGCCGGCGAGTCCGCGAGGGCCGTCCCCGTCACGCGGCCTCGCCCGGCGAGCACCTCCACGCGGTAACGGCGTTTGCCGCGGCGTGCACGTCGGGCAGCTTTGACGACCTGCTCGAGATGCTCGACCCCGATGTCGTGTGGCGCAGCGACGGGGGCGGGATCGCCAAATCCTCGCGCCGGCCGCAGCTGGGCGCGGCCAAGGTGGCGCGCGGCATGCTGGCGCTGTCGACGCACCCACCGCAGGGCGGCGCGCTGGCGCTGGTCAACGGCGCGCCTGGCATCGTTCTGCGCGGCGCCGACGGCCTCTTGAGCGTGATGGCCTTCACCGTCGACGGCGGCGGGCGGATCACCGCGATCGATGTGATCCGCAACCCCGAGAAGCTCACCCATGTCGCTGTCGCCTTCTGAGCTGCGCCTAGTCCGTGTCGCGCTTGCGCAGCTGGCGCTCTCCGCGCTCCTCGTCGGCGTGCTCGCGTCGTTCGCCCCGCGCACCTTCTACGACTCGTTCCCGTTCCTGACCCACTGGGTCGACCTGCTGCCGCCCTACAACGCCCACCTCACCACCGACGTCGGTGGCCTTCAGCTGGCGTTCGGAGTACTCTTCGCGTACGGCGCCGGCCGGCCGTCGCGCGGGCTCGTCACACCGGTATGTGCAGCCTGGGCGCTGTCGCAGTCCCTGCACCTCGTCTTCCACCTGTCGCACCTCGAGCGGTTTGGGCTCGCCGACGCGATCGCCCAGATCGTGACGCTCGTGGCTGTGGCGCTCGTGCTCCCGGCGATCCCGCTCGTGGTGCTCCGCCGCGCAGACGCGCGTTCAGGGAACGCCCCGCGCTAACGCGATCCACCACCCGCCGCCGGCAACCAGCCCGGCGGCCAGCAGTGCGGCCGTAGCGAAACGACGCGCAGCCGGAGCCGGGAGAGTCAAGCCAGTTGCGAGCTCGTGTCGTCACCGTCCTCTTCAGACACTACGCCCGGCCGGGCGAATCGTCACGCGGACGCCTAAGCTCGCCCATATGAAGACCGCCGTCCTCACCATCTCCTCCTCGGTCTCCCGCGGCGACGCCGAGGACGAGTCGGGTCCTCTGCTCGCCGGGCTCGCCGAGCAGGCCGGCGGTGACGTCTACGCGCTCGAGGTGATCCCCGACGACTTCGCGCTGATCGAGGACCGCCTGCGCCACCACGCCGACGAGGACGCCGCGCTTATCTTCACCACAGGAGGCACGGGCCTGACTCCCGACGACGTGACACCCGAGGCGACGCGCGCGGTGCTCGAGCGCTCGGCTCCCGGCTTCGCCGAGGCGATGCGGGCGGAGGCGTTGCGCCATACGCCCTTCGGCCTCCTCACCCGCGGGATCGCGGGCGTGCGGCAGCGCAGCCTGATCGTCAACGTCCCGGGCAGCCCGAACGCAGTGCGCGAGCTGTTCCCGGTGATCGCGCCGGCGCTCGAACACGCGGTCGCCACGCTGCGCGGCTCCCATGGCCGCCACCCCGGCCATTGAGCTGAGCGGCCTCGGCCGCCGCTACGGAGAGCGCTTTGCGCTGCAGGACGTGACCGCGTCGCTCCCAGCCGGGCAGACGCTCGTGGTCTTCGGGCCCAACGGCGCCGGCAAGTCAACGCTGCTGCGCGTGCTCGCCACGCTGCTGCGACCGCACGCCGGCACCGCGCGCGTGCTCGGCGAAGACGTCAAGGAGAAGGGCTGGGCGGTGCGCTCTCGCATCGGCCTCCTCTCCCATGACCCGCTGCTCTACCGCGATCTCACCGGGCGCGAGAACCTGCGCTTCCACGCGCGCCTGCACGACGTCGCCGTCGAGCGGATCGACGCACTGCTGGCCCAGGTCGGCATGGAGCGGCGGGCGGAGGAGCCGGTGCACTCCCTGTCGCGCGGGATGGTGCAGCGCCTCGCCGTGTGCCGCGCCGTGCTCCACGACCCTGCCGTGCTGCTTCTCGACGAGCCCCGCGCGCACCTCGACCCGGCCGCGGCTGAGCTGGTCGAGCCGCTGATCGGCGCGGCTTCCAGGCGCACGCGCGTGGTGGCCAGCCACGATCCGGCGGGCGGCCTGGCCGAGGCCGACGTGGCGCTCGGCCTGCGCGGAGGCCTTGTGGCGCTGAGCGCGCCGGCGGCCGAGCTGGAGCCCGCTGCCGTGCAGGAGCTCTACCGGTGAGGGCCTACGGCGCCCTGCTGCGCAAGGACCTTCGAGTCGAGCTGCGCCGGCCCGAGACGGTGCCGGCCATGGCGCTCTTCTCGGTGACGACGCTGATCGTGCTGCACTTCGGCTTCCAGCGAGCTCGGCTCGAAGGCGACCTCGCCGCCGGAGCGCTGCTGATCACGATCCTCTTCGCCGCCGTCCTCGGCATCAACCGCCTGTTCGTGGCCGAACGCGAGGAGGGCGGCCTCGACGGGTTCCTGCTCGCGCCGGTCGACCGCACGTCGCTGCTCTTCGCCAAGGGCACGGTGCTGTTCTCGTTCCTCGTCGTCGTTCAGGTCGTCGCCGTCCCCGCCTTCGGCTTGCTGCTGCTGGGGCCGAGCCTGCTTCCGGCCCTGCCCGGCCTTGTCGCGGTGCTTGCCCTCGTCGATCTCGGGCTGGCGATCGTCGGCACGCTTGTCGGCGCGCTCGCGGTGCAGACCCGGGCCCGGGACCTGATCGTCCCGATCATCGGCCTGCCTCTGCTGGTGCCGGTGCTGATCGCCGCCGCGCGCGCGAGCACCCCTCTGCTGCTCCAAGCGGGCCCGGGCTCCGTACCCCTCAAGTGGATGGCAGTCCTCGCCCTCTATGATCTCGTGTTCGGGCTAATCGCCTTCGCGGTCTTCGATTTCCTCCTGGAGGATTGACCCATATGACCTTCGGCAAGCGCCTGCGCGGCCTTTCCATCGCCTCGGCTCTCACCCTCACCGGCGCCCTTGCGCTGGTGTTCTTCTACGCGCCCAACGACGCGGACCAGGGCTTCATCCAGAAGATCTTCTACATCCACGTGCCCATGGCGATCGTGGCGCTAGGCGGGTTCATCTTCGGGGCGATCATGGCGATCCAGCACCTGCGCACGGGAGAGCGGCGCTACGACCTGCGCTCCTACGTCGCGATCCACCTGTCGCTGATCCTCGCCGTGGGTGTGCTCATCACCGGATCGATCTGGGCCCGCGCGTCGTGGGGCCACTGGTGGGTGTGGGACGAGCCGACCCTCGTCTCGTTCCTCATCGTCTTCCTGCTCTACGCGACCTACCAGCCGCTGCGCTTCTCGATCGAGGATCCGGAGCGCCAGGCTCGCTACGCGAGCGTCTTCGCCATCGTGGCCGGCGCGTTCGTGCCGCTGAACTTCCTCGCCGTGCGCTTGGCGCAAGGCCTCGTTCACCCGCGCGTCCTCGGCACGACAGCGGGCGGGATGCCCGGGACGATGAGGCTGACCTTCTACGTCTCGCTCATCGGGATGGCGCTGCTGTTCGTGACGCTGTGGAAGTACGAGATGGCCTCGAAGAACGCGACCTGGCAGCTGCGCGCGCTCCGCCGGCGCCTGCTCGGCGACGACGCCGTGCCGTCGGTCGGCGGACGCAGCGCCGCCCCGCGTGCGCTCTAGAGAGCCATGACCGCGCTCCCGCTCGACGAGGCCGGCAAGTACGTCGCCGCCGCCTACCTCGTCTTCCTCCTGCTTCTGCTGGTCTACGTCGCGATCATGGCGGGCAAGCTGCAGCGACTCGAGCGCGAGCTCACGGAGCTCTCCGAAGCGAGTGTGAGCACCCCCGCCTCCGAGACGCGCGAGCCGGAGGCCGCCGTTCAGTGAGCGAGATCCTCGCCATCGGCGTCTCGCACAAGACCGCGCCGGTGGCCGTGCGCGAGCGCTTGGCCCTGCCGCCAGGCCGGGCCGTCGACTTCCTGCGCGACCTGCGCGGGGATTCCGCGGTGCGCGAGGCGGTGGCGATCTCCACCTGCAACCGCACCGAGCTCTACCTCGTGGCCGGCGACCCGGTCGAGGCCGAGACGGCCGCGCTGGGCATGCTCGCCCGCCAGGCGGGGATACGACCCACGGAGCTCGCCTCGGCGATCTACGCGCTGCGCAACTGCGAAGCTGCGCGCCACCTCTTCCGCGTGACTTCAGGGCTCGAGTCGATGATCGTCGGCGAGGCCGAGGTGCAAGGCCAGGTGAAGCGCGCCTACGAGGCGGCGGTCGGCGCGGGCACAGCCGGGCCCATGACCCACCGCCTCTTCCGCGCCGCACTCCAGACCGGCAAGCGGGTGCGCTCGGAGACGCTGATCGGGGAGCGCCAGGCCAGCGTGCCGTCGGTGGCCGCGGGCCTGGCCCGCGACGAGCTCGGCGAGCTCGACGGGCGTGAGGTCGTGATTCTCGGCGCCGGGGAGACGAGCGAGCTGGCCGCGCGCGCGCTCAGCCAACATGGCGTGGCGACCATCTTCGTCGCCAACCGCCGGCAGGATCGCGCGCTCGGGCTCGCGCGGCGCTTCGGGGGCGAGGCCGTCTCCTTCGACGACCTGCCCGAGCAACTCGAGCGGGTCGACATCGTCGTCTCGGCTACCGCCTCGCCCCACGCGATCCTCGGCGTCGAGGAGATGGCCGCGGTGATGGACGCCCGGGCGCACCGTCCTCTCCTCATGCTCGACCTCGCCGTCCCCCGCGACATCGATCCCGGCTGCGCGGAGATCGCGGGAGTCTCGCTGCACGACATCGACTCCCTGCAGTCGGTCGTAGCCAGCAACCGTTCGGTGCGCCAGGCGGAAGCGCGGCGAGCGGAGGGTGTGCTCGAGGAGGAGATCCAGCGGTTCGCGGTGTGGCTCGGCTCGCTCGAGGTGCTGCCGACGCTGGCCGCGCTGCGCCAGCAGGCGAGTGAGCTCGTCGACGGGGTGCTCGCCGAGAACGAGGGCCGGTGGGAGAGCGCCTCGGAACGCGACCGCCGGCGCGCCGAGGCGATCGCCCGCACCGTGGTGAACCGCCTGCTCCACGAGCCCACGGCGCGGATGAAGGCCCTTGCCGACGACGACCGCGCCCATGGGCGCATGCAGCTCCTGCGCGAGCTCTTCGGCCTCGAGTCCGAGGCCGATGAGGCCGCTGCGCCGGCCGGCGAGAGCGAGACCGAGGCGGAAAGCGGCCTGGCCGCCGTGCGCGAACTGCCGCGCCGCGCCGCCCGCCGGCGCTGATGCGCCTGGGCACGCGCGGCAGCGCGCTCGCGCTCGCGCAAGCTGGACTGGTGGCCGGGCTGCTGCCCGGCGAGGTGGAGATAGTCCCGGTCACGACGACGGGTGATCACGAATCGGCTTCGCGCGATCCGGGTGAGCACCGCGAGGACAAGTCACGCTGGGTCAAGGAGCTCGAGCTCGCGCTGCTCGCCGGTGAGATCGACCTCGCGCTGCACTCCGCCAAGGACGTGCCGAGCGAGCTGCCGGACGGCCTCGCACTGGTGGGGGTGCCCGGCCGCGCCGACCCGCGCGATCAGCTGTGCGGCGCTGCGGCGCTTGCGGACCTGCCGCGCGGGGCCCGCGTCGGCACGAGCAGCCTGCGCCGCTGCGCCCAGTTGCGCGCCGCGCGCGAGGACCTCGAGATCGTGGCCTTGCGCGGCAACGTCGACACCCGCCTGCGCAAGCTCGAGACCGGCTCCTACGACGCGATCGTGCTCGCGCGGGCAGGGCTCGAGCGGCTCGTTCTGCTCAGCACTACGCCGGGCGCCGCGATCGACGCGAGCGAGATGACCCCGGCGCCCGGTCAGGGAACCCTCGTACTCGAAGCGCGCGCGGGCGACACGACGGTAGAGGACGCCGCCGCGGGCGCCCACGACGAGAGCGCGGCCGCGGAGCTGGCCGCCGAGCGGGCCCTGGTCGCCGAGCTCGACGCGAGCTGCCACACGCCGCTCGGCGCGTTCGCCCGCCACGCCGGCGCCAACCTCGTCCTCGAGAGCTTCGTCGGATTGCCTGACGGCTCGGCGTGGCTGCGCGACCGCGTGGAAGGCCCCGCCGCCGGCGCGGCGGCTCTGGGCGCCGAAGCGGCGCGACGCCTGCTGAGCGCCGGCGCGGCCGAGCTCCTGCGGGAGGCCGAGCGGGCGGGTGGCGAGCTGCCGCCCGCCGCCACCCCCGAGGGCACGGTCCTGGGGTGAGCACCGGCCGTGTGCATCTCGTCGGCGCAGGCCCCGGCGACCCGGGGCTGCTCACCGCTCGCGCGCTCGAGCTGATCGCCCGGGCCGACGTCATCCTCTACGACCGGCTCATCCCCGAGCGCGCTCTCGACGGGGCGCGGGCCGACGCCGAGCTCGTCTACGTCGGTAAGGAGGGCCGGGGAGCGTCGATGCCCCAGGAGGAGATCGAGCGGCTGCTCGTGCACCACGCGAGTACGGGCGCCGAGGTGGTGCGCCTGAAGGGCGGAGACCCCTTCGTCTTCGGCCGCGGGGGCGAGGAGGCGCTGACGCTGCGGGCGGCCGGCATCCCGTTCGAGGTCGTGCCCGGCGTCACCTCGGGTGTGGCGGCGGCCGCTTACGCCGGCATTCCCGTCACCCAGCGGGGTGCGGCCAGCGCGGTCGCGCTCGTCACGGGCCACGAGGATCCCGGCAAGCCCGAATCGGCGATCGACTGGCCGGCGCTCGCCGCCTTCCCAGGAACGCTCGTCTTCTACATGGGCGTGCGGCAGCTCCCGCGGATCGCCTCGCAGCTCGAGGCCGCCGGTCGCCCTGCGGGGGAGCCGGTCGCGATCGTCCAGAGCGGCACGCTGCCCGCTCAGCGCACCGTTCTTGGCACGCTCGCGACGATCGTCGATAAGGCAGAGGAGGCGCAGGTGCGCCCGCCGTCGATCACGATCGTCGGGCCCGTCGCCGCGCTCCGGGAGGAGCTGGCCTGGTACGAGACGCGGCCCTTGGCCGGCGTGACGGTGGCCGTGACTCGCGCGCGCGCCCAGGCCAGCGGCCTCGCGGCCCGGCTGCGCGAGCTCGGCGCCACCGCGCTCGAGGCCCCCGCCATCCGCGTCGAGGCACTCGACGGCCCGGCGCCGGACCTCGAGGGTTGCGACCTCGTATGCCTGACCAGCCCGAACGGCGTGAGGCTCCTCTTCGAGCGTCTCGCCACGGCCGGGCTCGACGCCCGCGCCCTGCACGGCGCGACCGTCGCAGCGATCGGGCCGGGAACCGCACACGCGCTGCTCGAGCACGGGGTGAGAGCCGACGTGGTTCCCGAGCGCTTCGTCGCCGAAATGCTCGTCGAAGCGCTGGCCGACCGGCCCGTGCGCCGGGCGCGCGTCGCGCGCGCCGAGGACGCTCGCGACGTCCTGCCCGACGCCCTGCGCGCCCGCGGCGCGGAAGTCGACGTGCTCGCGCTCTACCGCACGGTGGCGGAGACGCCGGAGCCCGAGACGCTCGAGCGGGTGCGCGCGGCGGACTACGTGACGTTCACCTCGGCTTCGACCGTGCGCTTCCTGCTCGCGGCCGTCGGGTCGGTGGGCGAGCAGTCGCGGCTCGTGTCGATCGGCCCGGTCACGAGCGCGGCTCTCCGCGAGCACGGCCTCGAGCCCCACTTCGAGGCCGAACAGCACGACGTCGAGGGGCTCGTCGCGGCGCTGCTCACCGATGCGCAGGCGGCCCGCGCATGAGCGGCGCGCGCGAAAAGCCTGCTCCCGTCGTCACGTTCCTCTCGGACTACGGGCTCGAGGACGTCTTCGTCGGGGTCTGTCACGCCGTCCTCGCGCAGGCCTGCCCGACCGCCCGGATCATCGACGTCACCCACGGGATCGCCCGGCACGACGTGCGCACGGGAGCGATCACCCTCTCCGACTGCTTGCCCTACCTGCCCGTCGGGGTTCACTTGGCCGTGGTCGATCCCGAGGTCGGCACCGAGCGGCGGGCCGTGGCTGCGCGCCTCGCCGATGGCCGCATTCTCGTGGGCCCGGACAACGGCCTGCTGGCACCGGCGATCGCGCGTGCCGGGGGTGCCGAGGAGGCTGTGGAGATCGGCCGCTCCCCCTTCCGGCTCGAGCCCGTCTCGGCCACCTTCCACGGGCGCGACGTGTTCGCACCCGTCACCGGGGCGCTGGCCGGCGGCGTCCCGCTCGCCGAGGTCGGCGAGCCGCTCGACGTCACCGAGCTGGCCGAACTGCCTCTCCCCCGCGCCCGGCGCGACGGCGATGCGCTGATCGCCCACGCACTGCTGGTCGACGCGTTCGGGAACGTCCGGCTTGACGCGGGGCACTCAGACCTCGCCGGATCGGGGCTGCTTCTCGGCCGCAGCGTGGAGGTGAGCATCGGCGGTGCGGCGCCGCGCACCGTGCACTTCGCGCGCACGTTCACCGACGTCGAACCCGGCGAGCTCATGCTCTACGAGGATGCTCAGCGGGCTCTTGCGCTCGCGGTCAACCGCGGCGACGCCCGGGCTGAGCTCGGCCTCGAGCCGGACGCCGAGGTGCGGTTGCGCCCGGCGTGAGCGGCGCGCTCGGATCACCGCGGCTGCACCTGCGACGGGCTGCGTCGACCAACGACCGGGCTCGCATGTTCGCCGCGGCAGGCGCTCCCCACGGCACACTCGTGACCGCGGCCGAGCAGACCGCCGGGCGCGGCCGTCAGGGCCGCAGCTGGAGCGCGCCGCCCGGAAAGGCGCTGCTCCTCTCCCTCGTCCTACGCGATCCGCCGCGCCTGCTTCCGTTACTCACTGCCGTGGCTGTCGCCGAGGAGGCTGGCGTGAGCGCCCTCGTCAAGTGGCCCAACGACGTGCTCATCGAAGGACGCAAGGTGGCCGGCATCCTCGCCGAAGGCCGTCCGCAGGAGGGGTGGGCGGTGCTGGGGATCGGGCTCAACGTGGCGCTCGATCCGTCGGATCTGCCGCCGAAGCTCCACGAGAGCGCCGGCACCCTGGGTCGCGCCGAAGCCGAGCTCGAACCGACGCTCGCCCGCCTGCTCGTAGCACTCGAGCGCTGGCTGGCGGCTCCGGCACGCGAGATGCTCGAGGCCCTCCGCGAGCGCGACGCGCTGCGGGGACAGCCGATCTCCTGGGCGGGGGGTCGGGGAACGGCCGGTGGAATCGATGGGGAGGGCCGCCTGGTGGTACTCGGGGCCGATCAGACGCAGACCGCGCTCGACGCAGGGGAGGTGCATCTGGACGTTCATTCGCCCGCGGGACCCGTTCGTATGAGGTAGCAAGGCCACGCTCGTCACGCCGCGCGGCACCGGGCGCCTCGAGATCACCTTCTACCTGCCGGCCCTCAAGAAGGGTGCGACATCGGCCGCGAAGGCCGCCATGCTCAAGCTCAGCGCCCAGCTGACCAGCGGGAGCCCGGCCCGCCGGGCGGCTCTCACCACCTTGCTCGCCCTGCCGCGCAGGTAGGCGGGCAACGCGAAGCGAGCTCAAGGCTCCTACTCGGGGTCTGGCGCGTCCTTCGCAGGCGAAGCGCCCTGCGACGAAGCGAGGGCAACTTGCTCGGCCGCCTCGAGAACGGGCGCCGGTTCCCGCGGCCCCTGCTTGCGGCGCCGCCGCCGCCGGGAGGAGCGGCTGCTGCCGCCGTTGGTCTTGGCGGCGGCTGCCTCGACCTCGCGCGCGGGCTCAACACCGTCGTTCTCCTCATCGGAGGTCGCCTCGAGCACTGCGTCGAGCCGATCGTCGAGATCGTCGTCCAGCACCGCGGCGTTTTCGGTGATCACGGTCCCGTCGACGGCCGCTCCGCCGTCCGGGCCGCGGCCGGTGCGCTTGCGCCGGCGCGAGCCGCGTCCGCGCTTGCCCTTGGGGAAGTTGCGCAGCAGCTCGCGGGCCAGAGCACTCGGCTTGCGAGCCATCCGCGTGCGGGCGCCGTTCACGGCCTCGGCCGCCTCGGGTGTGTGCGCCAGCGCGGCCGCGAGCAGCGCGGCCGAGAGGCGACGGTCCTGCTTGCGCGCGGCCTGCACCAGGCGGCGCGCGTTGCGCGCGTGGGCGCCACCTGAGGAGTTGACCAGCAGTCCGAGCAAGCGCTTGGTCTCAGGCCAGCGCTGGACCGCGTACTCCTCGTGCACCTCCCGGGTGTACTCGGCCATGTGCCAGATCCAGTTGTTGGCCTGGTCTCGCCGGCCGATGCGCTTCTCAGCCAGGGCGAGCAGCATGATCTTCGACCCCTCGCGCTTCTCCTCGCGCGTCCACCCACCCATGATCTCGACGGCCTGGTCGAAGGCCTCCGGGTCGCGCGCCGCGGAGATCTCCTGCAGCGCCTTCAGCCGCAGCTGGGCGTTCTTGTTGCGCTGCACCGCGGAGATGAGGTACTGCCGCCGCAGCTCGCCCTGCTTGTCGAAGTGCAGCATCGCCTTGGCCCGGCGCCACCCGTTGGTGGTCACCCGGGCGCCCGCGAGCTGGGCCCAGACAAGCTGCTCGCCGTAGTCGAGGAACTCCACGGCGATACGCCACAGCTCGCGCTCGAAGACCTCTGCCCGCCGCTCGGGATCGGGCGTGACGGGCAAGACGCGGCGCTCGACGCGCACGCGCCGGCCGCGGCCGCGGCGCACTGGGCCGACCACGATCGCGCCACCGCGGTAGACGTCGCGGTCGAGCAGCGAGTGAAGGGTCACGACGGGATCGTCGTGCTTGGTGCCGGGATGGACGAAGTCGATGACGACGCCCGCCTCCTTACCGGGGTGGCGGCGCGTGACGCGCCCGACACGCTGCTGATAGATGCGCTTGGACGCCGTAGGCGCGAGGTGCATGCAGACCGTCGCCCGCGGCGAGTTCCAGCCCTCGGCCAGCAGTTGCGCGTTGACCAGCACGTCTAGCTTGCCCGCCTCGTAGTCGGCGAGAATGCGTGCGAGCTCGCGCTTGGGCGTCTCGCCGGATACGCCCTTGGCCTTCATCCCGAGATCACAGAAGGCCTGGGCGACGTTGTAGGCGTGGCGCACTCCGGCGGCGTACACGACGCCCGGCACGCCGTTGAAGCGCGTCTTGTAGAGGTCGGCGATCGCCAGGTTGAAGGGTGTCTGGTCGAGCAGCTCCGCGAGCATCTCCTGGTCGAACTCCGTATCGACCTCGCCGCGGCGCAGCGGCACCTTGGCGATGGTGCGCACGCCCGGACCCGGCGGAATGCGCATGCAGCGCAATGGAGAGATCACCCCACGTCGCGCGGCCTGCGCCAGATCGAAGCGCGAGGTTTGGGTGGGGAAGAGGTCGGTGACGTGCCGGGCGATCAGCGCGCCGGTCGCGGTCATACCGACGAAGACGGGCCCGCCCCAAGCGCGGATCGAGGCGGAGGTCTTCTCGCCCAGTGCCGTGTGCGCCTCGTCGCAGATCACGATCGCGTAGGCGTTGGAGATTCGCCCGGCGTTGCGCACGAACCACTGGTAGGTCTCGACCGTCACCGGCCCAATCTCGGAGTCCTTGTTGTCGAGCAGCGCGGGTGAGATGCGCTTGGCGTAGCCACGGTCGCGCAGCTCGCCGTGGAACTGGTCCACGAGGTTGCGGCGATGGGTGAGGATCAGCACTCCGCCGGTACGCGAGGCCTCCACAAAACCGAGCGCGGCGACCGTCTTGCCGGCGCCGGTCGCATGCTCGAACCAGAACCGCTTCGCCGCGTTGGGATCTTCGGGCTGCTCGTCGAGCTGCCCTTCGGACTCGGGGGGCTGCTCGTCCCAGTCCTGCACCTCCTCGTCGGAATCCTCGTCCTCTTCTTCGTCTTCGCCGTCTTCGCCGTCCATGCCCTCGAGGTCGGGGATGGTGGGGGAGGCGAGATCGGGCTCGGCGGCAGCGGGCACCGAGCCGTTCAACGACCCGCTGACGGCGACCTCGGCGGTCAGCGCGGTGAGGGTGCCCGACAGCGCATCGACCTGATGCGGCGAAAGGGTGGTGCCGTCGACGAGGCTCGGCTCGTCCTCGTCGAGCAGGCGCTCGAGCCCGAGCAGGAGGGAGTACTCGCGCCGCCAGCCGACGGACGGGTACTTCGCGCCGTCCTCGAGCTCGGCATGGGCGGCGTCGAAGGCGCGCCGCCGCGCGGATCCGGGCGCGAGCACGTCTGCGGCGGTCTCGCCCTCGGCGACGAAACGCTCGCGCGTGAACTTCTCCGCGCGCTTGATGTCGGCAGGCTTCGGAAGGGCAACTCGCCCTGGCGTGGGATCAGCCAAAGATGGCCTCTGTGAAAGGGACTTGTTTGCGCCGCGTAGGACGAGTCGCACGCGGCCGATGAGCACGACGCGCGGACAGGCGCCGTGCGGTGGTGGGGCTTCTCTCCTCGCGCCCCACTCGGACCCCTACAGGATACCGCGCGCGCGGCGGAGAGCACTGACGGCGATCTGCCAAGCTCTGAGCAGCATGATTCGACTCTTTCCCGCAGCGCTCGTCCCGGCTCTTGCTGTGCTCGCCGGATGCGGGTCAACCGCCCCCCGCAGCGCCGCCCCGAGCGCCGCGGCCGAGCGTGCCGCCCTGCAAGGTTCACCACCGGCGCTGGCGAGCCTGCACGCCGAGCACGGACGCATCGACCAAGGCGGCCTCGCGGCCTTTCGCGACCGCCTGCGCACGCTGCGCGGTCACCCCGTCGTGGTGAACAAGTGGGCCTCCTGGTGTGCGCCGTGCCGCGCCGAGTTCCCCTTCCTGCAGCGCGTGTCGGTCGCCTACGGGCGGCGGGTCGCGTTCGTCGGGCTCAACTCGGGTGACGCGGTTCCGGCCGCGCAGCGCTTCCTGCGCGCCGCCCCCGTCTCCTACCCGAGCTACGAGGATCCGAAGGAGAAGATCGCTCGGGCGATCGGCGCACCGCTCGGGTATCCCATCACGCAGTACTACTCGCGGACGGGCGAGCTCGTGTTCAGCCACTCCGGGGGATACCCGAGCCAAGCAGCCCTCGAGCGCGACGTGCGGCGCTACGCACTCGGCTCGTCGTGAGCGCCGATGTCAGGCGCGTCTTGAGCGCGCAGGAGCTAGCGGCGGCGCTGGCACTGCGCCACCGCGTGTTCTGCGAGGAGCAGGGGGTGCCCGAGCGCGAAGAGCTCGACGGGCGCGACGACGACGGAGTGCACCTGGTCGCCGTCGAGGACGGCGAGGTGCTCGGCACGTGCCGGCTGCTGCTGACGGGCGCGACGGCGCAGTTCAGCCGGCTGGCGATCGCCCCCGAGGCACGCCTGAGGCGGCTCGCCTCGGCCCTCCTCGAGGCGGCCGAAGGGGAGGCGCGCACGGCGGGCGCGAAGCGGATGATCCTGCACGCGCAGACCTACGCGTTGCCGCTCTACAGCAGCAACGGCTGGGAGACGCGTGGGCGCCGCTTCGTCGAGGCGGGCATCGAGCACGTCGCAATGGAGAAGCCGCTTGCCTGAGATCAGGGTCGACCCCCTGACCGGCCTGCGCACGATCGTCGCCGCCGAGCGCGCCGAGCGGCCAGGGGCCGGCCTGCACGCTCAACCGGCCCCGCCGCTCGACCCCGAGACCGACCCGTTCGCCGACGGGCACGAGGACCAGACCCCACCCGAGCTCTGCGCCGTGCGCCCGGGGGGCGGCGCACCCGACACGCCCGGTTGGACGGTGCGGGTGGTGCCGAACCTCTACCCGTCTCTGACGCCGCCCACCGCAAAAGCGGCCGGCCCGAGCCGCGACGCAACGCCGGACCTCTTCTTCGCACAGAGCGCCACAGGAGCGCACGAGGTGATTGTCAACGGCCCCCAGGCGGTGGGATCGCTCTCGGAGCTCCCGCTCGAGCAGGTCGCCGCGGCGCTCGACATGTGGCGCGAGCGCATGCGCTTTCACGCCGAGAAGCCCTACGTGCACGTGCTGGTGAACGAACGCCGCGAGGCGGGCGCCTCCCTGCCCCACACACACGCCCAGCTCTACGCGCTCCCCTTCGTGCCCGCCGCCGTCGCCCGTGAACGTGAGCGCTTCAGCGCTTACGCGCAGCGCAACATGGGCGCCAACCTCCTCGCCGACCTCGTGCAGGAGGAGGTGCGGCGGCGCGAGCGCATCGTCGCCATCGACGAGGAGGCCGTGCTGATCGCGCCCTACGGCGCGCGTCTTCCCTTCCAGTTGATGCTCGTGCCGCGCCGGCCCGAGCCCGCGTTCGAGAGCGACGGGCCCACCGGCGCCGCGCTGCTGCGCGACGGCCTCCAGCGGCTTGCCCGGCACCTTGGGGCGAGCCCGCCCCTGAACCTGTGGGTCCGCACGGCGCCACGCGGCGCCGAGGAGTTCTGCTGGCGCATCGACGTGATCCCTCGCCTGACCCAGCTCGCGGGACTCGAGCTCGGGACGGGGTTGAACCTGAACGTCGTCTCGCCCGAGCGATCGGCCGCGCTGCTTCGCGAGAGCAACGGCTAGCCGGCGTTGTACTTCATCGCCGCGCAGATCGCCGCGGCGCTCGCCGTCGGCACTGCCGCCGAGCGGCGCTTCGGCCCGCGGGCACAACGAGCGGCCAAGATCGTGCTGCGGACGATGCTCTACGTGCTCGTCCCGTTCGTCTTCTTCTTCAACATCGCGCGCCTGCACATCGACGTCAACGTGGGCGGCGGCATCGCCCTCGGCTACGTGGCTCTGCTGCTCACGGGCGCCGCCGCATACGTGCTCGGCAGCCGGGTGCTGGGTCTGGACCGGCCGGCGACGGGCTCCCTCATGTGCAGCGTCGTGCAGGGCAACACGGGATATCTCGGGCTGCCTCTCGCGCTCGCGCTCCTCGGCCCGGGCCAGTTCGGCCAGGCGGTGGCCTACGACTCGCTCGTGCAGGCCCCGACCCTGTTCGTCGCCGGCTTTGGCATCGGCGCTGCGTTTGGCACGACGGCAGGCGAGAGCGCCCGCGAGCGCGGTCGCGCCTTCCTCGCGCGCAACCCGCCGCTGCTCGCGGTCATCGCCGGGCTGCTCGCTCCCGCCTCGCTGGCTCCCGATGTACTCGTGCACATCTCCCGTGGAGTCGTGTTCGCGCTCTTGCCGCTCGGGTTCTTCGCCGTCGGAGTGACGCTGTCGGCCGAGAGCGAAGGGGGCACAGTGCGCTTCCTCCCCGCCCTCACGCGCCCGATCGCGACTGCGCTCGCCCTACGCCTGGTGGTCGCGCCGGGTCTCCTCCTCCTGATGGCGCTCCCCCTCATACACCTGCCCACGGCGTACCTGCTGCTGGCCGCGATGCCGAGCGGCATCAACGGTCTCGTGGTCGCGCATTCCTACGGGCTCGACCTGGGCCTGAGCGCGGGCGCGATCGCGTGGAGCACGGCGGTCGTGGTGGTGGTGGGGCTGGTGGCCGTGTCGGTGTAGGTATTCGCCGGGACGGCGCGCGAGCGCGGCCGGGAGATCTGGATCTTGGAAAGGACCCAACAGCGGGTGACCTATAGGTCGCAGGTCGCAGCCTTTACTGGGCCAGAGCCCACCCAACGCTGCGCGGAACGCGGCCCTCCGCCGGAATCGCCCGCCGGTGACCTCCGGTAGCCCGGGGCTGCCAACAGTTCGAGCGAAGGCTCCGGCACGATCGATCGCGCGGCTGGCTCGCCGTCCAAGTGCCGAAGGACCGCGACCGTCTGCGAGCATCACCCGATGCGCGTGCAGCGCACCAGTCCACATCGTCAAATCGCTCAGGGGCTTCCCGAGCAGTCCTGAACCGCCGTGCGCGCTCTCGTCCAACGCGTGTCGCAAGCCGCCGTCACCGTCGATGGACGACAGGTCTCCTCCATCGGCCCGGGCCTGCTCGTGCTGCTCGGAGTGACCCATGACGACACCGAGGAGCAAGCCGACCGCCTCGCCGCGAAGGTTCGTGCCCTGCGCATCTTCCCTGACAGCGAAGACCGCATGAACGAGCCGCTCGGCCAGCGTGAGATCCTCTGCGTGAGCCAGTTCACGCTCTACGGCGACACGCGCCGTGGCAACCGCCCGAGCTACGTGACAGCCGCGCGGTCCGAGCGAGCCGAGCCGTTGTACGAGCGCTTCTGCGAGCGCGCCGACGCGCGGCGGGGAGTCTTCGGGGCCGACATGGCGGTGTCCCTCGTCGGGGACGGCCCGGTGACGCTCTTGCTCGAGGTCTGAGCGAGCCGCGACCGCGCCGCCCAGGATGGGGTGAAGAGGCGCAGCGGGCCGAGCAGGCTCGGCCGGGGGATGGGGACGCGCGAGCTCTCCCGGCCGTCGTCCGGTGAGCGCAGCAGGGTCCCCGCCTCGGGCGCCGGCAGGCTGCCGCTGCCGAAGTAGTGGAACATCGCGCGGAGCACGAGATCGGCGCCCGGCCGGGCCAGGCCGAAGAGGAGGTCAAGTGCCTTTGCTTCACCGCCGAGTACCACCTCGGCCCGGGGCCGGATCGCGCACGAGACGAGGGCGCGGGCCACGGCGTCGGGCGAGTAGCCCTCGGGCGGGCGCCGGGGCAGCTGCCCGGTCGCGCTCGTCGTCTGGCCCCAAAGGGGGGTGGCGATCGCGCCCGGATGCACCATCGAGACGGAAATACCGCTCCTCTGCGCGCGTAACTCGATCCGCAGCGATCCGAGGAATCCGCGCAGCGCATGCTTCGCCGACGCGTAGGAGGAGAACATGGGCAGCGGGATGCGCGCCATCAGGGAGCCGGTGGCGACGATCGACCCAGCGGAATCCTCGAGCGCTGGCAGCGCGGCCCGCACCACGTCGACGACGCCGAGGTAGGAGACGCGCACCGTGCGCTCGAAGTCCTCCGCCGAGACGTCAGTGAACGGCCCGAACACCACGGCGGCGGCGTTCAGCACGAGCACGTCCAGGCCACCAAGGCGCTCAACGGCCTCGGCGACAGCCACCTGCACCTGCGCGGTGTCGGCAATGTCAGCGACCACCACATGCGCCTCCACTCCCTCGGCGCGCGCGATCTCGGCGGCGCGCTCGAGCCCCTCGCGTCCTCGCGCGAGGAGCGCCACATCGGCGCCCTCGCGAGCGAAGCGGCGGGTGGCCGCTAGACCGACGCCGCGTGAGGCACCGGTGATCAGTACGCGCTGTCCCTGAAGTCGAGGCATGGCATGAGTACGGCGCTTGGCTCCTGCGGGGCCAGCGGCAGCGCGCCAGCTACGGGCCGCCGATAGGGTGCGGCCCCTCATGCCTCCCACCGAGCGCTACGTGGCCTCCTTCGCCGCCGAACCTCCCCAGGACGGCCTGCCCTACGGGCGCTGGGCCGAGACCCTGAGGGAGAACTTCCTCTCCGCCTGCCTGGGGGTGGATCCCGAAGGCCAGGAGCTGGGCGAGCCGGGCGAGATCCGCTGGTATCCCGACCGCAGCTGGGCCGGACGCACGTACATCCCGGCGACCCTGCCCACCGACAAGGGCTGGGAGTACTTCGGCTACGTCTCCTTCGTGCCCACGTCGATAACCGGCGACGAGCCGGCGGACTTCGCCGCCGCGGCCGACGTCACAGCCGAGACGGCAGAACGCAACCCCGACTGGCAGCTCGACCTCTCCGACGAGGTGATCGGCTCCTGGCGCGGGGAGAAGGGCTACGTCGCCGACATGACGCTCGTGTGGGGAGTCCCCATGACTCCCGGCGGAGCGATCGTCACCGCCGAGCTGGCCAACCTTGCCGTCGACCAGTGTGAGCTCGTCGACGGGCGCTTCACGCTTCTGGCCCCCGACAACTACCGCCACGACTTCCTCGACGTAAAGCTGTGGGGGCCCCGCGGGCAAGAGCTGGCACGCGAATCGCTCTACGTCGAGGACGAGGACGAGGCGGAGCCCGAGGCAGGCTGACCGAGCGGGAAGTGGCACGCCGCGAGCGTGCCCGTCTCCTTGTCCTCGAGCGGAGGCGCCTCGCGGGAACAGAGCTCCTGCGCCTTCGGGCAGCGCGTGTGGAACCGGCACGCCCGGGGCGGATCGGCCGGGCTGGGCACGTCACCGGCGAGGAGCTGCCGCTCGCCGCGCCGGCCCGCGGAGACGACCGGCACCGCGGACAGCAGTGCGCCCGTGTACGGGTGCTGAGGGCGGGCGTAGAGCGGCTCGTTGTCGCCGAGCTCGACCACGGTGCCGAGGTACATAACGGCTACCCGATCGCACATATGGCGAACGACGGACAGGTCGTGAGCGATGAAGATCATCGTCAGCCCGAGGTCGCGCTGCAGGTCGCGCAGGAGGTTGAGGATCTGCGCCTGGATCGAGACGTCGAGGGCCGAGACCGGCTCGTCGGCGATGATCAGCTTGGGCCGCAGCGCCACCGCCCGGGCCACACCGATCCGCTGGCGCTGACCACCGGAGAACTCGTGCGGGAAGCGGTTGTAGTGCTCCGGGTTGAGGCCGACCTGCTCCATCAGCTCCTGAACGCTTCGGCGGCGCGCGCCATCGCCCGTCTGGAGACCGTGGATCGCGAAGGGCTCGGCGATGATCGAGCCGACGGTCTTGCGCGGGTTGAGCGATCCGTACGGGTCCTGGAAGACCATCTGCACCTCGCGCCTCAGTGGCTTGAGCGCGGCACCGCGCAGGGCGAGGACGTCCTCGCCCTTGAAGCGGACCTCGCCGCTCGTCGGCTCGAGCAGGCGCGCGATCAGCCGGGCGGTGGTGCTCTTGCCGCACCCCGTCTCGCCGACGATACCTAGCGTCTCGCCGCGCATCACGTCGAACGAGACCCCGTCCACGGCGCGCACCGCGCCTACCTTCTTTCGCCGGACCACGCCTTCGGTGATCGGGAAGTGCTTGACGAGATCGCGCACGGAGAGCAACGGCTCGGAGACGGTGGCGCTCATGCGGCGGCGCCTCCGCGCACAGCGTCCAGCTCGGCCCAGAGCGCCCGGCGGCGGCTGTCATCGAGTAGGCACGCGACGTCGTGGCCTGGCTCCCCGGCGACCGGCTCGAGCAAAGGATCAACGCGCGTATGGGAGTCCTGGACGTAGGGGCAGCGCGGATGAAAGGCGCATCCGGACGGGCGCGAGATGAGGCTGGGCGGACGCCCGGCAATCGGCGCCAGGGGCGCTCCGCGGTTTGCGTCCATTCGCGGGATCGAGCCCAGCAGCCCCCACGTGTAGGGGTGCCGGGGGGCGTCGAACAGGGTCGCTGCGGGCGCTCGCTCCACGATCCTCCCCGCGTACATCACGGCGATGTCATCGGCCACTTCGGCGACCACGCCGAGGTCGTGCGTGATGATCACGATCGCCATCCCCAGCTCGCGCTGAAGGCGCTCCAGCAGGTCGAGGATCTGCGCCTGCACCGTCACGTCGAGCGCCGTGGTCGGCTCGTCGGCGATCAGGAGCTTCGGGTCGTTGGCCAGCGCCATGGCGATCATCGCCCGCTGGCGCATGCCGCCGGAGAATTCGTGCGGGTACTCGCGCGCGCGCCGGTGCGCGTCCGGGATCCCCACGAGATCGAGCAGCTCGACCGCCCGCTCGCGCGCCGCGGGCCTGGTCGCGTCGCGGTGGGTGCGCACCGCTTCGACAAGCTGGTCGCCGACGCGGTAGTAGGGGTGCAGCGAGGACAGCGGATCCTGGAAGATCATCGCGATCTCGTTGCCGCGAATGGCGCGCAGGCGGGCATCGGGCAGCGCAAGCAGATCCTCCCCGCCGAACATCACGCTCCCGGTGACCGTGGTGTTCTCGGCTCGCGTGAGGCCCATCACGGTCAGCGCGCCGACGCTCTTGCCCGATCCCGACTCGCCGACGATGCCGAGCGTGCGCCCGGCGTGCACCGAGTAGGAGACGCCGTCGACGGCCCTGACCACGCCGTCGTCGGTGGCGAACTGCACGCGGAGGTCGGAGACCTCGAGCAGCGCCGTCACCCGTACCGCACTCGGGGATCGAGAAAGGCGTAGGCGATGTCAACCACGAGGTTGGCCAAGACGATGAACAGCGCGCCAAAGAGAACGGTGCCCTGGATCATCGGGAGGTCGGAGCGCTGGATAGCGTCATACGCGAGACGCCCGATCCCCGGCACGTTAAAGACCGACTCCGTCAGGATCGCCCCGCCGAGGAGGATGCCGATGTCGAGGCCGAGCACCGTGACGATCGGGGTGATCGCCGCCCGCACCCCATGGCGCAGGATCACCGTCCGCTCCGCCAGCCCCTTGGCTCGGGCGGTGCGGATGTAGTCCTCCGACATGACCTCGATCAGGTTGCCGCGCAGCAGCCGGGCGTAGAACGCAGCGAAGCTCGCGGCGAGCACTCCCCAGGGCATAATCAGCGATCCGAGCCAGGCGCCCGCGTCCTTGGAGATCGGCTGGTAGGTGTTGGCCCCGGGGAACAGGTGCACCTTGCCGATGTCCTTCGAGAAGAGGTAGAGGGACACGAGGCCGAGCCAGTAGACCGGCGCCGATATCGCCACGAGGGCCGCGCCCATGCTGATGCGGTCGATGGGCTTGCGCCGCCTGACGGCCGAGACGATGCCGACCGGCAGCCCGATCGCCAGCCACAGGATCACCGCCCCCACCGTCAGCGAGATCGTCGCCGGGAGGCGATCGAGGATCTGGGTGCGCACATCCGCGTCGTTCGTGTAGGAGTAACCGAAGTCACCGTGCACGATCAGCCGCTCCATGTAGCGATAGAACTGCACGTAGATGGGCTGGTCGAGTCCCAGCGTGTGCCGGATAGACCTGACGAGCCCGGGATCCGGCTGCTTGCCCGCGCGCAGCACGGCCGGGTCGGCCGAGGGCAGCGCGTAGAAGACCAGGAAGGTCGTGGCGCTGACGACGAGCAGCAGCACGACGACCCACAGCAGGCGACGGATGATGTAGCGACCCATGACGGTGGCGCACTGCGGTGGTGGGTCCCGCCGGGGCGGCGAGACCCACCGTTCGCGGCCGGCTCCCTACTTGATCGAGGTGAACGCGAGGTCGAACGCCGCGTTCCACTGCGCGATGACCGGCTGCACGTTCTTTGACTGGATGTTCGGCTGCCGGTCCCAGAACCACGGGACGGCCGGGGCGGCGCCCGTCACCAGGCGGTCGACCTGGCCCCACGCCTTCGCCCGCGCCGCCGGGTCGGCCGTGTTCGAGGCCCTCTCCATGGCCGCGTCGACCTGGGGATCCTTCAACTGCGGCCAGTTCGAGTTGTTCTCAGGCACGATCGCCTTCGAGTTGAACGGGGCGTACAGGTAGGCGTAGCCGTCGCTAAAGTCCGGCAGCCAGCCGACGTTGGGGCAGACCTGCACCTTCGCCTTGGGTACGTTGCAGAACTTCGAGTACATCGTCTCGTGCTGCACGCTGCGGAACGCGACGTCGAACCCCAGCTTGCGGAACTGCTCGAGAGCCACCTGCGCCGTCTTCGCCGCCGGGTCGTTGTTGTCGCCGATCATCACGACCTTCTCCTTGCCGGTGTACTTCCCGCTTGGGTAACCGGCCTTCTTCATGTAAGACGCGGCAAGCGCGGGATCGCCGCTCGGGTTCTTCAGAAAGTCGAACCCTGGCCCCTGGGCCCCTCCGGCCTCGGCGTAGCCCGGCGCCGTCGGCGGCAGGAAGTGGCTGGCGATGTCGCCGGCAGAGACTCCTCCGCGCGTGAGCTGCAGCGCCTTGCGATCAAACGACGCCAGCACCGCCTTGCGGAGGTTGACGTTGTCAAACGGCGGGAGCTGCGTGTTCATCGCGATGTACCGGTTGCCGAGCGGCGTGAAGGAGATCTGCCCCTTCGCCGTCTGCACCGCGCGCGTCACGATCGGCGCCGGGGGCGTGTCTCCGCTCACCAGGCCCTGCCCGGTGAGGATCTGACGGCCGGCGACGTTCGGGTCGGCGCCGATTGTCCAATCGACGCGGTCGACGTAGGCCGGGCGGTAGTCGCCCGCCGTCTTGGCGTCCCAGCTCGGGTTGCGGGCCAGCACCAGGTGCTTACCAGGCTGGTAGTCCTTGATCACGTAGGGGCCGGTGAAGGCCTGCTGGGTCGGCTTCGAGTCGTAGCCCGAGGGCGCCTTCTTGTCGAACTTCGCCGCGTACTCCTTCGGCACCGGGACGGTAATGGGAAGCGAGAGCGCGTTGACGAACGTCGCGGCGAACGGCTTGGTCAGCTTGAAGACGATCGTGTGGGCGTCGGGCGTCTCGATGCCCGAGATCGGCTTGCCCTTGGCGGCGGCGTCCACGCCCTCGAGCGCGGTGAAGTACGACGCCGCGTAGCCGTTGGCCACCGCAGGTGTGAACGCGCGCTCGATGGCGTACTTCACGTCGGCCGAGGTGACCTCGCGGTTGACCGGCGGCGAGTACTTCACTCCCGAGCGGATCTTCACCGTGACCGTCTTCTGGTCCTTGGAGATCGTCGCCGGAGCGGCGGCCAGGTCGGGCGCGGTCCTCTGCGGGACCTCGGGCTTGAAGGAGTAGAGAGGGCGCTGGGTCGCGTAGACCACCTCGTAGTCGAGCTGGAAGTAGGACGAGCCCGGATCGAGGTGCTCAAAGCCCTCGTTGGAGAGCACCTTGAGCGTGCCGCCGCTCTTCTGGCCGCTGACGGGGCCGGGCAGGCCCCCTACGCCTGCCGGCCCTTCGTTCCTGGACTTGCTGTTGCCGCAGGCGGCGAGGCTCAGGGCCGAGGCGCCGATGGCAAGCACTGTGAGTAACCGGTGACGCATGTGCGTCCTTTCGTAGTCGGAACGAGGTTCACCGCTAAGAGCGCGGGTTGAGGGCGTCCTGGAGGCCGTCGCCGACCAGGTTGAAGGCCAGGACAGTCAGCAGCAGGGCGACGCCGGGAAAGAGCATGTACCACCACGCGGTGTCGAAGACGTTGGTCGCGTCGCCGATCATCTGACCCCAGCTCGCCGTCGGTGGTTGAACACCCACGCCGAGGAAGGAGAGGGCCGCCTCGAACAGGATGTTCGTCGGCAGGATCAGCGTGCTGTAGACGATGATTGGTGCGATCAGGTTCGGCAGGAGCTCGCGGAAGATGATCCTCATGTCGGAGGCGCCCAGCGAGCGCGCCGCCTCGACGAACTCGCGCTCGCGCAGCGACAGGACCTGCCCGCGGATGATCCGGCCGATGTAGGGCCAGGATGCGAGCGCGATGACGAAGACGACGACGGTCAGACCGGGTTGGATCGCGCCGCCCAGACAGCCGCTGCCGAGCGAGCACGCGGACGCCAGCCCGATGCCAAGGAGCAGGATCGGGAAGGCCAGCTGCACGTCCATCAGGCGTGACAGGACAGTGTCCACGCGCCCGCGGTAGTAGCCGGCAGCCAAGCCCACGAACACTCCCACGAGCACCGCGATCCCGGTCGAGATGACCGCGACCTCGAGCGATACACGCGCGCCGTAGAGGACCCGGCTGAACACATCGCGCCCGAGCTGGTCGACCCCGAGGAGGTGCTCGCCGCTCGGGCCCGTCGCCGCTCCGAACGAGTCGAGCGCCGCGGTCGACTGCTGGTTGGGCGGCGGTGCGCCCAGCAGCTTGGCGATGAGCGGAGCGAAGACCGCGATCAGCAGGAGCAGACCGATGAACGCAAGCGCCGCGAGCGCCACGCGATCACCCCGCAGGCGTCGCCAGAAGAGCTGCAGCGGAGACCGCGCGGCAATGGTGCCGAAGTCGTCTGACCCGGGGCCCGACTCAGAGAGGAGGTCGAGCGTGCTCACCCTATGCGATTCGCCGCCGGCACCGTTGTTCCTCGTTTCCTGGGTTCGGCTTATCCTCGTGACCACCGGCCCCGATAGCTCAGCTGGATAGAGCGACTCCCTCCTAAGGAGTAGGCCGCTGGTTCGAATCCAGCTCGGGGCGCTGAGCCACTCGGAGAGGCCCCGGCCGCTCGCTCTGGTCCTCAGGCCAAGGTCGCAGTCCCGACTGGCGCGAGCACGAAGCTTTCGATGCCCAAGTCGGGATCGATGTGATTGGCGCTCATGAACGCGAGCACCTTGCGCTCGGTGAGCTCCTCGACCTCGTTGATCAGCCGCTCGCTCATCGTGTCCTGGTACTCGCCGCGGACGGCGAGGACCGTCTCGTGCTTGTCGTCGGCCACGAGCGCGCGCTCACCGGGGGTGAGCGTGTCCTGGAGCACGACCGACACCAGGTCGTCGGCGTACGTGGTGCGCGCCCGCGTCGGTCCGCGTCCGGTGTATTCGCGCATCATCTGCACGACTCGGTTCGAGATCCGCGCGTTGAGTTCGCCCTGCGAGTCCTTGGGCTTGGCGCCGGTCATCCGGCGCGACCGGCGCACGGGTCGACGGCGTGCGGTGCGAGGCGGGCGTGTGGTGGCCACGCGTGTGAGGCGGCGGGGGTCATGTGAGAGCCCCTCTCAGAGCGCGTCGTCGGCCGGGCCGACCGGAACGCTCTCATGGAGAGCCATCGACTCTCCTCTCATCGCGAGAGAAGTCAAGGCCCGGGCAATTGACTCCGATCCATCGCGCCTGCGATAGTGGACTTTTCACTACCGGGAAGGTGCTCGTCGGAACGGCGGCTACCGGCCTAAAGGAAGGGGCTCGCCGTGCGCGAATCCCGGCAACCAGAGCCGCAGGTGAACCGCGACGGCGGTCGGCGCTCCTCGAGCGCGACGGGCCTCACCTCGGACATCTCCGCGGCCATGGTCGCGCTGTACGCCAGGGTCTACGGACACGAGCGCACGACGGCCACCACCTACATCAACGACAACATCGTCGTGTGCGTCCTCGAGGACATCTTGAGCACCAACGAGTCCTCGCTCGTCGACGGCGGAGACGCCGTCGAGGTGATCGACGGACGTGTGGCCTTTCAGAAGGGCATGGAGGACGAGTTCACCGAGGCGATAGAGGAGCTGACGGGGCGGCGCGTGACAGCGTTCATGAGCGCCAACCAGACGACTCCGGGCGTCGCGTGTGAGCTGTTCTTCCTCGAGGCGCCACCGGCCAGCACACCCACACCGAGCCGCGCGTGAGCCTCACGGCGGCTCCCGCCGCCGATCTGGGCGACGAGGAGCTGATGCTGCGTGTCCAGGCTGATCAGCCCGACGCTTTCGGAGAATTGTTCGATCGCTTTGGCACGCGGGCCTACCGCGTCGCCTACGCCATCGAGCACAACGGCACGCGCGCCGAGGACATCGTCCAGGACGCGTTCCTCTCGATCTGGCGCGCCCGGGCCAGCTACCAGCCCGAGCGCGGGAGCGTCATCGCCTGGGTGATCGGGATCGTGCGCAACCGCGCGCTCGACTCCCTCCGCCGCCACGGGCGCCACGACAATCGCCGGGCCGGCGGCGAGCACATGCTCGAGCGACTTCAGGCTCCGGGCAGCACCGAGCAGGCGACCGGTGAGCGCGATGAGGCCGCACATCTCCGGGGCGTCCTGGCGCAGCTGCCCGAAGCCCAGCGCGAGGTGATCGCCCTCGCTTACTTCGGCGAGCTGAGCACGACGGAGATCGCCAGCGAGCTCGTGCTTCCGCTCGGCACGGTCAAGGGCCGGATGCGCCTGGGCCTGGAGAAGCTGAGGCCGCAGGTCGAGCGCTGAGCGCCTCGCCGGATTTGGGCGCGACTGATCCAGTCGCGCTGCGAACGGAGTACCTTCCCTCTACAGGGCGGCTCGCGCAGCAGTACCTCGGTCGTCAAAGGCTCAACCTTGGGGGTCCCTCGTGACTGCTCCATCCGTCGTTATCGCCCTGGCCGGGGGCAGCTTCATCTTTCTCGGCGTCGCCGTGGCCATCTTCTTCGCGATCGTCTACGGCTTCTACACGATCAAGGGAAGCGGCATCGACAAGCACCCCAGCGACGGGCTCGACGGCGCGCCCGGTTCGCACGGGCCGAGCGAAGCGTCTGGCAAGGGCCGCAGCAGCGGCGACACGAGCGAAGGCAACAGCGTCGGAGACACCTTCTCGACCCACGGCACGGGATGACGCCCACCGCGTGAGTTCATGTCGGGCTGATGGCCGTCGTCTGCGTCTTTGGTTCGCCGGCGAGCCGATGAGTCGGCGGATCTGCGAGGGTCTTGGCCTCTATGGCGGATACGACTCCTCTCATTACCGGTGTGGACTTCGTCTGCATCCCGGCGCAGGACTTCGAGGCAATGACTGCCTTTTACGGCGAGACGCTCGGCCTGTCGTTTGTCAAGCGCTACGGGAGCCGGCCGGGTGCCGAGTACCAGGCGGGCAACCTGACGCTGGCGATCATGCGCACCGAAGACTTCGGCGGCACCTTCTCACGCAACGCGATGCCGATCGCTCTGCAGGTTGAGGACGTGGCCATCGCGAGGGAGCGGCTTGAGGCAAAGGGCGTGCGTTTCGTGAGCGACACGTTTGACTCTGGCGTTTGCTGGCAGGCAATCTGCCTGGACCCTGACGGCAACCCGCTGTCGCTGCACCACCGCTACGCGCCGAAGGATGAACCCCCCGTCGCGTAGTACTGATCCCGGGGGAAAGAGTCGCCTGGCCCGGCGCCGGGGCTTTCGGTGTGGCCACGGCCGGCGATGCGCTGAGGCCGATGAATGTGGCCCTGGGTCGCAGTCTCATCATGTGCGGCCAACGCCGTATGCCGGCTACCCGATGAGGAGGACTCACGTGCACAACGACGATGACGCGGGCTTTCCCCCAGCTTGCGGGTTTCTGCGAGTGGAGCTAGGGGGACTCGAACCCCCGACCTCCTGGGTGCGATGCGGGGTGCTGTCGTACGCCGTAGGCGCGGAGATCCCCGTCGCCGCGGGGCCCACCACTGACCAGGCGTGGCTGGTCGCTCCCACGGATGGATGGCGATGTGCGCGGATGTGTGGGGATTCGGGCACCAGGTTGGGGCCCGGTGCCCAATGCCATGCCCCAGGGACGAGTGGAGTTGATGGGACGACTATCGAAGCCTCGACCCGGAACCTTCGCGCCGCATCTCTGGTCGGGCGCCGCACGCAGGGCGCCGCGGGGTGGCAGGGTGACCTGCGTGTCGGAGATGTGGAACAGCGTGGCCGGAGCGTGCGAGCGCAACGCCGTGGCTCTGAGGACGAGCATCCGCTACACCGACACCAGGCAGCGAAGACAACCTCCGCGGTACTGAGCAAAGCCCGCGGCGTGCGACGCGGCGGCTCGTGCGTCGCCGCCCCCCCGACACCACAAGGCCAATCAGCGCACGTGCACTCGGCTGGTCAAGATCGGCACCTTCACGCACACCGACCACGCTGACCTAAAGCATCGGCCGCAGTGCCGGAACGGAGCTGTCCTTCGGGTCGCCGGTGCGAGCCTCAAGTCGCGGAGGCGTAGGTCACGGCGCGGAGCGGCGCGGTGGCGCTACGGATTGCTGTCTGGGGCTGTGATGTCCTGGGGAACTGGGGCGTCGCTTGTGGGGTCAGAGGCGGCGGCGGCGTGGGAGGTGGGGGCGCTGTTCGGTTGATCGGTGCTGTCTGGGGTTCCATCGCCGCGGGCACTCGGGGTGCTATTGGGTTGTGGTCGTGTTTCGCTGCCGCTGGCCTGGCTGTGATTGCCGTCGCCGTGCAGCGACCGCCGAGAAGGGGTCTGCCCGGCCTGGGTGCTCCCCCGCAATGGACTTGAGAGCCGTCCGGAGCTGTGGTCTGGATTGCTTTGGTGGCTACCGGTCTGGTTGTGTCCGCGGCGGCTGCTCGTACCGTGTTGAGCTGCGCCGCGCGCGAGTTGCGGCGCTCGGGACGGGGAACTGGTGCGCGGTGAGGGTTCGCGGCGGGCAGTGAGGGCGCTCGCTCGAAGGGCGCTCGCTCGATCTTGTACTTCGCGCTCTCCTCGATGGTTGTGCACGCCGACGTGGCTGCTGTGCGGGTGTGTGTGGGACCCGCTGGTCAGCCCGATACTCGTGCCGGTGACCGCGAGGACAGCGGCGATTTTGGCGGCGGTCGCCAGCCCGCCTACGCCCAAGCCGGCTGCAGAGGTTCCCGGGCCGTCGGTAACCCAGTTGAGTAGCGGAAGCGGAGTGATCGCACTGACCGCCGATCGCATGCCCGAACGCGCGCGATGGACAAGCTGGCGAAAAGCGTTCTCGCTGAGACCCATCGCGTGCGCGGCCTGGCTACCGCTCTGACCCTCGAACGCGGTCAACGTGAGCGCTGCGCGTTGGCTTTCCGGTAGCCGAGCGAGCGCCGTGAGAGCTTCAGCGAGCGATAAGCGCCCGGCTGCGAGGTCTTCGGTCAGTGCGGGAGCCGCGAGAGACGCAGGGATCTCCCCATCGTTGTATCCCCGCTTGGTGATCGTGCTGAGCGCTGCGTTGTGGACAATGCGATGAAGCCACGCACGAACCTCAACCACTTCAGCACCATCGAGCAGCGCCGACCACGAGCTCAGCATCGCCTGCTGCACCACGTCCTCAACGCGGTCCGCACGAACGATGCGAACCGCGTGAGCGCGCAGCTCACTCACGTAGCGCTCGAAGATCACCGCGAACGCG
>JBBPXY010000011.1:0-33318 GCA_038200435.1 Solirubrobacterales bacterium
ATCCAGGGCGGCGCGGTCAATCCCTACATCGACCGCCGCCAGCGGGTGCGGGAAGACCCCGACTTCGAGATCCCCTACGACCACCCGTCGCTCGAGCCGGTGCTGCGCGACACGCTGGGGACGATCATCTTCCAGGACCAGGTGATGGAGGTCGCCCAGGCCTTCGCCGGGTTCTCCGCCGGCGAGGCCGAGGGGTTGCGACGGGCGATGAGCCGCAAGCGCTCTCAGGCGGCGATCGAGGCCTACCACCGGCGGTTCGTCGAGGGCGCGCGCGCCCTCCACGACGCCGACGAGGCGACGGCGGAGCGGATCTACACGATGATCGGCGGCTTCTCGGGCTTCGGCTTCCCCAAGGCCCACGGGGCGGCGTTCGGGCTGCTGGCCTACCAGTCGACGTGGCTGCGCGTGCACCACCCGGCGGAGTTTCTCTGCTCGCTGCTCGACGAGCAGCCCATGGGGTTCTATCCCGCCGACGCGCTCATCCACGACGCGCAGCGGCGGGGCGCGGAGGTGGCCCCGCCGGAGGTGAACGCGAGCCGGGTGGAGTGCGACGTCGAGGCCGGTGGCCGGGTGCGGGTGGGCCTCGGCTACGTGCGGGGAGTGCGCGCCGAGGAGGTGGCCTCGCTCGTCGCCGCGCGGGACGCCGGGGGCCCGTTTCGCGACCTGGGCGATCTCGCCGCCCGGGCGGGGGCCGGGCGTGCCGCGCTGGCCCAGCTCGCGTGGGCCGGCGCGTGCGATGGGCTGGCCGGAGGCGACCGCCGCGTGGCCCTGTGGCGCCTCGGGGTGGCCGCGCCGGGGCGCGCAGTGCGAGGAGGGACGCAGCTCGCGCTGCCCCTCGACCTGCCCGCGCCGCCGCCGTTGCGAGCCCTCGGGGCGTGGGACTCCACGCTGGCCGATTACGGCACCACGGGAGTGGCCATCGGCGATCACCCGCTTGCGCTGCTGCGCCCGGGGCTCCCGGCCGGCGTGGTGACCAGTGCCGCGCTCGAGTCGCTGCCGCACGGGCGCAAGGTGCGGGTGGGGGGGCTGGTCGTCGCGCGCCAGCGGCCGGGCACGGCCAACGGGGTGGTCTTCCTGCTCATCGAGGACGAGGCCGGAACGGTCAACCTTGTGATCCCTCCGGCGGTCTACGAGCGCCACCGCCTGGCGGTGCGCACCGAGCCGCTGATCGTGGTGGAAGGCACGCTCGAGCGCTTCGCCGCCGCGGGTGGTGCGATCAACGTGCTCGTCAGCGGAGTGACCGCGCTCGAGGCGCCGGACGCACCGCAGGCCACGGTGCGCGACTTCTCCCCGCTCGAGGAGAAGGAACGCCTCCGCGTCGAGGCCGAACGGGCCGCAAGTGGCGACTTCCGGGCGGTCGCGCCGGCCGTGCAGTCCTTCGCCTCGGGCCGCCGGAGATGAGTCTCGAGCCGGCCTCCCTTCCCGCCCGGGCGCCCGCTAAGCTGCCGCCTCCATGGTGGCAACCATCGCGTTTCTGCTGTTCTTCATCGCGCTCGGCGTCGGGCTGTTCTTCATCGCCTTGCGCGGTGGGCCGCGAGGGGCCCGCGCTGCGCTTCAGAACCAGTCCCGCCGCGGGCGCCGCGGAGCCACCACGCTGTTTCTCGTCATGTACCTGGTCCTCGGCATCGCGGTCCCGGCCGCGCTGCTCATCGGGAACAAGTCGAGCGCCAACTCGCGGGCCGCCGGGACGACTTTGAGCACGATGGACAAGCGCGGGCGCTTCCTCTTCGGGAACGCGTGCGGCAGTTGCCACACGCTCGCGGCGGCCGAGACCACCGGCAAGGTCGGGCCCAACCTCGATCAGCTCAAGCCGCCCAAGGCCTTGGTGCTCGATGCACTCGCCCAGGGGCGCCAGCGCGGCAACGGAACGATGCCCGCCAACCTGCTCTACGGGAACGACGCCCAGGCGGTCGCCGGCTTCGTCGGAAAAGTCGCCGGCAAGTAGTCCCGCCGCTGCCTCGCTGCTAGCATCGCGCCCGCAAACGCCGAGTTTCCGTCCGGCCGCAGGCCTAACTTGCGGATGGGACGGAAAGCGGGGGACCCACAGGTAGTTGGGGCGAATCGCGCAGTTGCGCGTAGCGCTGTCTCTTTTCAGCGCGAGCCCGTCAGCTAACCCCGCAGGCAGTGAAAAAGAGGGAGCACCGATGCCCGAGGCCGCCGCCCGCAGGTGGGACGACCCCGTAGGAGACGAAGACCACGCCGTCGCGCCGCCCCCGGCGCGGCCCCGGCTCGTCGACGTCTCCGCCGCGCCGCGTCCTGAGGGGCGCCGCACGATCACGATCACTGGCCAGGCCGCGCCTCCGCGCCGCCGGCCCGCCCGCCCCCCGCACGAGCGAGTGGGAGCGCGACCCGACCGCATGGCTCTCTGGGCCGTGGTCATGTGTCTTTTCCTCATTCTCGTCGCGGCGATGAGCGCGAACGCGGCGGTTCCGGTCCGCTCCACTCACGTCGGACCCGGCGTCACCGCAACCGGCGTGACCGCCCCGTCGGCCGTGCCTGCCTTGGGGCGTTAGCCCGCAGCGCGACGTTCGGACCTCCGAGTTGGCACGAGGGGCGCTGAGCTGACAGATCGCGCCGTGCGTAATCGGTAATGACGCGCGCGGTCGCGGATACCCAGACAAGTGCCGGCAGTCGGCTGGCATGGCCGGTATACTTATCAAGGGTAAGGCGCTATCCATTCGCCAGGCCCACTCCCCCCGGTGGTTCCCATGAAGACACCCATGAGCAGGTTCCAGGTCCACGACGATCTCACCGCCCCCGAAGGATCGGTTGCCGTGTTGCGCGGCGCCCTCTCCTCCGGCGGTCAGCTGCCCAACTTCCTGGGCGTGCTGGCGGGCTCTCCGGCAGCGTTGCGGGCCTACGCCCGTTTCCGCTCGGAGCTGCGCCACGGCAAGCTGACCCGCTCGACCCTCGAGCGGATCTCGCTCGGCGTGGCCGACCATTACAGCTCTGCGCCGGGGCTCACGACCCATGAACGTGCTGCCCGCGCCGCTGGGCTGGGCGTCGGCGAGGTGGCTCTGGCGCGCGAGTGGAACTCCCAGGACGAGCGCGAGGCGGCGCTGCTGCGCTACCTGAAGGCCGTCGTCGAGCAGAACGGCCGCCCGCCGATGCACCTGCACGAGGAGGCGCGAGAGGCCGGCTGGGACGACGAGCAGATCCTCGAGGCCATCGCCTACGTCGCCCTCGAGGGGTTCACCGCGATGATCAACGTCGCCGGCGAGGTGCCGGTCGACGGTTCGGCCGAGGAGTCGCGGGCGCTCCGCGCCGCGTAGATTTGAGCGCTATGCCTGCCCCGGCAGGAGCACGAGACCAGACCTCCCCGCCGGCTCACGGGCCAAACTGCTGCCCGCTCTACCACGAGGCGGTCGAGCTGATCGGCAAGCGCTGGTCGGGGGCGATCTTGCGGGTGATGATGGTCGGCGAGCTGCGTTTCTCGCAGATCGCCCAGGCGGTACCGGACCTCTCGGACCGGCTCCTTTCGGAGCGGATGAAGGAGCTTGAGGCCCGTGGCGTCGTGGAGCGGCGGGTGTACGCCGGGCCTCCGGTGCGCGTGGAGTACACGCTTTCGGCCATGGGCCGCGACCTCGAGCCCGCGCTCCAGGAGATCCAGGCCTGGGCCCAGCGCTGGCTCGACGCCTCGCAGGCCCGCAGCTCCGCGCCCCGATGATCTAACGTTCTGCGTCGCTTGGCCGACGCGCCCCTCACCTCAGACGACGTCCTCGCCCTCGTCGAGGAGCGGAAGATCCGCTTCATTCGGCTGTGGTTCACCGACATCCTCGGCCAGCTGAAGTCGTTCTCGGTCAACTCCGACGAGCTGGCCGACGCGTTCGAGGGCGGGATGGGGTTCGACGGGTCATCGATCACGGGCTTCAACGCCATCGAGGAGTCGGACATGATCGCCATGCCCGATCCGAGCACCTTCGCCGTCTTGCCCTGGCGCCCGCAGGAGAGTGGCGTCGCACGCATGATCTGCGACGTCCTCACCCCCGAGCGCAATCCCTACGAGGGCGATCCCCGCCACGTGCTCCGCCGCGCGGTTGAGCGCGCTGCCTCGATGGGCTACGACCACTTCTACGTCGGACCCGAGCTCGAGTTCTTCTACTTCAAGGACTCGATCTCCACCGAGGTGCTCGATCACGGCGGCTACTTCGACTTGACCACGCTCGACGCGGGCTCCGACCTGCGCCGCGAGACCGTGCTCGCCCTCGAGCAGCTGGGGATCCACACGGAGTACTCACACCACGAGGTGGGCCCCTCCCAGCACGAGATCGACATGCGCTATGCCGACGCCCTGAAGATGGCCGACGACTGCATGACCTACCGCATCACCGTCAAGGAGTACGCGCTCAAGTACGGCTACCACGCGACGTTCATGCCCAAGCCGCTCTTCGGCGAGAACGGCTCGGGCATGCACACCCACCAGTCGCTCTTCGCCGACGGCCGCAACGCGTTCTACGACCCCGACGACCAGTACTTCCTCTCCGGCGTGGGCAAGGCGTTCATCGCCGGGCAGCTGCGCCACGCGCGCGAGATCTCCTCGATCTTCGCCCAGTGGGTGAACTCCTACAAGCGCCTGGTTCCGGGCTACGAGGCTCCCGTGTACGTGGCTTGGTCTCGTCGCAACCGCTCCGCCCTCGTGCGCGTGCCGCTCTACCACCCCGGCAAGGAGAAGGCCACGCGGATGGAGCTGCGCTGCCCCGACCCGGCGTGCAATCCCTATCTGACCTTCGCCGCGCTGCTCCAGGCCGGGCTCGAGGGGATCGAGAAGGGCTACGAGCTGCCCGAGCCGATGGAGAAGAACCTGTACCACCTCTCGCCTGACGAGCGGCGGCGGCTGGGGATCGAGCAGCTCCCCGAGACGCTCGGCGAAGCGATCGAGGTCACGGCGGAGTCCGAGCTCGTGCTGCGCACCCTGGGCGAGCACATGTTCAACCGCTACATCGAGATCAAGCGGCAGGAGTGGGACGACTACCGCGTGCAGGTCACGCCGTGGGAGCTCGGCCGCTACCTGCCCGTGCTCTAGAGAGAAGACGGCCCCTCAAGGCGGGGCCGCGCCCGTCCGATAGGGGTAGGGCAAGTCCATCAGCGACTCGTCTCCCGATAAAGGCAAACCGTCCGTGAGGGCGGGACGCAAAGTCACGGGGCTCCCTCGCGGAGTCAGCCGGACCGCCGAAGGAACAGGCATTTGGGAACGGCGGGTTCCCGACCGCCAGGAGTCCCGTGTCCCGCCACTCCGTTTCTCGCCACCTCGTTGTCGTTGCGAGCACCGTCGCGACCACGGTCGCGGTGGTCGTCCCGTTCTCCGGCCTCGCCAGCGCCCAGGCCGATGCGCCCGTTGTGCACGCGGCGCCAGCTCCCCGGGCTTTCGCGGTTCCCGCGCCTGCGCCCAAGAAGATCGTGCGGGCCCATGTGAAGCTCAGTCCCCGCCGCCGCCCGGTGCCCACGACCCCCGTCGTCTCCGTGCGCCCCGGCGCCGCCGTGCCGGTTCGCTCCCGTCCTGGCGGACCAGCCGTCGCGAGCCTGACCGATAAGACCGAGTTCGGCTCGCCCACCGTTGCGCCGGCCTACGCCCGCCGGGGCCGGTGGCTTGCCGTCGCCCTTCCTCAGCTGCCCAACAACCGCTTCGGATGGGTCGACGCCCGCAGCCGCGGCCTACGCGTCAGCGCCTCACATCTCTCCATCCGCATCGATCGTGCTCGCCGCTCGCTGGAGCTGCGCGCCGGGCGGCGGCTCGTCCTGCGCACCACCGTCGGTGTCGGCGCTCCCGGCTCACCTACCCCGGCCGGGCGCTTCTCGGTGACCGACGAGCTCGGGGGCGCGCAGTTCTCGCCGTCCTACGGATGCTGCGTGCTGGCTCTCTCGGCCCACCAGCCCAACCCGCCCGCGGGTTGGACAAACGGCACGCGCATGGCAATTCACGGCACGAACGCGCCCGCGACCATTGGCGTCGCGGCAAGCGCCGGGTGCGTGCACGCCGATGATCAGATCATGCGGGTGCTCATGCGCCGCGTGCCGCTCGGCACGCCGGTCCTGATCTCCTAGCGGCCGGGCCGGCCCGGCCGCGGCTACTTCGCCTTCGGCGGGGTGCCCGTGCTGGTGCAGCCCGCGGTCTGGGCGTTCTTCAGGTCGGCCGGGGTGGGCTTCTTCGGCTTCTTGGTGACCGTGTAGGAGTACTTCTTGTGCTCATTGAGGAAGTCGGCAGGGAAGAGGCTCGGGCACAGGCGCGCCAGCTCGTCGTCGTTCAGGCCCTTCTCCTGCTTGATGAAAAGAGCCCGCTTGGCCTGCTCGGGGTTGGGCGTCCCACCGCAGCCGGCCAGGGCCACGGCAAGGACTGAGAGCAGCAGGACGGCAAGGGCGCGCATCGCGGCTGGAGGCTAGCGGCTCCTATAGTCGCGGGCATGGAGGCCTCGCCCGCGAACACCCCCGATCCCCGGCGCTGGCGCGCCCTCATCTTCCTCGGCGCGGCGCAGTTCATGGTCGTGCTCGACGCGTCGATCGTCAACGTCGCGCTGCCTTCGATCCAGACCGACCTGCACTTCTCCCAGGAGAACCTCCAGTGGGTCGTCAACGCGTACACGCTCGCCTTCGGCGGCTTCCTCCTGCTCGGAGGCCGCGCCGCCGACTTGTTCGGGCGCCGGCGGGTCTTCATCGCCGGTCTGGCGTTGTTCTCGATCGCCTCGCTCGCCGGCGGACTGGCCACCTCGGAGGGCTGGCTCATCGCCGCCCGCGGGGTACAGGGGCTGGGCGCCGCGATCGTCTCGCCCGCCGCGCTCTCGATCGTCACGAACACCTTCACCGAGGGGTCCGAGCGCAACAAGGCGCTGGGCATCTGGGGCGCACTGGCCGGGGCCGGTGGCGCGGTCGGAGTGCTGGCGGGAGGCGTGCTCACCTCGGGGCTCGGGTGGGAGTGGGTGCTGTTCGTCAACGTGCCGATCGGCCTCGGAGTGGCGCTGGCGATCCCTCGCTTCGTCGACGAGACGAAGCTCGGCGAGCGCACGAAGATCGACTTCGGGGGCGCCTTTGCCATCACGGCCGGGCTGATGGTGCTCGTCTACGCGCTCGTGAAGACCAACGAGAAGGGCTGGGGATCGGCGCACACGATCGTCCTGCTCGCCCTTAGCGTGGCCCTCATCGCCGCTTTCGTCGTGATCGAGATGCGCCACCGCGCGCCGCTTGTGCCGCTGCGCATATTCCGCAACCGGTCCGTCAGCAGCGCAGATGCCGTGGGGTTGCTCGTTGGGGCTTCGCTCTTCTCGATGTTCTTCTTCATCTCGCTCTACCTGCAGCAGGTGCTGGGGTTCTCGGCCCTCAAGTCGGGCCTGAGCTACCTGCCGCTCTCGGTGGGGATCATCCTTGCCGCGGGCGCCGCCTCTCAGCTTGTGACACGCATCGGGCCCAAGCCCGTGCTCGCCGCGGGCATGGCCTTCGTTGCCGTCGGGCTACTTCTCTTCACCTCGGTGCGGCCGAACGGCTCGTTCACCGGCGATGTGCTCCTGCCGTCGGTGATCGTGGCGATCGGCCTCGGCCTCTCCTTCGTGCCGCTCACGATCGCCGCCGTCGCGGGGGTCGCCGAGCACGAGACCGGGCTTGCCTCCGGGCTCATCAACACCGCACAGCAGGTTGGTGGCGCGCTCGGCCTGGCCATTCTCTCGACGGTGGCGAACTCGAAGATCGAGTCGGTGATGAGCGCGGCCCATGGCTCGCCCGCGGCCCGGCGCGGTGCCCTCGCTGAGGGATTCGGCACCGCCTTCACGGTCGGCGCCGGCTTCGCGATCTTCGGCATGATCCTCACGCTGCTGTTCGTCAAGGGCACCGGGCGGGTGGACCCCGCCGACCTCGCGGAGGCCGGGCTTGCGCCCAGCAATGCCTGACGCGGGCCCTCACCGCGAACCCGTGAGCCCGCCCGGGGCGCCCGCCGCCGCGGGTTTCTACGTGCCCGCGGTGCGCACGGGCGATCTTCTCTTCTGCTCGGGCCAGATCCCGCTCGACCATTCGACCGGCGAGATGGTGGGCGCCGGCGCCGCCGAGCAGGCGGCGCGCTGCCTCGACAATCTCGCCGCGGTCTGCGCGGGTGTCGGCGCGACGCTGGCCGACGCGGTGAAGATCACGATCTACCTGACCGACCTCGAGGGCTCGTTTGTCGAAGTCAACGAGCTCTACTCGACCTACTTTCCCGCCGGGCCGCCGGCGCGCGTGGCCATCGGCGTCTCGGCGCTGCCGCGCGGAGCTCAGGTCGAGATTGACGCCGTCGTGGCGATCCCGCGCTCGGTGAGCTGATCCCGTAGGCGCAGGACCGCAAGGTCCTTCGCCTTGGCCTCGAGCATGCAGTCGAACTCGAGCCCGGCCGCGGTCTCATTGAGGAAGCGCTCGAACCCGATCGGGTCGATCACGTCGGCGTGGGCGCGCAGCTGGGGAAGCAAGAGCGAGCGCTCGACGCGGCGCCCGACGCGCTTCTTGCGCTCCTCGACGGCCGTCTTCGGCGTCGAGTAGTGGATCTTCGGCAGCACTTCGTCAGGCCACGTTGCCAGCGCCTTCTCCAGCGCCTCGCGGTCGGGGATTCTCGCCGGGTCGTTGCAGTGGTGATGCAGGATGTCCCACACCACCGGGCGCCCGACCCGCTCGGCGAGTCCCAGCACATCGCACAGCGCGAAGGTGCGGTCGTCGTTCTCGATCACCAGACGGGCTCGCGCGCCCTCCGACAGCCGCTCGAACCCAGCCTCGAAGCGGTCGAGCCCCGACTGCACCCCGCCCGCAGCACCGCCCACATGCAGCACCACCACCGACTTGGGCGGGAGCCCCATCGCGTCGAAGAGCTCGGCCTGCAGTTCGAGGTCGCGGATCGCCGCGTCGCGGACCTGCTCGTCTTCGGAGTTGAGCACGATGTACTGCCCCGGGTGGCTCGAAAGGCGCAAGTCACGCTCGGCGGCGAGCGCGCCGAGGTCAGCGAGCTCTGCTGCGCAGTCCTCCACCTGGCGGCGGAACTGCGGCAGGTCGGGATGCGTCGCGTAGGGCGCCAGCGACGCGGTCATCCGGTACATGCCGATCTTCTGTTCGTGCAGGTAGTCGAAGATCGCGCGCAGGAACTCAAGCGAGTGCCGCAGGTGAGGGCCCGACTGCCAGCGTCGCGCGTCATGGGAGGGCAGGCCCCCGGCGCCGAGGACCTTCACCGCGAAGCCGAGCTTCATCGTGGCTCGGAGGCGCGCACGAGCGCGGCAATGAGGCCACTGGTCTCGTCGGCCTCCGGGTGCCACTGCACTCCGAGCGCGAACCGGCAACCATCCGCTTCGAGCGTTTCCGGCAGCTCGTCGAGCGTGGAGTGGCCGGTGACGGTGAGACCGTCGCCGATCCGGTCGACGCCCTGATGGTGATGGGACTTCGTGCCGTGTCGCTCTTCTCCGGCGGCGCTGGCCGCGAGGGAACCGGGCTTGAGCACGACATCGTGATCGGCTCCGTCGAATGACCCGACGGAGCGGCGATGATCCTCGTGCCCGTAGGTGTTGGGGAGGTGCTGGAGGAGCGTCCCGCCCCGCGCGACGTTCATGAGCTGCATCCCGCGGCAGATGCCGAGCAGCGGCAGGTCGCGCTCCAGCGCGCGGCGCGCGAGCGCGATCTCGAACCGGTCGCGCTCGGGCACGTTGCCGATCGTCTCCGGCTCGGGCGCCTCTCCGTAGGAACCTGGGTCTATGTCGGATCCGCCGGCGAGCATCAACCCGTCGATACGGTCGAGCATCTCGTCGGGATCGTCCACGACCTGCTCGTCGGGCGGCAGAAGCACCGCCAGTCCACCGGCCCGCTGGACCGCCGTGACGTAGTTGTAGGGCAGCAGAACGGCGCGAAGATCCCAGACGCTCCACCGCGCCTGCTCGAGCGCGGTGCAGATGCCGATGACGGGCCGGGGCATTCGCTTGACCGTAGCGGCGCCGAGCGGCGAGTCTGCACCGAATAGCGACGTCAAATCACCACTCGGCGGTCAGGCCTCCTCCCGGAGCGCGGCGCGGCGCACCTTCCCGCTCGAGGTCTTCGGGAGCTCCGAGGCAAAGTCGACGATGCGCGGGTACTTGTAGGGGGCGGTCATCGCTTTCACGTGCTCCTGCAGCTCGCGGGCCAGCGCGTCGCCCGCGGCGTTGCCGTCCCGGACCACCACGACGGCGCGGACCACCGAGCCCCGCTCCTCGTCAGGCGCAGCGACGACCGCCGCCTCGGCAACCGCTGGGTGGGCGACCAGCGCCGACTCCACCTCGAAGGGGCCGATCCGGTAGCCCGCCGAGATGATCACGTCGTCGCCGCGGCCTTCGAAGAAGAAATAGCCGTCCTCGTCCTGGCGTACGCGGTCGCCGGTTCGCCACGTCACCGCCGGATCGACCGGCGGCTCGTCGAGGTAGCGCAGGAAGAAGGTCGGGATCGTGGCCGGGTCCGCGACGAGCTCCCCGTCGTCGATCCAGAGCCGTACGCCCGGTAGGGCGCGGCCCATCGAGCCCGGGCGCACTGGCGCGTTCAGCGGCGCGCCCGTGAGCTGTCCCGTTTCGGTCTGGCCGTAGCCGTCGCGGATCGCGACGCCCGTCGCCTCTTCCCAGACGCGGAGCACCTCGGGGTTGAGCGCCTCGCCGGCGGCCACCAGGCCTCGTAGAGAGGGCAGCGGCCCGAGCGCGGCTCGCTTGGCGATGACCCGGTACTCCGTCGGCGCCATGCACAGCACGGCGACGCGTTCGCGGGCGACGATCTCGAGACGCTCGGCGGGGTCGAACCGCGCGTCGTGCAGTAGCGCGGGCGCGCCGCGCAGCCATGGCGCGATGAAGACGTTGCGCGCCGACTTCGACCACCCGCTCGCGGCCGTGCACCAGACGAGATCGCCGGGGCCGGGCGCGAGCCAGCTTTGGGCCTGCAGGCGCTGGCCGTCGAGGTAGCGCTGGCCGTGCAACACGCCCTTCGCCTCACCGGAGGTGCCGCTGGTGAACGTGATGAGGCAGGGATCCTCCGCCGCCAGGTCACAAGCCGGCGCGGGTTTGCCCGCGTAGAGCGACTCGTCGGGCACCAACCAGACGGGGGCGTCGGGCCCGGCCTCCTCGAGCGCGGCGCGATTGCGCTCGTCGGCGATCACGAGAGCGGGCCTCGCGGCGGCCAGACGCACCTCTAGGTCCTTCGGGCGCAGCTGCTCGGTGCACGGCAGGACAACCGCGCCGATCCGGAAGCAGGCCAGCATCGCGAAGACCCAGTCGGGCCGGTTGCCGATCAGGGTCATGACAACGTCCTCGCGCCCGATTCCCGCGCCTGCGAGCGCGCCTGCGAGGCGCGCGGCGCGGTCGGAGACCTCGCCGTAGGTCCATTCGCGCCGCGTGCCGTCGCGGGCGAGCTCGACGAGCGCCCGCGCGCCGGGCGGCGCGGCGTCGAGGACGTCGCGCGCGAAGTTCACCGCTGCGGCGCGATGATCATCTGGGTGCAGACGAAGAAGGCGCCGAGGCGGCCGCCCTTCTCGATCCGCACCTCCCAGACCTGCGTGCTGCGCCCGAGGTGCAGCGGGCGGCCGGTCGCCACGAGCTCGTCGCCCTCCCGAGCGGCGGCGAGCACGTTGGTCTTCAGCTCGACGGTGGTGAAGTCGTGGCCCTCGGGCAGGTTGCGGATCGTGCCCCAGGCGGCGACCGTATCGGCGAACGCGACCCACACGCCCCCGTGAACGAAGCGGCCCGGGTGAAGGTGCCGGCGGTCCGCGAGAAGCCGCCCGCTGACTTCGTCGTCCTCGAGCGAGAGGAGCTCGATCCCCAGGTCACCGGGGAAGAACCCGGCGATCGCGGCGTTGCCGTCGGAGGCGGTGGGGGAGGGCACGGGCCGGAGTCTAAGGTCGTCGGCCGTGGCCCTCTGGGACGGCATCCGGTGGTTGCACCTGCTCGCGATGGCGTTCTTCGCCGGCGGCCAGCTGTTCCTGGCCGCGGTGGTCGTCCCCTCGCTGCGCGGGGGAGAGGACCGCGAGCCCATCCGCCGGATTGCCCGGCGCTTCGGCCGGGCCACCGTCGTGGCGATCGGGGTGCTTCTCGCGACCGGTGCGGCCATGGCGAGCCACTACCACCAGTGGGGCAGCGGCACGCTGCACGTGAAGCTCGCCCTGGTCGTTCTCACCGGTGTGCTGATCGCCTGGCACGCGCGGCGGCCGTCGCTGCATGCGATCGAGGGCGCGGTGTTCCTCGTATCCCTGGCGATCATCTGGCTCGGCGTGAGCCTCGCCCACTAATCTGTAACGGACACGAAGAGCGCTAGGAGACCACTTTGGCGGTAGCGACCCCCTATACCGAGAAGACCGACGAGCAGAAGGCCATCATCGAGATGGTCCGCGAGTTCGTCGACAAGGAGATCCTGCCTCAGGCGGAGCACTACGACCACGAGGACTCCTTCCCCGAGCCGATCGTCGAGCAGATGAAGGAGCTCGGCCTGTTCGGGGTGACGATCCCCGAGGAATATGGCGGCATGGGGCTCGACCTGACGACCTACACGATGATCGTCGAGGAGCTCTCGCGCGGCTGGATCTCCATCTCGGGCGTCGTCAACACCCACTTCATCGGCGCCTACCTGCTCATGGAGTTCGGCTCCGAGGAGCAGAAGCAGAGGTTCCTCCCCCGCATGGCCACGGGCGAGACGCGCGCCTCCTTTTCGCTGTCCGAGCCCGAGATGGGCTCCGACGTGCAGGCCATCAAGACCTCGGCCGTCAAGAACGACGACGGTGCCTGGGCGATCAACGGCCAGAAGATGTGGGTCACCAACGGCCTGCGCTCGGGCGTCTGCTTCGTGCTCGTCAAGACCGACCGCGAGGCCAGCCCGGCCTACAAGGGCATGACCTGCTTCATCGCCGAGAAGGAGCCGGGCGAGCACGAGAACACAGGCGACTGGAAGGGGCTCACCGTCCCGCCGCAGATCAAGAAGATGGGCTACAAGGGCGTCGAGTCGACCGAGCTCGTCTTCGACGGCTACCGCTGCCCGGCCGAGAACATCCTCGGCGGCGAAGAGGCGGGGCTGGGCAAGGGGTTCATCCAGATGATGGACGCTCTCGAGGTCGGCCGGGTGAACGTCGCCGCGCGCGGCGTGGGCATCGCCCAGCGCGCCCTGGAGCTCGCCCTGCGCTACTCGCAGGAGCGCAAGACGTTCGGCACGGAGATCGCCCAGCACCAGGCGATCCAGTTCAAGCTGGCCGACATGGCCACCAAGGTCGAGGCCGCGCGGTTGCTCACCCTGCGCGCCGCGCGCCTGAAGGACGCGGGCGAGCGCTCGGACCTCGAGGCCGGTATGGCGAAGCTCTTCGCCTCCGAGGCCGGCAAGGAATGCGTCGAAGACTCCTTCCGCATCCATGGCGGCTACGGCTACTCGAAGGAGTACGAGATCGAGCGGCTATACCGCGACGCTCCGCTGCTGCTGATCGGGGAGGGGACCAGCGAGATCCAGCGCATGGTCATCGGCAAGAAGCTCCTCCAGAGGCACAAGATCTGAGCTCGCCAGTCCCCCTCATCGAAAGCGCTATTGCCCGGACACTCGAGGAGGTGCCCGCGCTGGAGCCGCTCAAGCTCGTGATCGGGCTCGAGTTGCGCGGTCGCGGCGACGTGCAGCTCTATCGCGTCGAGCTACCGGGGCCGCTCATCTCCAAGGACGTCGCGAGCGATGCCCGGGTGCGGCTCGCGATCCCTCGTTCGCATTTCAACGAGCTGGCGACCGAGGGAACAATCAAGACTTGGCGCCGCGCCTTCGAGCGCGGCGACGCGAAGGCGACGGGCGTCGAGCAGATCATCAAGCTGATCGCGAGCGTGGTGGAGCGCCAGGAAGAGCGCTCGCGCACACGCAAGGCCAAGCACCCTCACTAGGAGTCCGTTTCACGAAGTCGGACGCGCCGGATGAGGCCGGCTCGCGGCGCCGGATCGTAACCCGAGATCCTCGCCGAGGCGCCGCATCGACTGCGGTCTCGTCTGCCGCCCGGCATCCACGATCCGACCACCCCGACCCGCCCGCCTTTTCGTGAAACAGACTCCAAGCCCGACCCCGCGCCTCGTAGGCGCCGCGCTGCTGCTCGGGGCGATCGCCGTTCTTGCGCTGGTCTTCGCATGGCAGAGCCCAAAGGATCCCCGCGGCTTGCCCGCGGCGGGCGGTGTGCCGTTGGGGGCCCCGGCTCTCCTGCCGGCGGAGCACACCGAGCTGGGGGTGAACCTGAACATCCCCTTTCTCGACAGCGAGCTGGAGAGCCGCCAGGAGTTCCACGTGCGCGCCGCGGCGGCCCACGGAGTGCGACTGGCTCGCGCCGACGCGCTCTGGGCTGGGGCTGAGCCGGTCTCCCCGGCGCTGCACGGCCGGCACGAGTACGACTGGAGGCGCAACGACCGCATCGCGGGGCTGTTCGCCCGGGCGGGGATCCGCTGGTGGGTCATCCTCGACTTCTGCCCGGTGTGGGCCTCGGAGGACAACCGGCTGATGCACTCGCCGCCGCGCTCCAACGCGGAGTTCGCGACCTACGCGCAGGCGTTCGCGAGGCGGTACGGCCGCGGCGGGCGCTTCTGGCGCCTGCATCCGGAGCTGCCGCGACTACCGGTGACCGACTACGAGGTCTGGAACGAACCCGATTCGAGCGTTTTCTGGCAGCCGCATCCCGATGCCCGCCGCTATCTCGACATGTACCTCCGCACCAGGAACGCGATCAAGACGGTGGACGCCGGGGCGCGGGTGATCGTGGGAGGGCTGACTGGGAACGGAGTGGGGTTCCTGACTCAGCTCCTCCAGGCTCGACCGGGTGTCTCCGGCCACATCGACGGGCTCGGCCTGCACCCCTACGGGTCGACCCCCGCCGAGGTCTTCGGTCGAGTACGCGCGTTTCGCCGAGCGCTGACGAGACTGGGCGCCGGCGCGATGCCGCTGTACGTCACCGAGTACGGCTGGCAGGACAGCCGGCGAGCGGTTCGCTACTACGCGCCCCCCGCCCTCAAGGCGGCCTACATCACCTCTTCGGTACTCGGCTTGGAGCGATCGCGCTGCGGTGTGGCCGCCATTCTCCTCTACACCTGGACGACGCTCGAGCGGGATCCCACCTCCGTCGACGACTGGTACGGGATCTACGGCCCGCGCGGTGGCGAGCGCCCGAGCAGCCTGGCGCTCGGAGCCCTCCTGCGCGAGGACCCGGCGCGCACGCGCGCGGAGCCCCGGTCGGCTCCGGTGGCCGACTGCTAGCGCTGCTCCTCCGGGCACCACCATGTGGTGCGCCCGCCGACGGTCGCGCGCTGAAGTGCGGTGCCGCAGCGCGGGCACTCGCCAGCGCGCCGGCGCGCGGGCATGAGATGGCCGGTGTGAACACCGCCGAGCCGGTGAGCGTCGCGGATGGCCGCCCGCAGCGAGCGGCGCAGGCCATCGAGCTCCTCGTCGCCCAACTCGCCCGACGGGCGCAGCGGAGAGAGGCGTGCACGCCACAGAACCTCGTCGGCCAGCAGGTTCCCGATGCCCGCGAGCACCGACTGGTCGAGCAGCTTGGCTTTGAGCGGCATTGCGCCACGCCCGACGCGCTCGCGGACCTCGCTCCGGGTCGCCTCTCCGGCGTCGGGGCCCAGCCCGGACAAATCGGGCTCGAGCACGGCGCGGCCGAGGCGCCGCTTGTCGCGCAGTGCGAGGCGACCTCCGTCGGAGAACTCGAGCGCAAATCGGTCCCAGCGGTTGGGGGCCGCCGCCTCGTCGAAGACGATGTGCCCCGCCATGCCGAGGTGCAGGCCGAGGTCGGGGCCTTCGTCGTCGGTCTCGAACCACATCGTCTTGCCGATGCGGTTCGCGGTGATCAGCCGGCGGCCGACGAGCGCGGACGCGATCTCACCGGGAGCGTGCGGACGGCAGACGTAGGTGTCGCGGTCGTCCACCGCGGCGATCCGGCGGGCGAGCCCGTGCTCGGCGATGAGGGCCCGGGCCCGTTCGACCTCGGGGAGCTCAGGCAAAACGCGGCGAGGTCCTACTGAAGGACGGCGCCGTCCTCGTAGAGCTTGATCACCTTCACCGCGCCGGGCGGGGAGGCGTCCATGCAGAGTCGGCAGAGGATGCATTCGTCGAGGTTCTTCTCGACGATCTCCACCCGCCCGCTGTCGTTTGCGTAGATGTCGACCGGGCAGGCCGCCTCGAGCTTGGCGGCGAGCTCTGCGTCATCGACGAACTCGTCGCCGACCTCGACGCCGATGAAGAGCGCGTCCTGCCTCATGCCGCCGCCCTCTCAGCGATCTTCTCGCGCACGAGATCGGGGATCTGGGAGATCTCCTCCGCCACCACGATGCCGGCCTCGGCGAGGCGAGCGATCTTCTCGGTCGCGGTGTCCTCCTTGCCTTCGACGATCGTGCCGGCGTGGCCGAAGCTCATGCCCGGCATCTCGTCCATGAAGCGACCGGCCATGAAGGCGACGATCGGGAGACGCGAGTTGTTCTCGGTGACCCAGCGTGCGAGCTCGGCCTCCATCCGGCCACCGGGCTCGGTGTAGATGACGATGGCTTCGGTCTCCTCGTCGGCCTCGAAGAGCGGCATGAGCTCGGCGTAGCTCTGCCCGATGATGGCGTCGCCGCCGATGGAGACCGCGGTGGACTGGCCGAGCCCGGCCGCGGTGAGGGTGGAGGACATCTCGGTGGTCATGCCGCCCGAGCGGGAGATGACGCCGACCGAGCCGGGGGAGTAGGCCTTCGCCGCGTCCTTGGCGGGGCCGCCGATCCCGCCCATCTTGATCACGTCGGGCACGATGATCCCCAGGCAGTTCGGGCCGATGATCCGGGCCTCGTGCGCGGCCGCGAACTCGACCATCTGGGCCACGTCTGAGCGTGGTATGCGCTCGGTGACGATCACGACGATCTTGATGCCGTTGGCGATCGCCTCGAGCACGGCGTCCTTGGTGAACGCGGGGGGGACGGTCACGACGGAGCCGTCGATCGGCGAGCCGTGGTGCTCGACGGCCTGCGCGACCGTGTCGAAGACCGGCACGCCGTGGACCTCGCGGCCCTTGCGCCCGGGCGTCACTCCGCCGACCACCTTCGCGCCGGCGCCGTAGTCGAGGCACTCACGCGTGAGGTTCACGGCCTCGCGGCCGGTGATGCCTTGGACGATGAACGTCGTTTCGCTGCTGAGGAGAATTGACATCAGGTGGCAGGTGGCAGGCGTGAGGTGGCAGGCGTGAGGGTCATGCCGTGATCTTCTCCACTGGGGCTCATGCGGGGATCTTCTCCACTGCTCTTCTCGCCGCTTCGTGCATCGACACCGACCGGTCGGCGTACTCGACTCCGTAGCGCTCGAGGATCTTGAAGCCTTCTTCCTCCCAGGCTCCCGGGATGCGGAAGATCGCGATCTTCTCGGCCGGGTCCATCCCGAGCTCGATGCACGCCTTGATGACGCCCCGGGCGACGATGTCGACGCGGGTGTTGGAGACGATCGACATCATCACCGCGATCTTGTCCACGCCCGGCTTCTGCAGGACGAGCTTGGCCAGGCCGCAGGCCTTGGCCACCGATGGGTTGCCGCCGATCTCGCAGTAGTTGGCCGGCTTGCCGCCGTGGGCGCGCACCGCGTCGAAGAGGGTGAGCGAACCGCCGCCGGCCCCGATGACCAGCCCGAGGTTGCCGTCGAACTCGGTGACGTTGCCGGCCACGCCGCGGTGGTCCTGGGAGTCGACCTCCTCGCCGGCCAGCTCGAAGGGAGTGGGCTCGCGGGCCTGACGCGTCTCCTCGCCGCCCACGCCGAGGTCGGCGAGCAGGGCGTTCTGGCGAGGCCGAGCCTCGTTCTCCATGTCCATGTGGGCGTCGAGGGCGATGAAGTGGCCCTCGGCTGTCTCGCCCAGAGGGTTGATCTCCGCCAGGGTCATGTCGCGCTCGACGAACAGGCGGGCGAGGCGGGTGAGAATCGGGGTCATCCGGGTGAGCGCCGAGCCCGTGACGCCCGTCTGCGCAATGACCTGCTTGGCCTGGTACTCCGAGACGGGCTGAAGGGTGGAGAAGTGACCGCGCCCGACGTGGTCGGGGTGCTCCTCGGCCACCTGCTCGATGTCGATGCCGCCCATGTCGGAGAAGAGCATCACCGGCTGCTTGCGGATGCCGTCCCACACGACGCCCGCGTAGTACTCCTGCTTGACCTCGGCCTTGGGGTCGACCAGCACCCCGCGGGGCATATGGCCGCCGATCTCGAGCTTCAGGATCGCCTCGGCGTGCTCGGCGGCCTCGTCGGGTGTATCGGCGAACTTGACGCCGCCCGCCTTCATCCGGCCGCCCGTCAGCACCTGCGACTTGATGACCGTGGGGCCGCCGATGCGCTCGGCGATCTTGCGCGCCTCGTCGGCCGAGGTGGCAAACCCGAAGTCGGTGACCGGTATGCCCGCGCGCTTGACCACCTCGCGGGCCTCGAACTCGAAGAGGCGCATGAAGGCGGGCAATCTAGCGGGCGGAGACGAGGTGGGCGGTGCCGGCGCAGACGACCCCGGCGCCCTCTAGCCTTCGTCGCATGAAGAGATCGATCCTCGCCGCGTTGCTCTGTGGCCTCTGTTTCGCACTGCCGAGCCAGGCGCTCGAGCCCGTCAAGCCCTACCGCGTATCGGTGGGGGTCGACCCCGCGGCCGTGCAACTCGGCTCGCGCGTCAAGATCGATGGCCATGTGACCGGCTCGGACCTGTCCCAACCAGGGGTCGGGGTCCGGGTCGTGCTCTACGTACAGCGCTTCCCCTACCGGCATTCGTTCCGTCCGGTCGCGGCCCGGCGCACCACGGGCAGCGGCGGTTTCATCTTCAAGCGCGCCTTCGATCGCAACACGCGCGTCCGCGTGCAGATCTCCGGCAGCACGACCCGGAGCCGCGTTGCCGAAGCCGACGTCGTGCCCCGCACTCAGCTCTCCGACCACGTCTCGCGCTCGGGGCGGCAAGTCCGCGCGGTGGTCACCGCTCGCTCGGCGCCCGACGTGCGCCTCGGCGGCCGGGTCGACATCTACGTGGGGCCCTACAAGGCCAGGCACCTGCGCAAGGCCAGCCGGCCGGTCCTGCATCCGGTCAGCCGAGGGTTCGCCCGAGCGTCGGCGCTCATCACGATCCCGGCCAGCTACCACGGCGGCTACAACATCGTCTCCTGCTACGTCGCCCCGGCGAGCGCGGGCATGCGCGAGCGCGGCTTCCGCTGCCCGCGGGTAGCGACCTTCAGCGCGGCGTCACGCGCGTCGGCTTCGGCTTACAAGCCGTAGGCGTCGCGCAGCTCCGGGTCCTTCTCGGACAGCATCTCGGCGAGGTTGACCATCACCTTGCATTGCTTCCAGGTGGCGTCGTCCTGCATCTTGCCGTCGATCATGTGCACGCCGCGGCCGTCCGGGATCGCCTCGATGACCTTCTTGGCGAAGGCGACCTCGTCGGGATCGGGTGAGAACACCTTCTTGGCGATGCCGATCTGCACGGGGTGCAGCGACCAGGCGCCGACGCAGCCGAGCAGGAAGGCCGCGCGGAACTGCGTCTCGCAGCCCTGCACGTCCTTGATGTCGCCGTAGGGCCCGTAGAACGGCAGGATCCCCGCCGAGGTGCAGGCGTCGACCATGCGGGCGATCGAGTAGTGCCAGGGATCCTGCTGGGCCGAGACGCGCGGCGCCTCGGGGTTCTCGGGATCGGGATCCTCGATGACCCGGTAGCCGGGGTGCCCGCCGCCGACGCGGGTGGTCTTCATGCGGCGCGAGGCCGCGAGATCGGCCGGGCCGAAGCTCATGCCCTGCATGCGCGGGCTGGCCGTGGCGATCTCCTCGAGGTTCACGACGCCCAGGCCCGTCTCGAGGATCGCGTGGATCATGATCGGGCGCTCGATCTTGGCCTTTGCTTCGAGCTGGGCCAGCAGCCGGTCGACGTAGTGGATGTCCCACGCCCCTTCGACCTTGGGGATCATCACGACGTCGAGCTTGTGACCGATCTCGGTGACGAGAAGCGTGAGGTCGTCGAGCACCCACGGCGACTCGAGGGAGTTGACGCGCGTCCACAGCGAGGTCTGGCCCAGATCCATCTCTCGACCGACCCGGATGAGGCCCTCGCGGGCGGCCTCCTTGCGATCGACCGGCACCGCGTCCTCGAGGTTGCCCAGAAGGATGTCGGTCTGCTTGGCGATGTCGGCCGACTTGGCGACCATCTTCTCGTTGGAGAAGTCGAGGAAGTGGATCATGCGCGAGGGCGTGAACGGCACGTCCAGCACGGGGTCGGGCGCGCCGACGGCGAGGGGCTTGACGAAGTCGCGGGGGTTGCGCAAGGGGGAACTCCTGATCGGTGGCCTTAGAGGCGGCAGGCTACCTTCTGCGCCCATGACCCTCGATACCAACCAAGCCGCCCGCGAGGCATCCGGTGCCCACCCCTACGGCCGCTACCTCGAAGAGTTCGAGGTCGGCGCGACCTACAAGCACTGGCCCGCGAAGACCGTGACCGAGTCAGACGATCACCTCTTCTGCCTGATCACGATGAACCACCACCCGCTGCACCTGAACGACGTCTACGCCAAGCAGTCGCAGCAGGGCAAGAACGTGGTGGTCGGCCCCCTGGTCTACTCGCTGGCGCTCGGCATGAGCGTCTCCGACGTGAGCGGCAAGGCGATCGCCAACCTCGCCACGGAAGAGCTCTCACACCCCGCGCCGGTCTTCCATGGCGACACGCTCTTCGTCGAATCCGAGGTGCTGGAGAAGAAGGAGTCGCGCTCCAAGCCCGACCGCGGCACCGTCAAGGTCCACACCCGGGTCTTCAACCAGGACGGCACCCTCGTGGCCGAGTTCAAGCGCCTCGTGCTCGTGCCGCGCCGCGAGCACGGGGAGTAGGGCCCGGAGTCGGACGGGAGCGGCCGATGAGCCCGCTCCCGTCCGTTTGGTTGCCCGCCGCGCTCTAGAACTGGCCGCCGGGCTTCGGCGCCTGCGTGTCGAGGTCGGGAGCGGTCGTCTTGAACGCGATCGTCGGGCAGTTGATGACGAAGTCAGCGGACCCGTACTTCGATCCGAGCGGCCCCGTCAGGAGATCGGGCCGGGTGAGGGCCAGGTTCAGGATGGCGTTCTCGTCGGTCTGGCGCTTGTCGAGCTTCTGCGCCAGCGCCTTCTTCGTCCACTCCCCGACCTGGGCGTCCCACAGCGGGCTGTAGGCGTTGGCGTGGCGCGGATCGGCCAGCGAGGGGAAGTCGCCGAGCACGTTCAGCGCGTCGCCGTCGTTGTCGCGCAGGGCGGCCAGGAGCTTCGTGTTGCTCAGGCTCGCGTCCTCCCCGGAGACGCCGTCCTTGATCAGGTGGCTGAGGCCCTGGCTGTTCGGGTTGTTCTTGCCCGTCTCACCGTTGGCGAACAGGAAGATCCGCTCGCGGGCAGAGCCGAGGGTGTCGTCACCACCGACGAACGGTGCGTGTTGCAACGCGGGTACGAACGTCGCCCGCTCGAGCGTCGCCGCGACCGGATCGGACGCCTCGGTGCTCAGGTAGAAGATGTCCTTCCCCGCCTCGAGTCCGTGCACCAGCAGCATCTCGACCGATCCCGGCTCGGAACCACCCGATGCGGGTGTGCCCGGTAGCTTCATCTTCAGCACCCGGTCGGCGGTGTTCGTATGGTGATCCACGTCGAACTTGCGGTCGCCCATGGCCACGATCGGGGCGTTGTAGACAGTGGACGACCCCTTGATCCGGATGAAGGGGCTGTACTTGGCGCCGGCCACCGCGCCAGGCTTGGCGTTGGCCGGCGGGAAGGCTGCCGGTCCCGCCGCGGGGCCCGAGATCAGGCTGCGCTTGGGCTTGAAGTTCGGGACGCCCTCGAAGTTGACGACGGCGTCGCCGAACTTGTTGCCGCGCGAGTTGTCGAGCGTCACGTCCTGCACGCACGCGTCGCACCCGATGCCCATGTTGGCCAGCTTCGAGGAGAAGTTGACGTTGAGATCGTGCGAGAGGCCGAAGTCGGACGCTTCGGTGATGACGAACCAGACGGTCTGTCCGCGGAAGCGTCCCTTGTGGAGGGGGAGGGTGACCGACTGATGGGTCATGTCGACCCCGAGCGCGCTCTTGACCAGCAGGTTCGATGGAGGCAGCAGCTTGTCGCCCGCGGGCGCGAACTTCACCTTCGGGCCTGAACGCTCGTCGATCTGGCCTTGGCTGGGCTTGGCGGCCGCAGCGGGAGCCCCTGCCGCGGGGGTCGACTTGCCGCAGCCCGAGGCGATGACGGGCAGGAGTCCAAGGACGAGTGCGCCGAGGCTGAGGCGCTTGAAGATGGCGGTGGGAGCCATGGTGCTTTCTCCTTGAGTTTTTCTGTGGCTCACCACGGTGCGATGAACTCTGCTCGAGACGCTAGGTGGCTGGAGGGTCAGCCGCGACAAGCGTTCCTGACGTGCCGCGTCACGGTTGCTTACGCGTAACGCAACTCGCCTCGTGGGTGACTACAGGCCAGAGAATCGGAGTCTGGGAGGGCGGCCGTATGTCGAGCGTGGAAGTACAGGAAGAGTGGGGCGATCCGGATGTGAGTCCGGCCCGGAGCCTCGCCTCGGCGCGGCTGGCGCAGGTGTTCGATCTTCGCCGCCTCGTGATATTGCGTGAGGTCGCGAGCGGAGGCAGCTTCGCGGCGGCTGCGAGCACCTTGCAGTTCACTCCTTCGGCGATCTCCCAACAGATGTCGGCGCTCGAGCGTGACACGGGTGCGGTGCTCTTCGAGCGGACGCACGCGGGCATGCGGCTCTCTCCCACCGGGCAGGCGCTGCTCACCCATTCCGAGGGTCTGCTCGGGCGGCTGGCGAATGCCGACGTTGAGCTTCAGGCGCTGATCGAGGGTCGCTCGGGCCGTCTGCGATTCGGGTCGTTTCCCACGGCGACGACGGCGTTCGCGGCCAAGGCCCTCGAAAAGGTGCGCCGGCGGTTGCCAGATGTCGAGCTGCAGTTCGTCGAAGGAGAGCCGTACGAGAGCGTGACCCGTCTCCGCGCGCGCGAGCTCGATCTGGCGGTGCTCTTCCTGTTCGACGGGTGGTCGCCCGCCAACGACTATCAAGGCCGTTCGGTGGGCAGCGACACGGGACTCGACTACGTGCACCTCTTCGAGGATCCCTACTGCCTGGTGATGCCGCGCGATCACGTCCTGGCGGGCACCGGCTCCCTCGAGCTCGACGCACTCGCAGGTGTTCCGCTCGTTGGGAGCGCCGGGCCGTGTTCGCCCTGGGGCGCCGGCTTCAGGCGCTCGTGCTGCGAACGGGGCTTCGAGCCCGCCTTCGATCCGTTCTACCGCACGGCGGACTTCGCGTCCGTGCAGGCGGTGGTCGCCGCGGGCGGCCCGCTCGCGCTCATGCCCTGCTCGGCCACGAGCGCCCTACGCGAAGATCTGGTCTCCCGCCCCGTCGAGGGGGCGCCTGTGCGCCGCGTCGAGATCGCGATGCCGACCGAGGCGAGCCCCTCTTTCTGCCGTGACGAAATGGTCCGCGCGCTGCTGGACGCCACCGCTCCTCTGCGCACGCCGCGCCCTTCGCACCTCGTTCTGAGCTGACGAACAGCTCCTCACCAGGTACCCTCCCGGGCCTCCGAATCGCCGGAGCCTCGCGCAGACCACCTTAGGAGTTGACTGAACCTGTGAGCACCACCGCCGCGCCGACTACGCACTCGAAGCTGCTGTCCTGGGTGGACGAGGTGGCAGAGTTGACGCGGCCCGACGCCGTGCACTGGTGCGACGGTTCGGCGGAGGAGTACGACCTCCTCGCTCAGACCCTGGTCGACTCCGGGACGTTCGAGAAGCTCTCCGAGGCCAAGCGGCCGAACTCCTACCTCGCGCGCTCCGATCCGGGCGACGTCGCGCGGGTCGAGGACCGCACGTTCATCTGCTCGCAGTCCGAGCGCGACGCCGGGCCCACCAACAACTGGCGCGATCCCGCGGAGATGCGCGAGCACCTCTCCGGCCTCTTCAGCGGCGCGATGCAGGGCCGCACGATGTACGTCGTCCCCTTCTCGATGGGCCCGCTCGGCTCGCCGATCGCCCACGTCGGCGTCCAGCTCACCGACTCGCCCTACGTCGCAGTCTCGATGCGGATCATGACCCGCATGGGCCAGGGCGCCCTCGACGTGCTGGGCGATGACGGGGAGTTCGTGCCGTGCCTGCACTCGGTCGGTTCGCCCCTCGCCGACGGCGAGCAGGACGTGCCGTGGCCGTGCAACGCCGAGAACAAGTACATCGTCCACTTCCCCGAGACCCGCGAGATCTGGTCCTACGGATCCGGCTACGGCGGCAACGCGCTGCTGGGCAAGAAGTGCTTCGCCCTGCGGATCGCGTCCGCGATGGCGCGCGACGAGGGCTGGATGGCCGAGCACATGCTGATCCTCAAGCTCACCTCGCCCGAGGGGGAGGTCAAGCACATCACCGGCGCGTTCCCGTCGGCCTGCGGCAAGACCAACCTCGCGATGCTCATCCCGACACTCGAGGGGTGGAAGGTCGAGACGGTGGGCGACGACATCGCCTGGATGAAGTTCGGCGACGACGGGCGGCTCTACGCCATCAACCCGGAGGCCGGCTTCTTCGGCGTGGCGCCGGGAACGGGCGAGGAAACGAACCCCAACGCGATGGCGACGATTGCCGAGAACACCGTCTTCACCAACTGCGCGAAGACCGACGACGGCGACGTCTGGTGGGAGGGGATGACCGCCGAGGCTCCCGACCATCTGATCGACTGGCACGGCAACGACTGGACGGCGCAGTCCGAGGGCAAGTCTTCGCACCCCAATGCGCGCTTCACCGCCCCCGCCTCGCAGGACCCGGCCATCGCCTCCGAGTGGGAAGACCCCCAGGGCGTGCCGATCGACGCGATGCTCTTCGGGGGGCGCCGTTCGACCGTGGTGCCGCTCGTGCACGAGGCCTTCGACTGGGACCACGGCGTGTTCCTCGGCTCGGTCATGGCGTCGGAGACCACGGCCGCCGCGGCCGGCGCGGTCGGCAAGCTCCGGCGCGACCCGTTCGCGATGCTCCCCTTCTGCGGCTACAACATGGCCGACTACTTCGGCCACTGGCTGAAGATGGGGCGTAACACCGACCCCGAGAAGCTCCCCCGGATCTTCTACGTCAACTGGTTCCGCCGCGACGAGAGCGGCCACTTCCTCTGGCCCGGCTTTGGCGAGAACTCGCGCGTGCTGGCGTGGGTCTTCCGCCGCTGCGAGGGCAAGGCCGAGGGCACGCGCACCCCGATCGGCACCGTGCCGGCCGAGGGCGAGCTCGACGCCGACGGGCTCGACCTGAAGGCCAACGAGATGAGCGAGCTGCTGCGGGTCGACACCGAGGAGTGGAAGCAGGAGCTGCCGTCGATCAGCGAGCACTTCGACTCGTTCGGCGATGACCTGCCGAGCGAGCTGCGCGACCAGCTGGCGGCGCTGGGCGAGCGGCTGGGGTAGGGCGTCGTTCGGGGCCGGGCTCGTGATCCGGGCCTAACGCGGTCCAGGGCGCCTGGGTCTTGGGAAGAGATGCGAGACCGGCCATTTCTGTCCACGGAAGCGCAGCGCTCTGGTGTGTGGACAGAAATGTGCCTATACCGGCCGTTTCTGTCCACAGACGCTTGCGTCGCCGCTCGTGTGGACAGAAATGGCCGCCCGAACCCGCACTCGTTCATAGATCTCGTCGACCAGCACCGCCTGAGTCGGAATGCTTGATCCATCACAAGTGGGGTAGGCACAACCCGGGGTGGCCGTCTCAGCACACGACCGGCCGGGGATCGCGGAGGCTTTTCGAGGCCCGCGCGCGACCGTGCGCGCGATCGCGAAAGCGGTCGACGAGCACGACATCCTCACCTACGCGAGCGCCATCGCGTTCCAGATCCTCTCGGGGGTGGTGCCGTTCCTGCTGTTCGGGTTCGCGCTGATCGGCTTCCTCAACCTCGATGACGTATGGCTGAACGAGATTGCGCCTACGGTGAAGCAGAGCGTCTCACCCGACGTCTACAAGGTCATCGCGAGTGCCGTGGATCGCGTGTTGCACCACCAGCAGGCGTTCTGGCTCACGATCGGGGCGGCGCTGACCCTGTGGGAGGTCTCGGGCGCCGTTCGCGCTGTGATGGGCGTGCTCGACCGCATCTACGGAGTGGAGGAGGACAGGACGCGCCGGCGCCGGTTCCTGGCCTCTTTCGAGCTCTCGATCGCCGTGGGCGCGTGCTTCATCCTCACGGGGGCGATACTGCGCTTCGCGCCTCGTGTGCTCGGGCTCGCACACGCTCACGGGATCGGCGCCATGGCTGCCTTCGCCGTTCGCTACGGATTGGCCGCAGGGGTGCTGACCGTGGCCGTCGGGCTGCTCGTGCGCCACGCACCGGCGTGCCATCAGCCCTGGCACTGGGTCTCGCGGGGATCGCTCATCATCGTCGGCGCGTGGCTGGCTACGTCGACCGCGTTCGGCTTCTACCTGGTGCACGTGGCCGAGTACGGGTCGATCTTCGGAGAGCTCGCGTCGGTCTTCGTGCTGCTGTCCTACATGTACATGTCCGCCGTGGCGTTTCTGCTTGGCGTGCAGTTCGACGCTATGACCCGCGACGAGGGGCCGCCGACCGAAGACAACGCTAGTGGTCGTCCCCGCCTGTGGACGCCGGAGGGCGCGACTCCTCGGCCAGAGAAGTGATCGCGAGGACACCCCGGGCGGCGTCCTCGAGCACCTCGGTCGCCTCTTCGGCCGAGCGCGCGTAGAGCTCCACGAGCAGATGGACGACGATGCGGTCCTCGTCGTGCTTGTGGAAGCGGACGTGGGTGAAGAACTCGCGCGTGCCGAAATCGCCAAAGGCCGCGTAGGAGAGCGCGTCGCCGGCCTCGGGGCCGGAGCAGCTCTCGACCTCGTCGGCCTCGACCGTGACCGTGCAGGAGGCCACCCACGGCGTTCCGGCGACCATCCGTTCCCAGCGGTCCTCGATGGGCTCGACGCGACCGGCGACGAAGCCGAGGTGCGGCTGGTCGTGCATGCAGTCGAGGCACTGGACCACGGCCTCCTGCATCTCGTCGACCACGTCGGCGCGCTCGCCGGTCGCGGGATCGATGCGATGGATCCCCTCGTAATGCACCTGCACCTCGAGGTTCTGCGACCAGCAGCGGTAGCACCGCAGCCAGCTGCGCACCGTTCCCCGCTCTGTCGAACCCTCCATGGCGGGTGATTCTATGCTGGCGCCGCGGTGGATACCGGGCAGACCATGACCTACGAGGTGACGGGGCGCATCGCGCGCATCACCCTGAACCGTCCCGAGCGGGGCAACGGCATCACGTTCGAGACCCCGCGCGAGCTGAGCGGCTTCGTCGAGCGGGCCAACCTCGACCCCACCGTGCACGTGATCGCGCTCGCGGGGAACGGCAAGGGTTTCTGCGGGGGTTACGACCTTGTGGAGGCCGCTGAGCAGCAGGCGTCGATCGGCGGCCTCGAGGGCACTGTCCTCGATCCCTCGGTGCAGGCCGCCAACCACGACCCCGACGGAACGTGGGACCCGGTGCTCGACTTCCAGATGATGAGCCGCAACGTCCGTGGCTTCATGAGCCTGTTCCATTCCGACAAGCCCGTGATCTGCAAGGTGCAGGGGTTCTGCGTGGCGGGCGGCACCGACATGGCGCTCTGCTCCGACCTGCTCGTCATCGCCGCCGACGCGAAGATCGGCTACCCGCCCGCGCGCGTCTGGGGGTCGCCGACCACAAGCATGTGGGTGCACCGGATCGGGCTCGAGAAGGCCAAGCGCCTCCTTTTCACAGGCGACTCCCTCTCCGGTACCGACGCGGTTGAGTGGGGGCTCGCCACCGAAGCTCCCGCTCCGGAAGACCTCGACGAGCGCTTCGAGGTGCTCATCGAGCGGATCGCGCGCATGCCGGTCAACCAGCTCGTGATGATGAAGCTGCTGCTCAACCAGACCGTCGCGGCGCAGGGGCTGCATACGACCCAGATCCTCGGCACGCTGTTCGACGGAGCGGCGCGGCACACGCCCGAGGGCTACGCCTTCCAGCAGCGAGCCGCCGAGGCCGGCTTCCGCCGGGCCGTGGCGGAGCGCGACGAGCCGTTCGGCGATGCCGGACCTTCGACTCACCGCGGCTGAGACCGCGCCGCCGCTCGGGGTGGTGCTGGCCGGCGGAGGTGGGCGCCGGATGGGGGGTGCCAAGGCGACGGTGAGTCTCGAGGGCCGTTCGCTGCTCGAGTACCCCGTACGCGCGCTGCAGAGCGCGCTTTCAGAGGTCGTGGTCGTGGCCAAGCCGGACACCGTGCTGCCCTCGCTGCACGGGACAGCGGTGTGGGCGGAACCCTCACCGCGCCGGCATCCGGCGGTCGGTATCGCCCATGCCCTTGGTCTGGCCGGCGGCCGCTGGGTGCTCGTATGTGCGGGCGACATGCCGCTGGTCTCGGAGGCGATGCTGCGTGCCCTGCTCGACGCCGACCCCGGCCGCGCCTCCGCCGTCGTCCCGAGGCATGCCGGGCGGCTCGAGCCGCTGCTCGCTCTCTACGGCCCGAAGGCCTTACCCGGGTTGCGAGGGAACAGCGACCGGCCGCTGCGCGAGATCGTGGCCGACCTCGCACCGCGGCTGATCGAGGCCGAGGACTCCCAGACGTTCTTCAACGTCAACCGGCCTGAGGATCTGCTCGAGGCGGCGGCGCGCCTGCTCTAGCCGAACGTGAACGCGTAGGCTGAGACTCCGGGCGCCGGCCGCAGGCTCAGGCGGTGGCGCTCCACGCCGGGGAGGTCGAGCAGCTCGTAGAGCCGTTGCGAGGTGACCCTCGCGGTGCCACCGCGCACGTCGGCGCCCTGCTCCTGTGTCCGCACCGGGCGTCCGTCGAGGGTGAGATGCACGGGCCGGGCGCGGCCGCCCGCCGAGGAGAGGACCAGGTAGACCTTGCGCGCCTGGAAGGAGAGGTCGAGCCCGGCTCCGCGACCGGCCTCGGCGGCGTCATCGGAAACGCTCCAGGTGCCGCTCAGCGCGACACGGCTCAGCGGAAGCCGCCCCGGGAAACCCGGGTAGCGGTGCGTGCCGGGCCGCGGCGGGCGCGGCACCATGCGCTCGGAGCGCTTGGCGCCAAGGTAGGTCTCCGGCGTGGCCAGGCGCGCCGACGGCTCCTCCGGCTGCGTGGTCACCGGAGGCGGCAGCCGCCGGGCGCCCGCCTCCAGGAGGAGCGCACGCACGGATGCCTCGGTCTTGCGTGAGCCGCCCTCTCCGAACTCGGTGCTGCGAACCTGACCCGTGCCGTCTATGAGGTACTCGGCCGGCCAGTACTGGTTGCCGTAGGCCTGCCAGGTGCCGTATTCGTTGTCCTGGACGACCGGGTAGTGCAAGCCGTTTTGCGCGATCGCGTTCTGCACGTTGCCGGCTTTGCGTTCGAAGGGGAACTCGGGGGTGTGCACTCCGACGATCGTCAGGCCGGCCGACCGGTAGCGCTCGTCGAGGGCGCGGACGAACGGCAGAGTGCGGAGGCAGTTGATGCATGTATAGGTCCAGAAGTCGATGAGCACGACGCGTCCGCGTAGTGAGGGGAGCGTGAGCGCTCGTCCGGCCGGCGTGTTGAACCAACGCTGCGTGCCGGTGAAGTCGGGGGCGGCGCCGAGACGGGGGAGATCCGACGCAGGCGCCGATTCGGCTGCCGCGAACTTCTGGTGCCCGCGCAGCGATCCGAGCCGGCTCTCCACTGCGCGCGAATGCTCGAGCCCCCGCGTCGGATTGATCACGAATCCGGGCAGGTTGCGCGCAAGCGCGGTCTCCAGGCTTACGTCGAGCTGAGCCACCATTGCCACCGCTGTGAGCACGAGCACGGCCCCCATGGCCTGTTGCACCCGGGGGCCACGCCGGACACGCCGCACGAGCCGGCGTCCACCGAGAGACAGCCCGAACAGGACGACGGCCGATCCGGCGGCGTAGGCGAACGCCATGGCCACGAGTTGCAGCGAAGTGCCGCGAGTGGCGCTCACCGAGATGACCGCCGCGAGGATCGGCCCGGCGCACGGCGCGTATACGAACCCCAGGGCGCCGCCGACTCCGAGACCCGACCAGAAGCCGGTGCCCGCCGAGCGCGGGCCTAGACGCGAGAGGCGCGCGAGCGGGCGCTCGAGGCGCTCGGCCACGCGCGGGACGAGCAAGGCGAGGCCGAAGGCGAGCAGGACGACGACCGCCAGGGTGCGGCTCGCTCCGGCGGCCAGCCCGACACCCTTGACCAGCGAGGCGAGCGCGACGACCGCGATGGTGTAGGTGATCGTGAGGCCGGTGACCACGCCGAGCGGACGCCGGCGCCCCCCTGTGGCGCCTGCGGAGAGCACAGCGGGCAGGACAGGGAGCACACACGGGCTGATCGCCGTTGCGGCGCCGGCTACGAGCGCGAAGAGGAGAAGGAGGACCATGCGCGCTAGCTCATGCGACGATCCGGGAGAGCCGGATCAGGTCACGTGGGAGAATGCGGGAATGCGCCATCGCCCAACGGTCCTCGCCCTGCTCCTCTGCGTTACGGCAGCAGCAGGGTGCGGGAAGAGCGAGAAGGCCGCCTCGCCGAACGTCACACCCCCCACCGCCCGGCCGCCGGCCACCTTGCCCGCGGGCTTCGCCGCCGCGAGCCGTCCCGTCGCTTCGTCGTTCCCGCCCGTGCGCGGCCGGACGCTGCAGCAACTCGCCGACTCCGTCCATCCCGGCGCCCAGATCGGCCTGGCCGCCTCGCAGTTCACGCCCGGGCGCAATCGCCTGCCGTTCGGGCTGCTGAACCAGGACGCGCGTTTCGTCTACGCGCCAGTCGCGGTGTACATCGCGCCCAAGCCGGGCGCGCCGGCGCAGGGCCCGTTTCTCGCCCCCGCCGACTCGCTGCTGCCCGAGAAGCCCTACCGCAGCCTCACGGCCGCAACGGATCCCGACACGGTGAAGGCGGTCTACGCGGCCTCCGTGCCGTTCAGCCGCCCCGGCCGCTGGTCCGTGCTGGCGCTGGTGCAGGAGGGCGGCAAGCTCACGGGTGCACCGGCTCAGGTGGACGTGGCGGCCCGTAGCTCCATCCCCTCGGTCGGCCAGGCGCCCCCGCGCATCACGACGCCGACGCTGGCCTCGGTCCACGGCCGCGTCGGTCTCATCGACACCCGCACCCCGCCGGGGACGATGCACCAGTTCGACTTCGCCAAGGTGCTCGGCAAGAAGCCGATCGCGCTCGTCATCGCCACGCCCGCCCTCTGCCAGTCGAAGGTGTGCGGCCCCGTCGTCGACGTGGCCGAGCAGCTCAAGGCCACCTACGGCAACCGCGTCGACTTCATCCACCAGGAGGTCTACCGCGACAACCAGCTCCAGCGCGGCTACCGGCCGCAGCTCACCGCCTTCCACCTGCGCACCGAGCCCTGGGTGTTCCTCATCGACCGCCGCGGCAAGATCGCCGTCCGCTTCGAGGGAGCGACGGGCATCTCCGAGTTTCGCCGCGGCCTCGACGAGACCTTGCGAAGTAGGCCTCGCTAGCCGCCGATCGCCGACATCGAGCGCGCCGGAGCCACGAAACCGGGCTCGCCAACGCGGTGCTTGAGCTCTTTGCGCCACACCGCCTCGCGGATGATCGCCTCGAGGTCGGAGTCGCTCCCGCCGGCTCGCAACGGCCCCCGCAGGTCGGTCTCGCCGTGGGAGAAGAGGCAGGTGCGCAGCCGCCCCTCGGCGGTGAGGCGGATGCGGTTGCAGTCGTCGCAGAACGGCTCGGACACCGGGTTGATGAAGCCGATGCGCCCGCGCCCGTCGAGGAAGCGGTAGGTGCGCGCGGTGGCGCCGGGCTCCCTCTCCTCGGGCTCGAGGGGGAAGACGGCCCCAATTGCCGCGCGGATCTCCTCGCCCGTGAGCACCTGATCCTCCGTCCAGGTGCGGTCGGCGTCGAGCGGCATGAACTCGATGAACCGCACTTCGAACGGATGCTCGCGGGCGAAGCGGGCGAACGGAATCACCTCGTTCTCCGTGAACCCCCGCAGCGCCACGGCGTTGACCTTGATCGGGTGGGCTTCGGGGAACGCGGCCAGTGCCTGCAGACCGGCGAGCACGCGGGGGAGAGCGTCGCGGCGAGTCATCTCGAAGAAGCGGTCGCGCTGCAATGAGTCGACCGAGACGTTGAAGCGGTCGATCCCGGCGCGCACCAAGGCCTCGGCGTCGCGTTCGAGCAAGTAGCCGTTCGTGGTGAGCGAGAGGTCGCGCACGCCCGGGATGAGGCGGAGCATCGAAGCGAGCACGGGAAAGTCGCGGCGCACCAGCGGCTCCCCCCCGGTCAGGCGAACGTCGTGGACGCCCATCGCCGCGAGTAGGCCGACGAGACGCTCGATCTCCTCGAAGCTCAGCACCGAATCGCGCTCCAGCCAGGGCAGCCCGTCGGCCGGCATGCAGTACTGGCAACGAAAGTTGCAACGGTCGGTGACAGAGACGCGTACGTCCTCGATCAGTCGCCCGTGGCCGTCCACTAGAGGCGCCAAGGCCATGCTCCGGAGGGTACTCTCGCGACGTGATCGCCCTGCGCGCATGCTTCCTTGGTCTCCTGAGCGCGCTATGCGTGACGGGCTGCGGCGGCCCGAGCGAGACAGACCGCGTGAAGCAGACGGTGAAGCTGTTCGCCGAATCGACCGCGCAGCACGACTACACGGTCCTCTGCCAGAAGGTGCTCGCTCCCGAGCTCATCTCGAAGCTAAAGCCCTTCAACCTGTCATGCGAGATTGCCGTGCGCCAGTACTTCGGCGACGTACGCAACCCGCGTATCGACATACGGAGCATCCGCCTGGTGGGCAAGGACGGAGCGGTCGCTGCGGTGCAGAGCTCCGCGGCCGGGCAGGCACCCGCCGCGGCCGAGCTCGGGCTCGTGAAGACCCGGGCCGGTTGGCGCATCGCGCGGCTGGCGAGCGGCGGTGCCACCGCACGCCCGTGCCCCCAGCCGGGCAAGGGTGCGCCGCCGGACCAGCCCTGCGTCGGGCCTCCGCCGGGCACCGGGCCTTCGAGCCCTTCGACGCCGAACGACTAGGACGCGATGAGCAAGGCCACGAGGAACGCCCCGCAGCGGCCTGCCCTCCCCGTTGCCGACCGCCACGATCTGATCCGCGTGCAGGGCGCGCGCGTCAACAACCTGAAAGACGTCAGTGTCGAGCTTCCGAAGCGCCGGCTGACGGTGTTCACCGGTGTCTCGGGCTCGGGCAAGAGCTCGCTGGTGTTCGGCACGATCGCCGCGGAGTCGCAGCGGCTGATCAACGAGACCTACAACGCCTTCGTGCAGGGCTTCATGCCGGCGCTGGCGCGGCCGGAGGTCGACGTCCTCGAAGGGCTGACGACCGCGATCATCGTCGACCAGCAGCGGATGGGTGCCGACGCCCGCTCCACGGTCGGCACCGCGACCGACGCCAACGCGATGCTGCGCATCCTCTTCAGCCGGCTCGGGCAGCCGCACATCGGC
>JBBPXY010000012.1:0-16596 GCA_038200435.1 Solirubrobacterales bacterium
AGAAGTGCGCGTGCGAGGAGTCGTCGTCGACGCGCGGGCGGCCGCCGTGCTGCACCTTCTCCTCGAGCGACTGGGCCATGTTGTCGCGCAGGTAGTCAAAGCCGAACTCGGAGTTGGTGCCGTAGGTCACGTCGGCCGCGTAGGCCGCGCGCTTCTCCTCGTAGGGCTGCATGTTCTGCAGCACGCCGAACGTGACGCCGAGCGCGTTGTAGATCGGGCTCATCCACTCGGCGTCGCGGCGGGCCAGGTAGTCGTTGACCGTGACGACGTGGACCCCGCGGCCGGCGAGGGAGTTGAGGACGACGGCGAGCGTGGCGGTGAGGGTCTTGCCCTCGCCCGTCTTCATCTCGGCGATCGAGCCCCCGTGGAGGACCATGCCGCCGATGAGCTGCACGTCGAAGTGGCGCATGCCCATCGTGCGCTTGCCCGCCTCGCGAACGAGGGCGAAGCATTCGTGCAGGAGGTCGTCGAGCGACTCTCCGCCGCGGGCGCGAGCACGCATCTCGTCGGCCCGCTCGCGGAGCTCCTCGTCTTCCAGCAGCTCCAACTCGGGCTCGTAGGCGCCGATGCGCTCGACCCGCTTCGAGTAGCCCTTGAACTGCTTGGACTCCCCCATCCGCAGGGCCTTGTCGAGGAACGACATGGGTTCAGGGTACCAGCGGAGTTTGGGCCATCCGCCGGGTTTCGGCGCTGTTCGCGAGAGCCCTTCTAGGCCGTTGGCGAGACGTTCTGCGGCGCCGTCTGCGGGTCCGTCCGGGGCGATGCCGCGCGGGCCTCGCGGCGGCGGCGGCGCTTGTCGCGGTGGCGCTTGACCTGCACGGCGAGCTCGTCAGCGCAGAGGTTGACCGTGTGCATCATGTCGGTCGACCGGTCGCGTGCCCTCAGGGTCACGCCCTTGAGGTAGAGCGTTACGTCGACGACCTCCTTCTCGGCGATCGCGGGGTTGCGCTCCTCGCAGATCTCGACCTCGAGCTGCGCGTTCTCGGACACCTGCCGGGCGATCTTCTCGAACCGCCGCTCGACATGCTCCCTTAGGTCGCTGGAGACAGGCACGTTGCGGCCCTTGACCTGGATGCGCATCCGAATCCCCCTTGCTCGGGTGAGGTGTTGCTCGATCGTAGTCCCGTTTGCCCGGTTTGTCACTAGTGCAGTCCCCTGCCTGGACGAATCATCTCCGCAACGTGCGGGCGTAGGCGAGGCAGGAGACCTGCTGGGAGCCGCCCTCTCGCAGCGCGCGGGCGCACGCTTCGAACGTCGCGCCGGTGGTGTGGACGTCGTCGACCAGCACGGCTTGCGCGGGCGCGTGACCGCGCACAGTCACGACAAGACGGTCCGACGACAACCGCCGCGCCCGGCCCGCGCCGAGCTGGCGGGTCGCGGGCCCGGAACGCCTCAGGCATGCGTCGAGGGGCGTGCTGGTGCGCCGTGCGAGCGCGGAGGCAAGCCGCGCCGCTTGGTCGAAGCCGCGCTTGCGCCGGCGCGAAGGATGCAGCGGGACAGGCACAAGCGACGCGCCCGCAAGCAGCGCGGCCGGTACCTGCGCCGCCATTGCCGCCGCCATCGCCTCGGCGGCGGGGAGCGCACCCCGAAACTTGAGCGCCACGACCAGCTCTCGCGCTGGACCCTCGTGCGCCATCGGCGCCCAGGCCTGGTCGAACGCCGCGCCGCGCGCCGGGCACGGCCGGCACGGAGACGGGAGACCGCAACGCGCGCAGCGCGGACCGGAGAGCCACGGTAGAGCGCGGCGACACGCGGCGCAGAGCAGGTCGGCCCCGGCCGGGGTTGGTGCGCGACAGGCCGCGCACGCGGGTGGAGCGAGCAGGGCTAGAAGCTGGGCGAAGAAGGACACCGTGATCAGACGATGACCGACGCAGTGTCACCCAGGTCGCGCGGACTGCGAATATCCACGCGCGTGTCTCCCGACGCTTCGTGGACCTGGGCCCCCGGCGTCATCCTGGCGGTACTCGGCGCGGGCGCGATCTACTTCGTCCGCTGGCGCGCGGCGCGGCGAGCGCAGAGCGGCGCGCCACCCAGTGCCTGGCGCCTCGTGTCGTTCGGCGCCGGCCTGCTCGCGGTGGCCGCGGCGCTCATCTCGCCGCTGGACCGCCTCTCCGAGCAGCTCCTCGTCATGCACATGGTGCAGCACGTCCTGTTGCTCGACGTGGTGCCGATCCTGCTCCTGCTCGGGCTCACCCGGGTGCTGCTGCGGCCCATCACCCGGCGCACCGCTCCCATCGAGCGGCGAGCCGGGTTCCTCGCCCACCCGGCGTTCGCCATCGTCTTCTACGCGGGCGCGATGTTCCTCTGGCACGTGCCCGCGCTGTACGACTCGGCGCTACGTCACGAGGGCGTGCACGTGCTCGAGCACCTCACCTTCTCAGCCGCCGGCGGGCTCTACTGGTGGCATCTGCTCTCCCCCGTGCGCGGCCGGCTGCGCCTCGGCGGGCTCGGGCCGGCGGCGTACATGGCCTCGACCAAGCTGCTCGTCGGCGCCCTCGGGATCATCCTCACGTTCGCCCCGAGCGCGCTGTACGCGTTCTACTCAGACGCCCCTCGTTACTGGGGCCTTTCCGCCACCGACGACCAGTCCATCGCCGGGCTGGTCATGGCGCTCGAGCAGTCGATCACGATGGGGATCGCTTTGGCATGGCTGTTCGCCCGGATGCTTGGGGAGTCGGAGCGGGAGGAGGTGCGGGCGGAGCGGTTTGGGGGAGTGGACAGTGGACAGGGGACGGTGGACAGTGGTTAGGACTCCCCCCTGCCGTGCTTCTGGTCTGGGAAGGAGAGCGGGCTGGAGAGCGGCCGTGCCCCGCGAACGTTCATCCACCGTGCTCCAGACCCCGGTCCGTGAACGTTCGCGGACCTTTCGCGGTCGCCGCCTTCCCAGATCCGGAAGAACAGCTCGGTTCGGGTCCTAGGTCCCTTGCTCCCATGAGTTGAGGTACTGCTCTTGCTCCTCCGTGAGCGCGTCGATCTCCACACCCATCGACTCGAGCTTCAAGCGGGCGATCTCGCGGTCGATCGCCTCGGGCACGACGTGCACGCGCTTTGAGAGCTCCGCGCCGTGACGCACCAAGTGCTCGACGGCGAGGGCCTGGTTGGCGAACGACATGTCCATCACAGCGGCCGGGTGGCCCTCCGCGGCGGCGAGGTTCACGACGCGGCCGTCAGCGAGCACGTTGATCTTCTTGCCGCCGGACAGCGCGAACTGCTCGACCCGCGGGCGCACGTCGCGCCTCGACGTTGCCAGCTCCGCCAGGTCGGGCAGGTTCAGCTCGACGTCGAAGTGCCCGGCGTTGGCGACGATGGCCCCGTCTTTCATCGCCTCGAAGTGCGGGGTGCGCATGGCATCACGACCGCCGGTGACGGAGATGAAGACGTCGCCCTTGGCCGCGGCCTCGAGCCCGGGCATCACCTCGAAGCCGTCCATCTTCGCCTCAAGCGCGCGGATCGGATCGACCTCGCAGACGACAACTTGCGCGCCGGCTCCCTTGGCGCGCATCGTCACTCCCTTGCCGCACCAGCCGTAGCCGAAGACGACCACGACGCGGCCGGCCAGCAGGATGTTGGTAGCACGGAGGATCCCGTCGAGCGTCGACTGGCCCGTGCCGTAGCGGTTGTCGAAGAGCTGCTTGGTCTGCGCCTCGTTGACGGCGATCACGGGGAACCCGAGGCCGCCCTCGGCCTCGAGGGCACGCAGCCGAATGATGCCGGTGGTCGTCTCCTCGGTGCCGCCGATCATGCCTTCGATGAGGTCGCGTCGCTGGCCGTGGACGTAGGAGATGACGTCGGCGCCGTCGTCCATGGTCACCTGCGGCGCGGTGTCGGCCACCGCTTGGATGTGGCGGTAGTAGGTCTCGGTCGTCTCGCCGTGCGTCGCGTGCACAGCCGCCCCGTAGCGCTCGACGAGAGCCGCGGCCACGTCGTCGCGGGTGCTGAGCGGATTCGAAGCGCAGAGGGCGACGCTCGCGCCACCGGCGATCAGCGCCCGGACGAGGTTGGCCGTCTCGGTTGTGACGTGCAGGCAGGCCGCTACCCGCACCCCGTCGAGCGGGCGCTCGCCCGCGAACCGCTCACGGATCGAGGTGAGCACCGGCATCTGCCCTTCGGCCCACTCGATCCGGGCCTGGCCTTCGTCGGCCAGTCCCGAATCGGCGATGTCGCTGCGGGGTGCAGCAGCCGTCACGCGGACCTGCTCGCTTCTAGTAGCGGTAGTGGTCGGACTTGTAGGGACCCTCGACCGGCACGCCGATGTAGTCGGCCTGCTCGGGCGTGAGCTTCGTCAGGCGCACGCCGAGTGCGTCGAGGTGCAGCCGGGCGACCTTCTCGTCGAGGTGCTTGGGCAGCACGTAGACCTTCTTCTCGTACTCGTCGTTCTTCGTGAACAGCTCGATCTGGGCGATCGTCTGGTTGGTGAACGAGTTCGACATGACGAAGCTCGGGTGCCCCGTCGCGTTGCCCAGGTTGAGCAGACGGCCTTCGGAGAGCACCAGCACTGCATGCCCGTCGGGGAAGACCCACTTGTCGACCTGCGGCTTGATGTTGACCCGCTCGATCCCGTCGAGGCCGGCCAGCCCGGCGATGTCGATCTCGTTGTCGAAGTGGCCGATGTTGCCCACGATGGCCTGGTGCTTCATCTTCGCCATGTCGGCGGCGGTGATGATGTCCTTGTTGCCCGTCGTCGTGATGAAGATGTCCGCGGTGTCGACGACGTCCTCGAGGCGCTTGACCTCATAGCCCTCCATGGCCGCCTGCAGGGCGCAGATCGGGTCGATCTCGGTGATGATCACGCGCGCGCCCTGGCCGCGGAGCGACTCGGCGCTCCCCTTGCCGACGTCGCCGTAACCGAGGATGACTGCGACCTTGCCGCCAAGCATCACGTCGGTCGCGCGGTTGATGCCGTCCACCAGCGAGTGCCGGCACCCGTAGAGGTTGTCGAACTTCGACTTGGTCACGGAGTCGTTGACGTTGATCGCCGGGATCAGGAGCTCACCGCTCTCCTGCATCTGGTAGAGCCGGTGGACGCCCGTGGTGGTCTCCTCGGTGACGCCCTTGAGCTCCGCGGCGATGTTGGTCCAGCGCTGCGGAGCCTCGTCGAGCGAGCGCCGCAGCGTCTCGAGGATCACGCCGAACTCCTCGGGATCGGTCTTGGCGGGGTAGGGCACCTCGCCCGCCTTCTCGTACTCGACGCCCTTGTGGATCAGCAGCGTTGCGTCGCCGCCGTCGTCGAGGATCATGTTGGGGCCGGCGCCATCAGGCCATGCGAGCACCTGCTCCGTGCACCACCAGTACTCCTCGAGGGACTCGCCCTTCCAGGCGTAGACCGGAACGCCCTGGGGATCGTCGGCAGTTCCGTCCGGACCGACCACGGCGGCGGCGGCGGCATGATCCTGGGTGGAGAAGATGTTGCACGAGCACCAGCGCACCTCGGCGCCGAGCGCCGTCAGGGTCTCGATGAGCACGGCGGTCTGGATCGTCATGTGCAGCGAGCCGGTGATGCGGGCCCCGGCCAGCGGCTGGGCGTCGCCATACTCGCGGCGCAGGGCCATGAGGCCCGGCATCTCGTGCTCGGCGAGCTCGATCTCCTTGCGGCCGTAGTCGGCCTGAGAGATGTCGGCGACCTTGAAGTCGGTCTTTGTGAGCGTCTCGGTGGGTGTCATGCCTTCTCCGGTACTTGTACTTGGGTGTATGGGGGGACGACTGCCGTCAGGAGTCGCTCATGCTTGGATTGCTCCCAGCTCAGCCAGTCGGCGGCCGGGACATGCTCGGGTCGGGCCGGCTCTTCTTCGAACCAGCGCTCGGTCGCGCCCCGCAGCTCGGCGTCGTGGCGCATCCGGGCCGCGAAGGACAACTCGGAGAGCCCGACCTCATGGCGCTCGAGCAGCTCGCGCAGGGTGCGCAGCCGCTGAAGCTCGGCGGCTCCGTAGAGCCGGTAGCCCGAAGGTGAGCGGCCCGGGCCGACGAGGCCTGCCCGTTCGATGTAGCGCAGCATCCTGGGCGACCAGCCCGTGGTCTGCGCCGCCTCATGGATGGTGAGCGCAGGCGACGAGGAGATAGCGTCAACCTTACCACGATCGTGTCAAGGTTAAGATGGCCCCGTGATTCAAGCCGGAGCGCCGTTTTGCCGAAATTCGCGAGGGTGGCCAGCTCTTCCGCGACGCCCTCGCTGCGCGCCCTTCCGGGACCGGGACGTGCCTTCGTACCCGCGGTCATCACCGCGGCGATCGCGATGTGCGCAGCCGACTCGATCTGGACGAGCGGACCGCACTTCGACCTGAGGCTCTTCCTGGGCGCCGCATTGGTCTGCGCAGCGACGAGCTCCCTCGAGTTCGTAGGCTCGCGGCACTTCTCCCACCAGCCCAACCTGGTGGTCTTCTTCGCCGCCTCGCTGCTGCTGCCGGCCTGGGCGATCGCGCCTCTGGCGGTGCTGTGCGTGGGGCCCGGCTGGTCAGCCCGGCGCCCTCCGTGGTACCTCGCTGCGTTCAACGTCGCCAACTACCTGATCGCCGGCCTGGTCGCCCACGAGCTCGTGCGGATCGATTCCACGCTGGGACCGGGCGTGGGAGTCACCCTCAGCACCGTGCTGGCCCTCGCCGGCGCAGTGGTCGCATTCGTCGCGATCAACCACGCGCTCATCGGCGGGGTCGTAGCCAGTGCCGGCGGGCGCGGACTGCTCGAGAGCCTGCGCGAGCACGCGGCGGGCGCGCCGCTCGACTGCGCCCTGGCCTCGTGTGGCGCCTGTCTCGCGGCGCTGTGGCACGCGCAGCCGCCGCTCACCCTGCTGATCCTCGGGCCGATCCTGCTCGTGTACTCGGCCCTCTCGGTTCCCTCGCTAAGGCACAAGTCGCGCACCGACCCGAAGACCGGCCTTTTCAACTCCGAGCGCCTGCGCGAGGTCATGGACGACGCGCTGGCCACTGCGCTCAAGCGCCGCCGGCCCGTCGCCGTCGTGATGCTCGACCTCGACCACCTCCGGCAGGCCAACAACCGCTTCGGGCATCTCGCTGGCGACCGGCTGATCTGTGGCGTCGCGGACATCCTGGCCGATGAGGCGGGCAGCTCGGGACTGGCCGCGCGGTTCGGCGGAGAGGAGTTCTGCCTGCTGCTGCCCGGCACGGGTCTCCTCGAAGCGGAGAAGCTCTCCGATCAGATCCGCCGCCGTGTCGAGGCCACGGACTGGCGGCTCGGCGGAACGGGCGAGGCGTTCGAGCTCACCATCAGCGCGGGCGTCGCCGCGTTCCCCGAGCACGGCGACACGATCGATGGCCTGCTCGCGGCGGCCGACGCGGCCGTTTACGACGCGAAGCTCGGCGGCCGCAACAGCGTGCGTCTCGCGCTGGCCGCCGGAGCCCGAACGACCCTGCACAACGAAGGTGTGCCGGTCGAGACACTGACATTGGCCGCGCGGGCGCCCCGGCCCGCCGAACCCGGCGACGATGAGCTCCTGCTGACCCTGCGCCCCCCGGAGACCGTCACGCCTACCGAGGTGTCCGAAGCCACGGTGGAGAGCGCCACCGGTGAACCCGAGACCGAGACAGAGACGCCGTCCTCGCGCCGGTTCATGCCGCTCTTCCTTGGGGCGCTCGCGGCGGGCATCTTCGCCACCCTCGCCCTCAGTGACACGAGCGCGATCGCTGTCGACCCCGCCCTGTTCGGCTTGCTCCTGCTCGCCGTGCTCGTACTCGACTTCGCGCCCATCGACATCTTCGAGCGAGCCAACACGTCACCCGCTGCGGTGTTCACGCTGGCCCTGGCGTTCGTCTTCGGGCCCGCGGGGCCGATGGCCGCGGAGGCCGTCGCGGCGCTCACCCGCGCGCGCCGCCGCGACGCGTCCGAGCGCGTGCTCTTCGACGTATTCGCGCTCGGCCTGTCCGGCACTGCCGCCGCCTACACCTGGAGCGCGGTGGCCTCCGGCTCGACCGCCTCCCAGCTCCTTGCCGGTGGCTTGAGCGGACTCGCCTACTACGCGGTCAACGTGCTCCTGCTTTCCGTGGCGATGGGCCTCACCGAGGGCCAGGCTCCGATCACCGCATGGCGCGAGCGCCTCGCCTGGCTGTGGCCGCACTACATAGCCTTCGGTTGCCTCGGCGGCTCTTTCGTGGCCGCCGAGCGTTCCGTGGGCCCGGTCGCGCTGCTCATGTTCGTCCTGCCCGTGCTGATGCTCTGGATCGCCCAGCGGCAGTACGTGACTCGCTCGCGAGACGGCGTCTCCGAGCTGCGGCGCAACCACTCGGAGCTCGAGGGAGCCAACCAGCGCCTGCGCGCACTCCTCGCCGACAACCAGCGCCTCCTCGGCCGCATGCACCGCTCCTACCTGTCGACGATCACCTCGCTGGCCCGCACCATCGAGGCCAAGGATCCTTACACCAGCGGGCACACCGAGCGCGTGGCCAACATCGCCGCCGTGCTCGCGAGCGAGCTTGGGTTCGACGAGGACTCGGTCCGCGCAGTCAACGTTGGCGCCGTGATTCACGACATCGGCAAGATCGGGGTGCCCGACGCCATCCTGCTCAAGCGCGGCGGTCTCACCGACGAGGAGCGCGCGGAGATCCAGCGCCACCCCGAGATCTCCTCCTACATCGTCGCTGATCTCGAGCTCCCGGCGGTGGTGAAGCAGATGGTCCGCAGCCATCACGAGCGCTTCGACGGCGGCGGCTACCCCGACGGCTTGATCGGCGAGGAGATCCCCCTTGCCGCGCGCATCTTGACCGTCGCCGACTCGCTCGACGCGATGATCAGCGACCGGCCCTACCGCAAGGCGCTGCCCGTCGAGGTCGCCCTCGAGGAGATCGAGCGCCACACCGGTTCGCAGTTCTGCCCCCGCGTCGTCGTGGCGCTGCGATCGTGCGTCGCCCGTGACCCGGCCTTGATCGTCGAGATACACGAGGACCTGCTTCCCTGGCTCACGGCGAACCCCCGGGCGGAGGCCGTCACGGCTTGAGGGCTAGGAACCGCTAGGAGCGGCTGAGCTCGCCCTTCAACCGGTCGATGATCTCCACCGGTGAGGGGTCGACCCCACGCAGCACGGCGAGGTAGAGCGAGACGAGGTCGCCGAGTAGGACGAGCGAGAACACTCGCTCCACTCGCGTCTCCCCCCGGCTCTCCACGCGGTGTGTGGCTGCCGCCGCAGAGGCGATGAGCCCGCGCGTGAGCTCGATCCGCTGGCGCACGCGGGGGTGCAGGTCGGCGTCGTCGAGGAAGACGGCCCCGAACGGGCCGAGCTCAGACGCTCCGTCCCAACCGGCGATCTCGTTGTGATCGAGCTCGGGGAGCTCGTTGGCGAACGCGGGGAGCTTCGCGTTCTCGTTGATCTGCGTCTTCCACCGGTAGGCGACCGGCGAGGTGAGGCCCGCCCCCGCGATCTGCGCGATCGTCCCGTGGAGGTCACGCGCCAGCATGCGCGGGAGGTTGTCGTCGGGGCCATCGGGCCCCCACTCGCCGATCAGCCGCTCGACCCCCGCCGCGGCGACGTCGATCTCGAGGTGCTGGCGGGGCGCCGCCCCACACAGGGTGGCGACCTCGAGCACGGCCACCGTCATGTACGCGACAGCCGCGCGCGGCTGGAGCGTCGCCGGGAAGGGGATCACCGGCACCTTGTCGGCGCGAGCCGCGGCCGCGAGCTTGCCACCCGTGGTCGCGACTATGCGCCGAGCGCCGAGGGCGCCGGCGGCCTCGAAGGCGGCGAGCGTCTCCTCCGTGTTGCCGGAGTAGCTCGAGCACAGCACTGTGGTGTCGGGAGTGGCCCAGGACGGAATGCCGTAGCCCCGCGCCACGACGATCGGGCGGGAAGCCTGATCACCCAGACAGGCGATGGCGAGCTCCGCACCGATGGCCGAGCCGCCCATGCCCGCCACCACCAGGCCGGGCGGCGCGTCGTGGGTGGGGACGCCGGCCGACTCGACGCGCCAGACGGCATCGCGCAGGTGCTCCCCCATCGCGAGGATGTCCGCGAGTTGGCCGCTCGGGTCGACCTCCTCGATGCGGGAGCGGGACAGGTCGCTCAAAACGCGATCGCCCGGTCGGGAAGCGAGACGCCCGGGAACAGCCGCGCGCCCGACTTCAGCTGGTTGCCTGCGCCAAGCGAGACACCCTCGCCGAGCATCACGCCACCCTCGATCGTGCAGCCGTCGCCGACGCGAGCGCCAGGGCCGACGACGCACGCCGCGAGCGAGCACTCGCTGCCGATCTCGGCCCCCTCGAGAACGACCGCGCGCTCCACCCGCGAGCCGGCGCCGACGCTCACTCCGCGCCGGAGCACCACGCCCCCGCCAACTGTGGCCCCCTCCGCCACTTGGCAGTCATCCTCGAGCAGCGCGGGAGGCAGGATGCTCCCGGCGATCCGGCTCCCCTCCCCCACGCTCCGGCCGTCTTCGCCCAGCCTTTCACGAACGGGAGTGGCGACGCGGCCCTCGAGGATGTCGTACGTGCCTTGGAGATAGCGCTCCGGCGTGCCGATGTCCATCCAATATCCGTCGGCGCGAACGGCCTGCAGGCCGTCACCGATCAGGGCCGGGAAGACATCTCGCTCGATTGAGACCATCTGCTCCGGCTCGATGAGGTCGATGACGTCGCGTGCGAGCACGTACACGCCGGCGTTGATCAACGGGGCTCTGGCGAACCCGGGGCCGGGCTTCTCGAGGAAGTCCGTCACCCGTCCCTCGCCGTCGACGCTCACGAGCCCGTAGCCCGTTGGATCCTCGACGCCCATCAGCGCGAGAGTGGCGCGGGCGCCCGTGGTCTCGTGCGCCGCGATCTGAGCGCTGACATCGATGTCGGTCAGGACGTCACCGTTCAGGACGAGGAAGCGCTCATCGAGGAGGTCTTGGGCGAAACGGATGGCACCCGCGGTGCCGAGCGGGCGGGGCTCGGCCAGGTAGCGCAGGCGCACCCCCAACGCGGACCCCTCGCCCAGCACGTCGCGCACTCCTTCGGCCATGAACCCGCAGGCCATGACGACATCGTCGACACCGTGGCCCCGGAGCCACTCGAGCATGTAGGCGGCGAAAGGCCGGTCGACGAGCGGCACGACCGGCTTGGGCACGGTGGAGGTGAGCGGGCGCAGGCGCGTGCCCTCGCCGCCCGCGAGGATCAGCGCTTGCACGGGATCACGGCCTCCGCCCGATGCCTTCGTAGATGAGGCCGGCCTCGGTGGCACCCGCCGGGTCGAGGAAGTTGCGCCCGTCGATGATCAGGTTCCCCTCCATGCGCTCGGCCACCGCGCTCCATTCGAGTTCGGCGAACTCCGGCCATTCGGTGACGAGAACGACCGCGTCGGCCCCCTCGAGCGCCTCGAGTGCCGAATCCGCGAACTCGACCCCGCGCATGAGCGTGCGGGCCTCCTCCTCGGCGATCGGGTCGTACGCGCGCACGCGCGCGCCGTCGGCCTGCAGGCGCGCGGCGAGCACGAGCGAAGACGCTTCGCGCATGTCGTCGGTGTTGGGCTTGAAGGCCAGGCCGAGCAGGGCAACCGTCTTGCCAACGAGGCCCCCGAGATGCTTCTGCAGCTTCTGGATGACGCGCCGCTTCTGCAGTTCGTTGACCTCGATCACCGCGGTCAGTAGCTGGAAGTGGTAGCCCGAGTTGCCCGCGAGCTGCTTGAGCGCGCTGACGTCCTTGGGGAAGCAGGAGCCCCCGAACCCGATCCCGGGCTGCAGGAACTTCGGCCCGATGCGATCGTCGAGACCCATGCCCTTGGCCACCTCGCCGACGTCGGCGCCCGTCTCGTCGCAGACGTTGGCGATCTCGTTGATGAAGGAGATCTTCGTCGCGAGGAACGCGTTGGAGGCGAGCTTCACCATCTCCGCGCTGGCGATATCGGTGCGCACGAGGGTCGCGTTCAGCGGTGCGTAGAGATCCGCGACCGCATCGCCGGCCCAACCCCCGTCGTCGCCCACGACCACGCGATCGGGGTCGAGGAAGTCCGCCAGAGCCGAGCCTTCTTTCAGGAACTCGGGACAGGAGACGTAGCGAAAGCCGGACTTGCCCTGCGACTCGAAGACCCGCTTGATCGAGGCCCCCGTGCCCACCGGCACCGTCGACTTCATGACCAGGGCGTGACGATCCGAGGCCGGCATGGAGTCGACCACCGAGTGGACGGCCGAGAGGTCGGCATCGCCCGAGTAGCTGGGAGGCGTGCCGACGGCGACGAACAGCAGCCGCGCCTTCTCGAGTGCGCTTCCGAGGTCGGTCGAGAAGTGCAGGAGGCCCGAGTGCCGCGCGACGGCTTCTTCGAGGCCCGGCTCGTAGATCGGTATCTCACCGCGCTGAAGCCGAGCGACCTTGTCGGCGTCGACATCGACGCAGAAGACCTCGTTGCCGAGCTCGGCGAAGCCGGCCGCCGTGACGAGGCCGACGTAGCCGGTGCCGATGACGGCGATGGGTTCACGAGACGCGCTCATGCGGCGGCGAAGGGTACTGGAGCCCGGAGGGAGTCCGGCTCTCGACCCGGCTCAGCGCCCGCCGAGGCGGGTGAGGGACGCTGCGATGCCCAGCATCTGCTGGTTCGGCACCAGCTCTTGGAGGGTGTTGGAGATCCAGTAGACCCCGCGCCCATGGCGCCAGGCGACGAGCCGGAGCCGGGGCCCGTCGAAGTACAGCTGCAACCGGCGGCCGCCGACGACACGGGTCTCACTGGGGTTCGCGAGCAGCGGCGGGTTCGTCCAGGTCGTTCCCTGGATCCCGTAGTAGTTGCCGAGCTCGCGCATCTTGATGGTCAGGCGATACGCGGCGTGGGGCCGCTTCTGGCGGTCGTGGATCTGGTAGGGACGCGGGTAGATGCCGCTGATCGCGGGCTCGTAGCTGCCGTCGGATGTAAGGAACTTCGGGTAGTAGACGGGCATGCCGACCCTCGAGCCGAGCATCACCCCCTGCTGCTGCCCCGCGCTCGCCGCGTTGACCAGGCCCGGCACCGCTCCGGGCACGAGCTTGGGCCGCCGCCGGCGCCGGCGGGGACGTTTGGCCTTCGGAGCGGGCTTCGCCGCAGCGGCGCTGGCGGCCAGGAACTGCTCCACGGCGCGGCGTATGCCCCGGGGCGTGGCCGAGACGTACGGGTCGCGCGGATCGTTGGGCAGCACCGCGGGGAAGTGCACCTCGCGGATGGGACTCGATGCGGTGGAGATGGCAAGCGTCATCAGCTCGAGCAGGGCCTTGACCGAGTGGAGCTGGGAGTCGGACTGCGTGTAGCGCCCGAAGATCCTCGCCAGCCGGTGGCGGTCGGAGACGAGCTGGCCGGTTCCGTACTGCCCCTTGGCCTGACGGAGGAAGTCCTGCTGGCGAGCCGAGCGGACGATGTCGGTGTCCGCGTGACGGAAGCGGACGTAGTCGAGCGCGTCCTGCCCGCAGAGCCGCTGGTAGCCGGGCTTCAGGTTGATCGTCGCGTAGTCCTCCCCCGGGCCGGCTTGAGAGTTGTCGTTGAAGTAGCGGCGGTCGACGTCCGTGTAGACGCAGCCGAGGAAGTCGACGGCCGCCTTGAACCCCCCGAAGTTCACGTTGACGATGTGGTTGATGTGAAACGACTGCCCGCGCCAGGAGAGGAGAGATCGCACGGTCCGCGCGGTGAAGTCGGGCCCGCCGATCGAGTAGGCGGCGTTGATCTTGTCGGTCTGGATGCGGCCGCCCCGACGGCGCAGGTGCACCTTGAGGTCGCGCGGTATCGACATCACCGTCGTGACCGTGGCGTCGGCGTCGAGCCGCAGGAGGATGATCGTGTCCGAGCGCGCGTTGTGCACGTCTTTGCGGTCCTTGAAGCGCCGGTCCGACCCGATCACGAGGATCGTCTGCGGCGCCCCCGGCTGCACGGGATCGACCTTCGCGTTGATCTTCGAGCCCTTGGGCGAGATGTCGTTGACAAAGCTTGAGAACTCCAGCAGGCCGGCCGTCGCGGTCGCCGCTGCCGTCAGGACGACGACCAGCATCGAGGCCAGGGCGAACCGCTTCCACATGCCACGCCCCAGCCGCGGAGGCGCTTCCTCGTTCACGCCTTCCCCCCCTCGATCGCCTGTAGACCGGGGGCGGCGGCGCCCGCGCCAAGCGCGGTGACGAAGTCCACGAGGGCGCCGCGGTAGCGCGCGAGCGAGTCGATCGAGACCCATTCCTCAGGGCCGTGGTGCCCCGCGCCTTCCGGGCCGAACTCCACGGCGGGTATGCCTGCGTCGAGGAAGGAGACCGCGTCGGAAGCACCGTCTCGCCCCACGCTCATCGCCTCGCCCTGCACCGAGCGCTGGACGGCGGCGCAGAGCATTCGCACGTACGGGTTCTCGCGCGAGACGATCGCCGGGCGGTGCACGAACGTGCGCTTGACCTCGATGTCGGGGATCTGGCGCACCTGGGCGAGGATCTCCCCTGGGTCCTGCCCCGGCAGATAGCGCACGTCGACCGCCATCACGCACTGGTCGGGCACCTTGTTGAGCGCGTCGCCACCGGAGATTCGGCCGAGGTTGATCGACGGCCGGTCGAACAGCTCGGAGGACTCCCGCGCGAACGGCAGCGACTCGATCCGCCGGAACACGCCGACGGCCTTCAGCACCGCGTTGTCGCCGAGCCACGGCGTCGAGGAGTGGGCCGCCCGGCCCGAGACCTCGATGCGCATGGCGAGCACCCCCTTGGCCTGGACGCCGATGTGCAGGTTGGTCGGCTCGCCCGTGATGGCGAAGTCCGCGCGCAGCCCGTCACTGACGAGCTGGTTCGTCGAGCGCTCCTCGATCTCCTCGGACTCCTCGTCGGGGGCGCACACGAGGCGCACCCGCACGCGGTCCTGCCCGGCGACGTCCTTGAGCGCCAGCAGCATGGCCGCCAGGCCGCCCTTCATGTCGTAGGCGCCGCGGCCGATCAGGCGGTCGCCCTCCACGCGCGGCTCGAACTGCTCGGGCCGGCCGGGCACGACGTCGAGGTGGCCGTGCCAGATCACCGACGGACCCTCCTGTGGCCCGACCTCGGCCGTCATCACCGGCAGGCCGTTGAAGCTGGAGGCGCTCACCTCGATGTCCCGCGACTGCAGCCAGCCCTTGACGAAGCCCGCCGCCGCGCTCAGATCCTCGAAGCGAGAGGTGTCATAGGAGATCAGCCGCTCGGCCAGGACCCGCTCGTCGCTCACGCGCGAGAGGATAGGCCCCCGCCGGGCGGTTCCCACACCACCCGGCGCGCCGGCGATCCCCAGGTCTGCGGCACGGGCATAGCTGGCGATCCGGCCGATCAGCGCGTTGTAGCGTGAGTGCGCGGCGCGTGAATCCCGGGCGGCCAACCGGACGTACAGCCGTTGGGCCGGTTGCGAGTAAGCGGCTTCGGGCACCTCGATCCCAGACGCCGCAGCCGCGGGGCTGCAAGTGAGACGAGACGAGCATCATCGGACTCACGGCCACTACGGAGGTCGGCCATCCCCTTCGCGACGAGGTCGGCTCCCGGCAGCACAGCGGCCAGAACCGTCAGTCCCTTAAGACGAGCTGCCCGACGAGCCGCCGCCGGCGATCTTCGAGAACGCCTCCCACCGGCGCTTCTCCCGCGCCGCCGCCCGGCGCTCCTCGGAGTCCTCGTCGGCCTGCTCGTAGGCCTCCTCGGCGCGTTTGAGCTTGTCGTCGAGATCGCTCGAGTCGAGCTGGTCGGGCTCGACCGCGTCTTCCACGAGCAGGAGCGCGTGGTTGTCGATCATCTGGAGATAGCCCTCACCCTGGGCGAAGGTCACCACGTCGGAGTCGGACTTGTAGAGCCGCAGCTCGGTGGGATCGAGCATCGCGAGCAGGGGCGTGTGATTGGCGAGGATGCCGATCGAGCCCGTCGAGGTGCGCGTCGAGATCATCTGGACCTCGTCGTTGAACACCTCACCCTCAGGAGTGAGGACTTCGACCGGGAACTTCTCGTGCTCGGCCACGGGCTACTCGTCGTCCTTCTTGTCGTCGTCGTCCTTCTTGTCGTCGGGCTTGTCGCCGCCCTGTGACTCGTCGGACTCGGACTCGGCCTTCGTCTCGCCCTGGTCCTGCTCGCCCTGGGCGTCGCCGTCGTCCTTCGTCTCGTCGTCCTTCTCGGACTCACCGTCCTTCTCGTCCTTTTCCTCGTCCTTCTCGCCGCCGGCGTCCTGCACCACCTGGTCGATCGAGCCCTTGAGGAAGAACGCCCGCTCGGGGAGCTCGTCGTGCTTGCCCTCGATGATCTCCTTGAAGCCGCGCACGGTCTCGTCGATCGGCACGTACTGCCCATCGGTGCCCGTGAACTGCTCCGCCACGAAGAACGGCTGCGAGAGAAAACGCTCGACCTTGCGTGCGCGCTGCACCGCGATGCGGTCCTCGTCGGAGAGCTCGTCGATGCCGAGGATCGCGATGATGTCTTGGAGCTCCTTGTAGCGCTGCAGGATCTCCTTGACCTCGTTGGCGACGTTGAAGTGCTCCTCGCCGACGATGTCGGGCTTGAGGATCGTCGAGGTCGAGTCGAGCGGGTCGACCGCCGGGTAGATGCCCTTCTCGGAGATGGCCCGGGAAAGCGTCGTCGTGGCGTTGAGGTGGGCGAACACCGACGCCGGGGCCGGGTCGGTGAGGTCGTCGGCCGGGACGTAGATGGCCTGCACCGAGGTCACCGACCCCTCCCGCGTCGAGGTGATGCGCTCCTGGA
>JBBPXY010000013.1:0-7439 GCA_038200435.1 Solirubrobacterales bacterium
CCCGTGTAGATCTGCCTCGGCCGGGCGATCTTCTGCTCGGAGTCCTGCACCATCTCGAGCCACTGGGCGATCCAGCCGCTCGTGCGGCCGATCGCGAACATGACGGGGAACATCGCCGCCCGCAGCCCGAGTGCCTCGTAGAAGAGGCCCGAGTAGAAGTCGACGTTCGGGTAGAGCTTGCGGGAGGTGAAGTAGTCGTCGTCCAGCGCCCGGTTCTCGAGCTCGGTCGCGATGTCGATGAGCGGGCTCTTGCCCCTCACCTCGTAGACCTCCTCGAGGTGCTTCTTGATCACGCGGGCGCGGGGGTCGTAGTTCTTGTAGACCCGGTGGCCGAAGCCCATGAGCCGCTCGTTGCCCTCTTTCACCCCGTCGAGGAAGCCCGGGATGTTGTCCACCGAGCCGATGCGGTTGAGCATCTGGAGCGCCTGCTCGTTGGCGCCACCGTGCAGCGGTCCGTAGAGCGCGGCGACACCGGCGGCCACGGCCGAGTACGGGTCGACCTGTGAGGAGCCGACCGAGCGCACCGCACTCGTCGAGCAGTTCTGCTCGTGGTCGGCGTGGAGGATGAACAGCACGTCGAGGGCGCGCTCGAGCCGCGGATCGGGCTCGTACTTCAGCTCGCTCATCTTGTACATCATCGAGAGGAAGTTGCCCGCGTAGCCGAGATCGTTGTCGGGATAGACGTAGGGCTGCCCGTTGTTGTGCCGGAAGGCGAAGGCGGCGAGCGTCGGCATCTTGGCCAGCAGCCTGATCATCTGGATGTGCCGGTTGCCCTCGTCCTTGATCTTGATGGCGTCGGGGTAGAAGGTCGACATCGCGCCCGTCGCGGCGAGCAGCATCCCCATCGGGTGGGCGTCGTAGCGGAACCCCTGCATGAAGTCCTTGATGTTCTCGTGCACGAAGGTGTGGATCGTCACCTCGTGGGTCCACGTGTCCAGCTCGTCCTTGGTCGGCAGCTGCCCGTGGATCAGCAGGTAGGCGACTTCGAGGTAGCTCGAGTGCTCGCACAGCTGCTCGATCGAGTAGCCGCGGTGCTCGAGGATCCCGGCCTCGCCGTCGATGAAGGTGATCGCGCTGCGGCATGACGCCGTGTTGGTGTAGGCCGGGTCGTAGCCCATCAACCCGAAGTCGTCCTCGCCCGTCTTGATCTGGCGCAGGTCCATCGACTTGATGGTCCCGTCGGTGATGGGCAGCTCGTAGGTCTTGCCGGTCCGGTTGTCGGTGACGCTAAGCGTCTCGCCCGACCCGGCTACGTCGCTTCCGTCCTTCTGCTGCTCCGTGCTCGTGCCCATGCCCGCTCTCCTCCGCCTCGTTCGGTGCGAGCACGACTTTTACCCCATCCGGCTCGCGGGCACCGCGCCGAGGGCGGCTGGGCGCTCAGCTCGTGAGGACCGCGGCGGCCATCGCGCAGGCCACGAGCACGACGCTCAGCGCCATCACGGCGCGCCCGTTCTTCTCCCCGCCGGGGAAGGTCGGGCGGGAGATGCCGAGGAACGAGACGATCACGGCCCACAGCACGAGCAGCCCTCCGACCACGTAGAACGGGGTCTTCGAGGGAGCGTTGCCGGCTTCGGCGAGCAGAGTCAGCACGGGCGGCAGATTATCCGATCTGGCCGTGGCCCGGACCACGGCTGCTGGTACTCGCCGGGCCGCCCTCGTAGCGGCTCTCGGTGGCCTCCTCTTGCCCGTGGTAGTGGGAGCCTAGGTCGGGATGGCCGTATGGCCTCTCGGCTGGGCGGTCCAGGGTCATGAACGAGAGCTGAGCGATGGGCAGGCCCGACCACAGCTTGATCGGGACCCGCGTGAGGTTGGTGATCTCCAGCGTAAGGGTTCCTGTGAACCCGGGGTCGACAAAACCCGCAGTCGCGTGGACGATCAAGCCGAGACGCCCCAAGGACGAGTTGTGCGTGGGGATGAACGAACGCGTGACGAGGAAGAGCCCACGCGGATTCGCGACCTCGATGCAGCGAACCGGGACGCTGTCGACCTCGAGCACGTCGACGATGGCGCGCGTCCGCTTGAAGCGCCCGGTGATCTTCTGCCGCGCGAGCTTTCTCGGTAGGCGGAAAACCGGCTCGTGCGGCGTGAACGTGACGTCGTACTTGGGTCCGCAGTCACGACCGTCGAGCATTGCGCGTTTTTCCGCGATCACCGGCTTGAAGCCCAGGCTCGCGACCAACTCGCGACACTCCTCTGCGAGATGACGCCGAATAGTGGTGAACGCGCATTGCCCCCACCGGTCGATGTATCCATCGGTGTCCATCAGCCCGTGAAGAAGCGCAGTCCTCTGTGCGACGCTCCCTTCGAGATAAACCCGCGGTATGCGCTTATTTCGGAGCAGGCCCATGGTTCGCAGCCGGCTGTGCAATGAGTCGTTCGCTGAGTACTGGCCACTGCGGGCATCTCGCGTTCGGGGTCGACCTCCGACGAGGTAGCGGAGCCGAGCCGAGGTCTTCGTAACGGCAAAGCCGGCAAGCTCCAGATGCTGAAGTATCTCGGCATCCGCGCTGGTCACGTGACCACTCTTGCTCGTGCCGTCACCGAGCCACACTCCAAGCGCGTATGGATCGATCGGAAGGTCCTGTTCGTGGTAGCGCACAGGTGCCGCTGGAGCTACGTGGTGGTTGTACTCGACTTTCCGCACTCCCTGCGTGAGCGTCGTCGCGACAGACCGGGTCGTGATGACGCGTGCGCCGCCGCCGCGGCTGCGGCCGTACCTGGAGAGCGTCTCCCACTGGTGCTGCTCGTCGCACACAATTCGCGTCCAGTCTGAGAAGGCGACCTCGCGGCAGGGCCGACCCATCATCGGCTCGGTGGCGGCCACGACGCGCGTCGGGCGACCGTCCTGATCGAACACCTCGTCGCCCACCTCGAGCTCGCCCATGGTCGTCCAGCCGTTTGGGGTGGCGACCTCGGTGTCTAGGGCCAGCGCTTTGCCTTCGATCCGGGCCACCAAGTCGTCCGGAAGCGACACGGCCTCCTGGGTTCGCCCGAGCGCGAATTCGCCAGGGTGGATGACGAATGGGTCGTCTTCGGCTACGTCGACCCGTTCCGTGAGGTTCACCGGCGGGTCCCGCAGGTCGATGCCTGCGATGCGGTGGTTGTGGAACACGCGAAACGAGTCGCCCAGGCGCAAGTCGACGGACGCCGGCTGCACCATCGCCGGGTCCCAGGGGTCGATGCGGATCCGTCCTTCCTCGACGAGGCGGACGATGCTCCCGTCGGAGAGCACCGAGGTGGGCGCGGGCGTCATGGCCCGCAGTGTGCCAGCGTCAGCGGTCGAGGGTTCGCGCGCGGGCGGTGACCGACCGCACGCGCGAAGGCGGCGCGGGAACCGGATCGCCATGAGAGCCGCGCCGGGGGCGGCGAGGGCGGGGCTCGCGCGGATGAGGACGCCGCGGGCTGCCGCCGTCGCCTCCGGCGGCGGGTTCGGGTTCGGGCTCCTGCTTGATCGCCCAGTACACAATCCAAAGGAGCGCGGCGATGGGGATCTTCAGGACGAGCATCATGAAGATGAACGTCGAAGTCACGAGCCCGACGATGCTACCTCCGATCGCGGCTCGTGTCACACGAGCCGGGGTGGGGCTACGCGCCACGTTGGCCTGGGGCGGTCGCCCGGGTCCTCAGCGACGTCAAGAAGACGCACTTCATCAAGGGCTGGAAGCAGTCCGGCCAAGAGGAGGGCGCCTTCGCGGCGCCTCCCTCTCAGCCTCGCAGTGCGATCGGCGCGCCGTCGAACTGCGTGAGTTGCGCAAGCTCGCGTACGCGAGCCCCGATCTCGTCGCCGGTGAGCTTCTGCACCCGCTCGGTGCCGAAGGCCTCGACGTTGAACGAGCCCAGCGCCGTGCCGTACGCCATCGCCTGGCGCATCAGCTCGTGGTCGATGTCGTCGTCGGGATGGGCGGCGAGGTAGCCGATGAGGCCGCCGGCGAAGGAGTCGCCCGCCCCGGTCGGGTCGAGCACGTCCTCGAGCGGGAAGGCAGGAAGCCCGAAGAAGCCCTCCTCGGTGAAGAGCGCCGCACCGTACTCGCCCTGCTTGGCCACGACCGCGCTCGGGCCCCAGCTCATCACTTCGCGCGCGGCGCGCAGCAGGTTCGGCTGGCCGGTGAGCTGGCGTAGCTCGGCGTCGTTCAGGAGCACCGCGTCGACGCCGGCGATCGTCGCCTTGAGCGAGTCGAGCGCGGTCTCGATCCACAGGTTCATCGAGTCGAGCGCGACGAACCGCGCGCCCTGGCACTGGTCGCGCACCTGACGCTGAAGGTCGGGCTGGATGTTGGCCAGGAAGAGCACGTCGGCTTCGCTCGAGGCCTCCGAGAGCTTGGGCTCGAAGTCGCCGAACACGCCGAGCTTGGTCTCGAACGTCTCACGGTCGTTGAGGTTCCAGCCGTACTCGCCGGCCCAGAAGAAGGTTTCGCCGCCACCGACGTGCTCGATGTCGTCGGTGATGACCCCGCGCTCGCGCAGGACCTCGTACTCGGCCTCCCCGAAGTCGTCGCCGACCGGTCCGACCACGCGGACGTCGGTGAAGAACGAGGCGGCGAGCGCGAAGTGCACGGCGGAGCCGCCGAGCATGCGATCCCGCTCCCCACACGGGGTCTTGACGGCGTCAAAGGCGATGGATCCGACCACGGTGAGGGACATGGGCCGAACCCTAGCTGGCGTAGGCTCCGGCACCATGCGCGCCATCGAGATGAAGGAATTCGGCGGTCCCGAGGTGCTCGAGCTCGTGGATAAGCCCGTTCCCGAGCCGGGGGAGGGGGAGGTGCTGATCAGGGTCACTCGTGCGGGGCTCAACTTCGCCGACACCCACACGCGCACCAACTCCTACGTGGCCAAGGCGGAGCTGCCGCTCGTGCCCGGCGCCGAGGTCGCGGGTGTGCGCGAGGACACCGGCCAGCGGGTGATCGCCCTCTGCGGCAAGGGTGGCTACGCGGAGTACGTCGCGGCGCCTGAGTCGCTGACCTTCCCGATCCCCGACGGTGTCGGCGACGGCGCTGCGCTCGCTCTGCTCCTCCAGGGGCTCACCGCCTGGCATCTCTACCGCACGGTGGGGCGGGTCACGCCCGGTGAGTCCGTCGTGGTGCACTCCGCGGCGGGCGGGGTCGGGTCGCTCGCCGTCCAGCTCGGACACGCGCTGGGGGCCGGCCGCGTCATCGCGACAGCGTCGAGCGAAGACAAGCGAGATCTGGCCCTGGAGCTCGGCGCCGATGTCGCCATCGACGGCTCTGCCGCGGAGCTGAAGGAGCGCCTCATCGAGGCCAACGACGGCCGTCCCGTCGACGTGATCTTCGACATGGCGGGCGGCGAGGTCTTCGAGCACTCGATCGAGGCGCTTGCGCCCTTTGGCCGGATCGTCGTCTACGGCATCGCCACCGAAGTGCCAAATCAGGTCTCCACGGGCCGGCTCATGAAGAAGTCGCGGGCGGTCATCGGCTTCTGGCTCATGCACTACCTGGGGCGTCCGGAGATGATCGACGAGGCCTTGGCCGACCTGTTCGCGCGCGCGGCGCGCGAAGCACTGCGCGTCGTGGTCGGCGGCACCTACCCGCTGGCCGAGGCGGCGCAGGCGCAGATCGACCTGCGGGAACGGCGTACCAAGGGCAAGCTGCTGCTTGATCCCACCGTCTGACGGGCACCAGCTCTGTCTATGGTGAAGCGCGCATGACCACCTTCGCTGAACTCGGCCTCGATAAAGACCTGCTGCAAGCGCTCAGCGACGTCGGCTACGAGAACCCGAGCCCGATCCAGGAGCAGGCGATCCCCTCGCTCCTGCAGGGATCCGACGTCATCGGCCAGGCGCAGACCGGCTCGGGCAAGACCGCCGCGTTTGGATTGCCCTTGCTCCAGTACGTCGACCCGACCGAGTCGGAGGTCCAGGCCCTGGTCCTCACGCCGACGCGTGAGCTCTGCATCCAGGTGACCCAGGCGCTGCGCGCCTACGGCAAGAGCAAGGGCGTCGATGTCGTCGCGGTCTTCGGCGGTGCGCCCATACGCACCCAGCAGGCGCAACTGCGCGCCGGCGGCCACGTCGTGGTGGGCACCGTCGGGCGCGTGAAGGACCTCATCTCGCGCCGCTCGCTCATGCTCACCTCGACGCGCTTCGTCGTGCTCGACGAGGCCGACGAGATGCTCGACCTCGGCTTTCTCGAAGATGTCGAGCAGATCCTCGCGCTCACTCCCGGCAGCCGCCAGACCGCCCTCTTCTCGGCCACCATGCCGCCGGAGATCCGCCGCCTCGCCGATCAGTACCTGTACGAGCCGATCACCGTGAAGGTGAAGTCGGCCACGCTCACGGTCGACTCGGTCGAGCAGTTCTCCATCCAGGCCGAGGGCAAGCAGAAGAACGACATGCTCGTGCGGGTGCTCCAGTCCGAGAAGCCCGATCAGGCGATCGTCTTCGTCCGTACGAAGATCCGCTGCGACCAGCTCTACAAAACCCTGCGCGATAAGGGCATGAACGTCAAGGCGCTCCACGGAGACATGAGCCAGGGCTCCCGTGACGGCGTGATGATCTCGTTCAAGTCGGGCCGGGTCCCGATCCTGGTGGCCACCGACGTCGCCGCGCGCGGGCTCGACATCTCCTCGGTCACGCACGTGATCAACTTCGATGTCCCTGTCTCACCTGACGTCTACGTGCACCGCATCGGCCGCACGGGCCGTGTCGGGCGTTCGGGCCGCGCGGTGACCTTCTTCGAGTCGCGCCAGGAGCGCGACATGGAGGCGATCGAACGGCACACCGGCGTGCCGATCGCTGCGTGGGCCGAGGGCGCGCAGATCCAGCCCCAGAAGGTGGAGGCCAAGCCTCCGCGGCACACCAAGCCTCACGTGAGCACCAACGGCGGCAGCAACGGTGACGGGCCGCTGGCCAAGCTGATCGTCAGCGGCGGTCTGTCCGCCGGCCTAGAGCCAGCCGACATCATCCACCTGCTCACGAGCTCAGGCGGGCTCGACGGCGAGGCGGTGCACAACGTGAAGATGCTCCAGCGCTTCGCCTTCGTCGAAGTGCCCGAGGCCGAGGCCGAGCGCCTCGTGGCGGATCTCGACGGCGCCGAGGTGCGCGGGGAGACTTTGCACGTGGCGCCCGCGCGCCGCTAGCGCGGACTGGCCCGCTCTCCTGACGGAGGTCGAGCTAGGGAGTCCCGACGTGCATCGCGGTCCAGCAGCGGTTCACGCCCTGGCGATCGGTGCCGCGGCACTTCTTGGCCTTCGCGAGAGCCTGGTGCAGATGGCGGCGCTTCTTGACGGTTAGGCGCCGAACGATGTTGTGCAACTCGTAGGGATCGCGCGCGAGGTTGTAGTACTCGCGCTCGCCGTCGCGGTACTCGACGTAGAGGCTCTTTATGGTCCGCAGCGCGGCGTAGGTCGTCGGGTTGCCGCTCGGGTCGTGCTGGCGATCGGGATCCGCCAGCCGCCACTTCGGACCGTGGTGCTCGACCAGG
>JBBPXY010000014.1:0-20561 GCA_038200435.1 Solirubrobacterales bacterium
CGTCATCCCGCTCGGGGAAGTCGGTGCGGTACTGGGCGCCGCGCGACTCCTTGCGCTCCTCGGCGCAGACGACGATCGCCTCGGCGCAGTCGAGCATGTAGCCGAGCTCGAGCGAGGCGAGGACGTCCTGGTTGAAGACCGAGCCGCGGTCGTCGATCCAGGCCACGTGGGCCTCCTCTTTGAGGCGGCGGATGATCTCGTGAGCCTTGGCCAGGCCGTCGGCGTCGCGGTAGACCGCCACGTAGCGGTTCATAGTCTCGCCGAGCTCGGCCTTGATCTCCGAGACTCGCCGAGCGCCGTGCTCGCGGGCGATGATGCCGTCGATCTTGGCCTGCTCGTCTGCGATCTGGGCGCGGGAGACGTCGGGCATGGGCATGCTCTTGGCCCGCGCGGCCGCGTGCTGGCCCGCGCGGCGGCCGAAGATGAGCGTGTCCAGCAGGGAGTTCGCGCCGAGGCGGTTGCCGCCGTGCACCGAGACGCAGGCCACCTCGCCGGCGGCGTAGAGCCCGGGCACCGGCGTCTGGCCGTGGATGTCGGTCTTCACCCCGCCCATGATGTAGTGCATCCCGGGCTTGATGTGGATGGGCTCGCGCGTGATGTCGACCCCGGCGAAGTCGCGGCCGATGTTGACGATCTCGCGCAGCGCCTCGAGCGTGCGCTTGCGCGGCACCTTGGTGATGTCGAGGGCGATCGTGCCGTCGTCGAAGCCGCGCCCCTCGTCTATCTCGGTCTGCTCCGCGCGCGAGACGACATCGCGGGAGGCCAGCTCGAGCTTGTTCGGCGCGTAGCGCTCCATGAAGCGCTCGCCGTCCTTGTTGAACAGCTGGGCGCCCTCGCCACGGGCGCCTTCGGTGATGAGGAAGCCGTTCTCTGCCAGCGTCGTCGGGTGGTACTGGATCATCTCCATGTCCATCAGGGGCGCACCGATTCGGTAGCCCAGGGCGAGCCCGTCGCCGGTGCAGATGAGCGCGTTGGTGGTCGGGCGGAACACCTGCCCGCACCCGCCGGTCGCGAGGATCACGCTCTTGGCGCGAAATACCTCGAGGCCGCCGCGGCGGATGTCCCGGCAGATGGCGCCGCAGCAGCTGCCCTCGTCGTCCTGAAGCAGCGAAGTGGTGAACCACTCCTCGTAGCGGTCGATCGTGGCGTGGTGCTTCAGCATCTGCTCATAGAGCACGTGGAGCGTGGCTTGGCCGGTGATGTCGGCGACGTAGGCCGTTCGCTTCATCGAGGCGCCACCGAAAGCGCGCAGCGCGAGCTGCCCGTCTTCGTTGCGGTGGAAGGTCACGCCGATGTGCTCGAGATGGAGGATCTCGTCGGGCGCCTCGCGGCACATGATCTCGATCGCGTCTTGATCGCCCAGGAAGTCCGATCCCTTGACCGTGTCGTAGGCGTGTGACTCCCAGGTGTCCTCGGGGTTCAGGGCGGCGTTGATGCCGCCGGCGGCAGCGACCGAGTGCGAGCGGACGGGGTGGACCTTGGAGATGACGGCCACCGACGCGCCCGCCTCTGCGGCAGCCAGCGCGGCGCGCTGGCCGGCGAGTCCGGCACCGATGACCAGTAGGTCGTGAGCGGGCATCAACCGATTCTGTCAGACGGCCGCTCGTGTGCGTTGCCGGATGGACCCAAAGGGCGCCGCAGCGCTCCGATCAGGGCGCCGCGGCGCTCCTTACCGCCCGAGCGGCTGGGGATCGACGGCCGCGGCGATCGCCCGCCGAGCCTGCCCCAGCGTGACCACGCCCCGAAGCACGCCGTCGGGGTCGACCGCGAGCAGGGCCCCCAGCCGGCGCAGCGGCTCGGATGCCAGCAGCGTCCCGAGCGGGGCGTTCTGCTCGATGCGCCAGTCCTCGGCCGGATCGAGCAGATCGCCCACCGGCATCTCGCCCGTGGCTTCGCGGGCCGCCTCGTCCCGTAGGACTCCGAGGAAGCGCCCGGATCCGTCAACCACCGGGAACCACGACCACCCGTAGCGCAGGAAGTAGTCGTCGAGGGCGTGGGCCGCCGTGGTCGCTGCGGGCATGCTCACGGGGGCGGTGTCCATGATGTCGGAGACGCAGACCCCGTCGATGCGCTCGGTGAAGGCCGACTGCAGCAGCATCCCGCGCGAGGCTTGGGCCATGAACCATCCGAGGAGCAGGCAGGAGAGGCCTGCGTTCAGCTGGCTCCGTGCGACGAGGTAGATCCCTAAGCCGATCAGGGCGTATCCGGCGAGCTGACCCAGACGCGCGCTGATGCGAGTGCCGCGCATGCGGTCGCCGGTCAAGCGCCATATGAGCGCGCGGGCGATGCGGCCGCCGTCCAGCGGGAACGCGGGGAAGAGGTTCAGCACCAGCAGGAGCGCGTTGATCGTGCCCAGCCAGGAAACGAGCAGCAGTACGGGCGTGGCCGAGCGCCCTTCGAAGAGCAGTGCGTCGTGAAAGCGGGGCCATCCGACCGCAGCGATGCCGCCCCCGAAGCAAGCGGCGATGACCGCGAAGGTGACGAGCGGCCCCGCGGCCGCGACCTTGAACTCCTCTCCTGGGGTGTCCGACTCGCGTGACAGCTTGGCCAGGCCCCCGAGGAACCAGAGGTCGATTCCCGTGACCTCGATCCCCTGCCGCCGAGCCACCAGCGCATGTCCCAGCTCGTGCAGGACGATCGACCCGAAGAACAGCAGCGCGCTGATCACCGCGGTGGTGTAGGCCACCGTGCTCGAGGAGTCGAGCGACTCCCGGAATCGATCCGAGAGGAAGAAGATCATCAGGAAGAGCACCAGGAACCAGCTGGCGTCGACACCGATACGAACCCCGAAGAGCCGCATGAGCGTGAAGGAGCCCGGCCGCCGAGTCATGTTGCAATGGTCGCAAAGCGGGCAGAGTGCACGACAATGAGCCCTGTGAGCGACACGCTGACCCGGTTGCGCGGACGCCTGGCCGAGGTCAGGGACCTCGACACGATCACGATGACGCTGATCTGGGATCAGCAGACGATGATGCCTCCCGGTGGCGGCGCCAACCGCGCCGACCAGCTGGCCACCCTCGAGCACCTACGCCACGAGAAGGGCGTCTCCTCCGAGATGGAAAGGCTTCTTGACGAACTCGACCGCGACCTCGACGGGATGGACCCCGACTCGGACGACGCCTGCCTCATCCGGGTGACCCGCCGCGACTTCGAGAAGGCGAGCCTCGTCCCGCCCGACCTGAAAGGAGACCTCGCACGCGCCGGTTCGCTCGGGCAGGAAGCCTGGGCCAAGGCGCGCGAGAGCTCTGACTTCGCCTCGTTCTTGCCCTTCCTCGAGCGTCTGCTGGAGCTGAAGGCCCGCTACGTCGAGTGCTTTGCGGGCCGCGTCGACTGCGCCTACGACGCGTTGCTCGACGACTTCGAGCCTGGGGCCAAGACGACCGAGGTCGCGCAGCTGTTCACCGAGCTGAAGGGCGGGCTCGTGCCGCTCATCACGGCCATCGGCGAGCGGGTGGCGCCCGGCGCACCCGGTCCGCTGCACGGCGCCTACGCGCGGCGGGAGCAGCGGCATCTGGCGCTGAGCGCGCTGGCCGCACTCGGGTTCGAGCCCGGCGAATGGCGCCTCGACGAAGCCGCGCATCCTTTCGCGGCGCGTTGCGGCCGGGGCGACAACCGGCTGACGACGCGCATCGATGAGTCCTACCTCGGCATGGCTCTCTACTCCTCGCTGCACGAATGCGGCCACGGGCTCTACGAGGCCGGGGTCGCGTCCGAGCTTTCCCGCACGCCGCTGGGCACCGGGGCCTCGCTGGGCTTGCACGAGTCCCAAAGTCGCCTGTGGGAGAACATCGTGGGGCGGAGCCGCCCGTTCTGCGAGTGGCTCCTTCCCCGGCTCGCCGAGCACTTTGCCATCCCGTTCGGCTCCATGTCGCCCGAGGACCTGTTCCGCACGGTCAACGAGGTCAAGCCGTCGCTGATCCGCGTCGAAGCCGACGAGACCACGTACTCGCTCCACGTGATTCTGCGCTTCGAGATCGAGCAGGAGTTGATCGAGGGCCGGCTGGCCGCGCGTGACGTGCCCGACGCCTGGAACGCGCGCATGCAGTCCTATCTCGGTGTCGAGGTGCCCGATGACGCCAACGGGGTGCTGCAGGACGTGCACTGGTCGGCCGGGCTCTTCGGCTACTTCCCCACCTACGCGCTGGGGAACATCATGTCCGCGCAGATCTGGGAGCGCGCGCGGGCCGACCTGCCGGCGGTCGACGAGCAGATCGCCGCAGGAGAGCTCGGCGGCCTGCACGAGTGGCTGCGGGAGCATCTCTACCGCCATGGCCGCAAGTTCACCCCGGAGGAGACACTCCGGAAGGTCGTCGGAGGCCCGATCGCGGTGGAGCCGTACCTGAACTACCTGCGCGAGAAGTTCTCCGACATCTACGGGATCGCCTGATGGACGCCGCGGTGGACTGGAGCGAGGACTCCGTCGACACGGCCGACTCGGTGCTCACCGCGGCCTCGGTGAGCACGAAGCGCTCGGCGGTCACGGCGGGATCGATCGCCACGATCGGATCCCTCGCCACAGCAGGTTCGGCAGCGACGGCAGGGTCGGTGGCGACCGCGGGCTCCGTGGCCACGGCCGGATCGGTCGCAACCGCGGGCTCGGTGGCCACCGCGGGGTCCGTGGCCGTCGCGGGAAGCATCTTCACGCTCTTCTCGGTTGCCGTGAGCCTGTGCGTGGCGTGCGTCGGATGCATCAACTGCGAGCGCTGTGTCGCATGCGTTGGGTGCGTGGACTGCAAGGACTGCGTGGGGTGCGTCGGGCTGGTCGGGGCCGTGGGCGCGCGGGGGCGGGTGGGGTCGACGCGGCGTGGGCGGGTGTGAGGGCGCGAGTCTTAGGAGGGGGAGCAGGTCCGACGGTTTCTGTCCACGATCGCCGCGACTCTCCCGGCGTGGACAGAAACCGTCGCATAGCGAATGTTTCCGTCCACAAGTGTCCCGGACCGCCGTCCGTGGACATAAACCGTCGGGACGACGGCGCCTTCCTAGATCAAGGAGGAGACCATGCGGTCAAACGCCAGCGAGCGGCCGGTGATGCTCCACGATCGCGTCGAAGTCGAGGCCCGGGGGCATCGTCCCGAACGCCAGCCCGGCGTCGCCCGCCAGGCGCGCGGCGCAGAACGCGTCGGCCGAGGCCGGCAGCCCGTAGCGCACCATCAGCGAGCCTTGCAGGGCGAGCGCCATCCGCTCCACGATCCGCCGGGCGCGCGTCTCGATGTCGTCGAAGGAAGTGAGCTCCTGTCGAAGCTCGGCTACGAAGGCGTCGAGCCGAGAGTCGGCGCCCACACCGAGATCGATCTCGGCGAAGTAGCCCTCGAGCGCCTCGGGAGAGCGCGCCATCGCTCGCAGCACGTCAAGGCACATCACGTTGCCCGATCCCTCCCAGATGGAGGAGAGGGGCATCTCGCGGTAGAGGCGCGGCATGCCCGATGCCTCGACGTAGCCGTTGCCCCCAAGGCACTCGAGCGCCTCGGCGGCGTGCATCGGGCCGCGCTTGCACACCCAGTACTTCATGACGGCCGTCGCGAGACGCTTGAAGGCGGTGTCCTCTTCGTCGTAGGCACGAGCGAGACGGAGCCCCGCAAGCGTCGCCGCCTCGGACTCGACGCACAGGTCGGCCAGCACGTTGCGCATGAGCGGCTGGTCGGCGAGCCGAGCGCCGAACGCGCTGCGATGCGCGGCGTGGTGGGTGGCCTGGGCGACGGCCATGCGCATCCCGGCGGCCGTGCCCAGCACGCAGTCGAGGCGCGTGTGGGCGACCATCTCGATGATCGTCGGCACGCCGCGGCCGGGCTCGCCGACCATCTGCGCCCAGGCGCCGTGAAACTCGACCTCGCTCGACGCGTTCGAGCGGTTGCCGAGCTTGTCCTTGAGCCGCTGGAGGTGGAAGGCGTTGCGCGAACCGTCGGGCAGCACGCGGGGGAGGGCGAAGCACCCGACGCCCTCGTCGGTCTGGGCGAGGACGAGGAAGAGATCGCACATGGGCGCCGAGCAGAACCACTTGTGCCCCGTGATCGCGTACTCGGCCCCCGCGCCGCCGCCGTTCAGCGCCTCGGCGTGAGTGGTGTTGGCCCTCACGTCCGAGCCCCCCTGCTTCTCGGTCATCGCCATGCCGCACAGAGCGCTCGGCTTGTCCGCGGCGTTGCCCAGCTGCGGGTCGTACTCGCGGGAGGTCAGGCGTGGGAGCCACTCCGCGGCCACGTCGGGCTGGGCCTGCAACGCGGGCACGGCGGCGAAGGTCATCGTCACCGGGCACTGATGGCCGGCCTCGACCTGGGCCCAGGTGATGAGCAGGCCGGCGCGGGCGACGTGGGCCCCGGGCCGCCGCTCGTTCCAGGGGAGGGCGTGGATGTCGTGACCGATGGCCGCCCGCATCAGCTCGTGCCAGGCCGGGTGGAACTCGACCTCGTCGATCCGGTTGCCCCAGCGGTCGTGGGTGTGGAGCACGGGCGGGTGCTCGTTGGCCTGGAACCCCCAGGTGAGCGGTTCTCCCCCGGCCTGCTCGCCGGCGCGCACCAGGCGATCCTCGGCCCATTCCCCACCCTCGCGGCGTACGCCCTCGACGAGCGCGCGGTGCTCGGTGAACAGGTTGTAGCCCTCGAGCGGCGGGGCCTGGTTGACGACCTCGTGGGTCGCGGGAACGGGGGAGTGAACGCTTAGCGACATGGACTAAGTGAACCACCTCGGCGCCCGCGCAGACGCCAGCGCGAGCACGCCGGTAGCATCGCGCCCCTCATGCCCGGCAAGATCAAGGTCTCCACCCCGGTCGTAGAGCTCGATGGCGACGAGATGACCCGCGTCATCTGGAAGTTCATCAAGGAGAAGCTGATCCTGCCCTACCTGGACGTCGAGCTCCTCTACTTCGACCTCGGCATCGAGAGCCGCGATGCCTCGGACGACCAGATCACGGTCGATGCTGCCAACGCCATCAAGGAGCACGGGGTCGGCGTGAAATGCGCGACGATCACGCCCGACGAGGCGCGCATGCAGGAGTTCGGCCTGGGGAGGATGTACCGCTCGCCCAACGGCACCATCCGCAACATCCTCGGCGGGGTCATCTTCCGGGAGCCGATCGTCATGGCCAACGTGCCGCGACTCGTGCCCAACTGGACCAAGCCGATCATCATCGGCCGCCACGCCTTCGGCGATCAGTACCGCGCTGAGGACATCCTCGTGCCGGGCAAGGGGAAGCTCACGCTCACCTTCACGCCGGACGGTGGCGGGGAGAACATCGAGGTGAACGTCTTCGACTTCCCCGACAGCGGCGTGGCGATGGCGATGTACAACCTCGACGGCTCCATCCGCGACTTCGCCCGGGCTTCGTTCCGTTACGGCCTCGACCGTGGCGTGCCGGTGTACATGTCCACCAAGAACACCATCCTGAAGGTGTACGACGGGCGCTTCAAGGACCTGTTCCAGGAGATCTTCGACGCCGAGTTCGCCCAAGCCTTCGAGAAGGCCGGCCTCACCTACGAGCACCGCCTAATCGATGACATGGTCGCCGCTTCGCTCAAGTGGGAGGGCGGCTACGTCTGGGCGTGCAAGAACTACGACGGCGACGTGCAGTCGGACACGGTGGCCCAGGGCTTCGGCTCACTAGGCCTCATGACCAGCGTGCTCATGACGCCCGACGGCCAAACTGTCGAGGCCGAGGCGGCGCACGGCACCGTCACCCGCCACTTCCGCCAGCACCAGCAGGGCAAGCCGACCTCGACGAACCCCATCGCCTCCATCTTCGCCTGGACTCGCGGGCTGGCTTACCGCGGCCGCATGGACGAGACGCCCGCAGTCACCGAGTTCGCCGAGACGCTCGAGCGCGTGTGCGTCGACACGGTGGAGGGCGGGAAGATGACCAAGGACCTCGCCCTCTTGATCTCCAAGGATCACGAGTACCTCACCACCGAGGAGTTCCTCGACGCGATCGACGAGAACCTTCAAAAGGAGATGAACGCCTGATGGCGACACGAGTTGCAGTGACCGGCGCCGCCGGGCAGATTGGCTACGCCCTGATCTTCCGCATCGCTTCGGGCCAGATGCTCGGGCCCGACGAGGAGATCGAGCTGCGGTTGCTCGAGATACCCGACGCCGTGAAGGCCGCCGAAGGCACGGCTCTCGAGCTCTTCGACTGCGCGTTTCCGCTGCTGAAGTCCGTCGACATCTACGACGACGCGAACCAAGCCTTCGACGGAGTAAGCGTCGCTCTCCTGGTGGGCGCCCGGCCGCGCTCGAAGGGCATGGAGCGCGCCGACCTGCTGGAGGCCAACGGCAAGATCTTCGGGCCGCAGGGCAAGGCGCTGAACGAGAAGGCGGCCGACGACCTGCGCGTCCTGGTGGTCGGAAACCCGGCCAACACGAACGCTCTCATCGCCGCGCGCAACGCACCCGACGTCCCGACCGATCGCTTTACCGCGATGACGCGGCTCGACGAGAACCGGGCCGTGGCCCAGCTCGCACAGAAGCTCGAGGTCGGAGTGGGTGACATCAACGACCTGTGCGTCTGGGGCAACCACTCGCCCACGATGTTCCCCGACCTGTTCAACGCGACGGTCAAGGGTGAGAAGGCTTCCGACAAGGTTGACGAGCAGTGGTACGCGGATGAGTTCATGCCGCGCGTCGGCAAGCGCGGAGCCGAGATCATCGAGGCGCGTGGCGCCTCGTCGGCGGCATCGGCGGCCAACGCGGCAGTCGACCACGTCCACGACTGGCTGCTGGGGTCAGACGGCCTGCGCTCGATGGCCGTGCTCTCCGACGGCAATCCCTACGGCGTGGAGGAAGGCATCATCTCTTCGTTCCCCTGCAAGTGCTCGGGCGGTTCGTACGAGATCGCCGAGGGGCTCGACGTGGGTGACTTCGCGCGGGAGCGCATCGACAAGACAGTCGGCGAGCTCAAGGAAGAGCGCGAAGCCGTTCAGAAGCTCGGGCTCGTCTAGGCCCCCCAAAGACCTCCGCCCGGGGCCGCAAGCTGCGGCCCCGGGCGGGCTCTTCGGTGGTCACGCGGGCGCTAGCTTTTTGCCCCTGCGTGCCACCCCTTGCCCTCTTTGCGCACCTGGCCCTCCTTCTCGAGGCCCGGAAGGATGCGGTAGAGGTAGTTCGGCTTGATCGACATGGCGTCGGCAAGTTCCGGGATGGTGATGCCCGGACGGGTCCGTACCAGCTCGAGGGTCTGCCGCGTGCGGGTGTTGCCGCCGCGCGGGCGTCCGCGCCGGCGGCTGGTGCCTCCGGCGCGCGTCCCGCTCGGGCGGCCTGGGCCCCGGCGGCCGTTGCCGCTCACTCCCGAGAGCGCTTGACGAGCCTTCTCCAAACGGGCGTGCTCCTCGACCAGTGGCTTGAGCTCACGCAGCCGCTCGTCGATCTCTTTTACCTTCGCGTCGAGAAAATCAGCCATGCCGGCACCTCCGGTGCGTTCTCCTGATAGGTCATTTCATGCACTTTCTCCAGTGCACACTAGACCCAACGCGCCGTCATCAGTGCACGTTCGGCGCCACTGGCACGTTCGCACTCACCCCACAGGGTGAACTACCCGAAAGTGACTAATCGGGTTCAGCGTTCGAGCAGGGACTTCAGGCGCTTGAGCGACGACTTGGCCTCGCGCTCGGAGACACCACCGACCAGAACCCGGCTGGCCATCGCTCCCAAGGGGCCCATGGGCGCCTTGAACTCGTTGACGTAGTCGAAGCGCGTGCCGCCTTTGATGGGCGCAAGCGTGTCGCGTATGAGCGCCAGCGATCGTGCCGGGCCCTTGCCCTCCATGACCGCGAGGTGAGGAGCGTCGTGCTCGGTGACCGTCCAGTTGACTTTGAAATTCGCGCCGCGCAGACAGAGTGTCTGTTCCATCGTGGATCCTTCGACCAACGGGTCGTCAGATACATCACTCAGACGACGGTGGATGGTCACCCAGTCGTCGAGACGTTTGGGATCCATGATCACGTTCCACACCTCTTGCGGAGAGGCGGCGATCTCGATCGATGTGCTGACTGTGCCCACGGCGCGGAGGACCCTATCGGGCGGCGAGTTCCTCGTGCGCCTCCCAGTCGCGCAGGGCACGCTCCACCGCCGACTGCAGCGAATGCGGTCGCACGCCGAAGTACTCGGCAGCACGCTCGTCGCGCGGAAGAAGGTCGTGCTCCAGCCCCTCCATCAGCGGGCCGATGAGCTCCGGCGACTCGCCGGCCACCAGGGCCGCGACCCGGCTGGCGAGCGGGGTCACGGTCAGCCGGCCGAGAGACAGCGCGGGGCGCCCGACGAGCATCGCGTCACGGATGAGCTCGATCAGCTCTCCGTAGGAGACGACGTCGGGACCGGCGATGTCGAAGGAACCTCCCGACCCGGCGGGCAGTTCGGCGGACCGCACCAGGTAGGCGAGCACGTCGCGTCCGTCGACGGGCCGGGTCCGGTTGTCGCGCCATCCGGGCAGGGCGATCAACGGTAGGCGCTCGATCAGCCGCACGAGAAAGCGAAAGGAGCGCGAGCGTGCCCCGATCACGATCGACGCCCGCAGAGCGATGGATCCTGGAACTGCCTCGAGCAGGGACTCCTCCACCGCGAGACGGCTTGCGAGGTGCGGCGACGCGGCCGCCCCGCCCGGCACAAGTCCTCCCAGGTACACGATGCGTCCGACTCCGGCGGCGTGGGCCGCTTGCACGAAGTTCTCGGTGGCCCGCTGTTCCCGGTCGGCGAACGGGCCGTCCGCGGAAGCCTCCATAGCGTGAATCAGGTAGTAGGCGACGTCGACCCCGTCCATCGCTTCGTCGAGGCCCACACCCGTGACCGCATCGCCGCGCACAACGGGGATGCCGGACACCGTCACTCGCGACGGGTCGCGGCCAAAGCCGCGCACGAGGTGCCCTTCGCGCTGAAGGCGGGGCGCGAGGGCCGCGCCGACGTAACCGCTGATGCCGGTGACTAGAGCTTGCATGAGTGTCCCGGAAAGCTACGGAAACTCCGGGGGCTTCCGATCAGAACGGCGAAGAAAGCGTCCTTTTGCAGCGATTACCTCGCTGTTCACAAACATCCTGCGTTTTGCGGAGTTCGCCCTTCGCGAAGGGGGGCGAGTTCGCTTTAGTGCCGGCTTCGGGTTGGGAAGGGCAAGCGAACTACGAGGGCGGGAACGAATGGCGAAGGGCCGGGCCAAGGCGACATGCGAGGGCTGCTACTTCCGGCAGAACCTCCTCTGCGCACTTCAGGAGACGGAAGCATGCGCGACGTTCCGACCCGCCGATCCAGCCGGCCTCGCGCCGCCCCGCCAGATGCGTTTCGTCTACCGCCAAGAGCGCCGCACGCGGAGCGCGTGGGCGTTTCCGACGGCGGAGGAGCAGGTAGCGCTTAGGACGTGAGCTAGGCGCGCGCCCTTCTCCCGGTCTGCGACGGAGAGAGTGAGTCCGGTCCGGCTCGGTTGGCGCGTCGCCTAAAGCAGCTTTGTATGGCTCTGGCCCAGCAAACGCTGCGATCATGCGCGGCGGGGGTGCCGCACGGGGAGCGGCTTCACCCCTCGGCCCTGTCCACTGTCGATTGTCCACTGTCCACTCGACGTTCAGCCCGCCTCCCGATCCAATTCGCCCCCGGCGTATCGCTCAACCCGTGCACGATGATCGAGGTGAACACTGCGAGCGCGGCGAGGTTGAAGATCCGCGATCCGGCGGGAATGTCCTCGCTCAGCACGAGTAGCGAGAAGGTCACAGTCGCGACTCCCTTGGGCCCGAACCAGGCCATGAACCCCTTGGTCGCGTTGTCCACGCGTGTACCGGCGAGCGCGGCGAACACCGCCACGGGCCTCGCAACCAGCAGGGTGAAGGCGACCACGCCCACGGCCGCCCAGCCGTCACCGAAGAGCCCGTGCAGCGTGAGCAGCGATCCGAAGACGACGAACACCCCGAGCTTGACGATCTCCACGATGTCGTCGGCCCGCTCCTCGAAGTGGCCCCGGATGTCGGGCCGCATGATTCCCAGCACGATCGCGCACACGAACACCGCGATCAGGCCGTTGCCCTTAGGCGTCAGGACGGCTATGCCGTAGGCAGCGAAGGCGGTGCCGAGCGCGAACAGCGACTTCTGATGCGCCGGAATATCCCGCCCCCGCGCCCGCTCGTGCGGGAGCAGACGGGCGGCGAGACCGCCGACGAGGACGCCGGTCAAGAGCCCGACCCCGACGTCCTGCAGAACGAAGCGCCACCAGACGAAGTGCCCTTCCGTCGATCCGAGCGCGGCGCTCAGCGCGAGCACGGCAGGCAGCGCGAGCCCGTCGTTCATCCCCGACTCGAGGTTCAACGAGTGGCGCACGATGCGCGGCACGCGCGGGTTGGTGATCACGCTCGAGGAGAGGACGGGGTCGGTGGGAGCGAGCAGCGCGCCGAGCAGGAAGCTCTCGGTCCAGGAGAGGTCTACGAGCCAGCGTGCCACGAGCGCGACCAGCACGGCCGTCAGCGGCATCGCCAGCACCAGCTTGCGTACCGGCAGGTGCCAGTGGCCCTGGAGCATCTCCCCCTCGACCTCGAGTCCGTCGCGGAAGAGGATCACCACGAGGGCGACCAGGGCGAGCTGCTGCACGAACGACGAGCGCGGCGCGAAGGAGACCACCTCGAATCCCCCGTGGCCGAGCAGAAACCCGGCGACCACGAACAGAGCGGTGAGCGAGAGGAAGCTGCGCCGGGCCAGACCCGAGAGCAGCGCCCCGACGACGAGCAATGCACCGAAGGCGAGCGCCGCGACGGCGAAGCCGTGCGCCGGCACCGCGGCCATTGGAAAAGGCGTCCCCATGCGGGATAGAGTGTCTCAAAGGACTTTGAGGGAGGGTCGGGCGTGAGGATCACCGTGCTGGGCAAGTCGCCGTCTTGGCAGGACGTCGACGGCGCGTGCAGCGGGTATCTGGTCGAGCACGAAGGCGTGCACGTCCTCCTCGACTGCGGCAACGGGGTGTTCGGGAAGATGCGCCGCTTCGTCGATTACGTCGATGTCGACGCGGTCGTGATCTCGCACATGCACGCCGATCACTTCCTCGACCTGATCCCGTACTCCTACGCGCTGACCTACGCGCCCCGTCAGCAGCCCGTGCCGGTCGATCGCTGGCCCGGCACCGACAACCCGGCGCGGCCGCGCCTCATCGCTCCGGCCGGCGCGCGGGAGACCCTGCGCCGCATTGCGGGTGCTTGGGGCCCCGAGGAGCTCGTGGAGAACGCCTTCGACCTCGCCGAGTACGAGCCCGACGCGCGCGTAGAGGTCGGCGGCCTCGAGGCGCGCTTCCAGGAGGTGCCGCACTTCACCCACACCCACGCGGTGGAGCTACGGGAGACCGATGGAGACGGCAAGCGGTTCACCTTCGGCGCCGACTGCCGCCCGAGCGATGACCTGATCGACTTCGCGCAGGGCACTGACCTCTTCATCATCGAGGCGACCCTCCCCCGGCCGGAGCGCGAGGGCATGAGGGGGCACCTCACCCCGGGGGAGGCAGGCGACCACGGGCGGCGGGCGGGCGCCCGGCAGTTGGTGCTCACGCACATCTCCGACGAGCTCGACGCCGGATGGGCGAAGGAGGAGGCCGAGCGCACCTTCGGCGGCCCCGTCGAGGTGGCGCGGGAGGGTGCCGTCTTCGAGCTCTGAGCCGTGGGGCAGGCTCCCTCGGCCCGGTGGAGGTATGCTCCGCCGACAGCAAGCGGATTCGAGGGAGTGGAATGGCGGCGAAGAAGAAGGCGGCCAAGGCGGCAGGAGCTACCGCCGCGGCAAAGGGCAAGCCGTACGTACAGCGCGTCGTTCAGGACGAGGAGCTGCGCGACAACGTGCAGGCCGCGTTCGCTTCGGCGCAGGACGCGTACAAGCGACTCTCCAACGGCAAGTCGCCTCAAAAGGCGCTGGTCGACGACAAGAAGCTGCAAAAGGACCTGAAGGAGGCAGCCACTGCGCTGCGCGACGCCGGTCAGGCGCTCAAGGAGGGTCCTCAGAAGAAGAAGAAGGGCGGGCTCGGGCGCAAGCTCCTCCTGCTCGTTGTCGGGGCGGGTGTGGCGATGGCCGCGAGCGAGGACCTGCGCAACAAGATCCTCGACGCGCTGTTCGGTAAGGAGGAGGAGTTCGAGTACTCCTCGACGACGACTCCGCCGACGCCCGCACCCAGCAGTAGCGGGTCAGCGGCCTAGCTGATCAGCACGTCAGTTCGAGAGGTTCGAGAGGCGCCAACGGGCGCCTCTCGGTCGTGGTGAGGGCGCGTGTATCCGTCGGGGCGACGGTGCTGGTGGTCGCGCTGCTGGCGCTGAGCCAGGTCTTGCTCCCTCGACTGGCCGCCCGCAGCCTCCGGGGCCATCTCGCCCACTCGGGCGAGGTCGAGCACGTCGAGGTGCACGCGTTCCCGGCCTTCGAACTGGTCGGCGGCCGGGCGGACCGCGTCGTGGTGCGCATGCGCAGCTACCGCGGCTCGTCGGGTCAGGTCGCCGGTGAGCTCGGCAAGAGCGCCAAGGCGGGCGACCTCGACTTCTCGACCGCGACCCTGTCGACCGGCCTCCTGACACTGCGCGATGCCAAGCTGCGCAAGCGCGGGACGGCACTGACGGCCGAGGGGCGCGTCACCGAAGCCGACCTGCGAGCCGCGCTGCCGCCGGGGTTCGATGTGCGTCCGATCACCGCAGACGCGGACGGGCTCGTGCTCGAAGGCTCGGCCACTGTCCTCGGCGTGAACGCCCGTCTCCAAGCCCGCGTTCACGCGGCCGGCGGCGGCATCGTCGTGGAGCCGCAGGGTCTCCCGCTCGCCGGGATCGCCACGCTCACCGTGTTCTCAGACCGCCGGATCGAGGTGCAAGGAGTGGGGGCGCGTTCTGTGGCGGGGGGATTCGTCGTGGCGGTGCGTGGACGCTTGAGGTGATGTGAAGAGTGGCTCCGGGGCGAGTGGACAGTGCGCCGGCTTCGCCGGGCTCACAGTGGACAGAGCGAGGGTCGGACCCTCATGTCTGTCCACTGTCCACTGTCCACTGTCCACTGATCTTGGGCGACCGCCAAGGCAGCCGAAGCCGGCGCTCCAACTCATCGGCCAGGTCCCCAATCGGCACCCTTTCCTGCTCCAGCGAATCCCGGTCACGCACGGTGACGGTCTGATCTTCGAGTGATTGGTGGTCGACCGTCACTCCGAACGGCGTGCCGATCTCGTCCTGGCGGCGGTAGCGGCGGCCGATGGCTCCGCCCTCGTCGTACTCGGCCGACATCCGGGTGCGCAGCTCCCGGTGGATCTCGTGGGCGAGCTCGGGCTGGCCGTCCTTCTTGACGAGGGGTAGCACCGCGGCCTTGACCGGTGCGAGGCGCGGGTGCAGGCGCAGGACGGTGCGCGGCTCGCCGCCTATCTCGTCCTCGTCGTAGGCGTCGACCAAGAAGGCGAGCGTCGCTCGGTCAGCCCCCGCGGCCGGTTCGATCACGTGCGGGACGTAGCGCTCGCCGCTCGCGGTATCGACGTACTCGAGCTTCTGCCCCGAGAACTCAGTGTGCTGCTTCAAGTCGAAGTCGCCCCGGTTCGCGACGCCCTCGAGCTCCGACCAGCCGATCGGGAAGAGGTACTCGACGTCGCTCGTCCCGCTCGAGTAGTGGGAGAGCTCGTCCGGTTCGTGCGCGCGCATCCGCAGGTGATCGGGCCGGATACCGAGCTCCACGTACCACCGCTCGCGCTCGGCCAGCCAGTGCTCGAACCACTTCTGCACGTCGTCGGGCGGCACGAAGAACTCCATCTCCATCTGCTCGAACTCGCGCGTGCGGAAGACGAAGTTGCCCGGAGTGATCTCGTTGCGGAAGGACTTGCCGATCTGCGCGATGCCGAACGGGGGCTTCTTTCGCGAGAACTGGAGGTAGTTCTTGAAGTTGACGAAGATCCCCTGGGCGGTCTCGGGGCGCAGGTAGACGGTGGACCCCGACTCCTTGACGGGGCCGATCGTCGTCTCGAACATGAGGTTGAAGTCGCGCGCCTCCGTGAGGTCGCACTGATCGTCCTCGCCCGGGTGCTTGGAGGGCTTGCGCCCGCAGGGGAGGTCGCCGATGTGGTCGGCCCGGAAACGTTGCTTGCAGGTGCGGCAATCGACGAGCGGGTCGGTGAAGCCCGCGAGGTGGCCGCTGGCCTCCCACGTGCGCGGGTGCATGAGGATCGCCGCGTCGAGGGCCACGATGTCGTCGCGCTCCTGCAGCATCGAGCGCCACCAGGCGTTCTTGACGTTCGTCTTGAGCAGGACGCCGTAGTGCCCGTAGTCGTACGTCGAGCCAAGGCCGCCGTAGATCTCGGAGGACGGGAAGACGAAGCCCCGCCGCTTGCAGAGCGAGACGATCTTGTCCATCGTGACGGTGTCGGGCATCGCGGCGTGACTCTAGACTGCCCCGCCCATGCCGACTTACGAATACCGCTGCGAGAACGGCCATTCTTTCGAGGCGACTCAGCGCATGGCCGACGACCCGCTCACGACGTGCGAGGTGTGCTCGGCGCCGGTCCAGCGCGTGATGTACGCGCCGGCCGTCCACTTCAAGGGGTCGGGCTTCTACAACACCGACTACGGGACGAAGAAGCGCGCCCGCGAGCTCAAGGAAGCCGGCGAGGGCAAGAGCAGCGACGGAGGCTCGAGCGAGAAGAAGGAGTCGAGTTCGGACTCCTCCTCGGACAAGAAGAGCGAGTCGAGCTCCAGCTCGTCCACTTCGGACTCGAAGAGCGACTCCTCGTCGTCGAAGTCCGACTCCAAGCCGGCTCCGGCCGCCAAGAAGGACTAGTGCGCGGCTAGCCCTTCAGGAAGCGGGCAACGGCGCGCCGCTTTCTCTCCGGCGAGATGGTCAGTCCGCCGCCCGTTGGGTTCGGTGTGACTGGCAGCACCGCCGGCTTGGCCGCGGGCGATGTGGCGATCGCCCCGAACATGCCCAGCAGGGAGAATCCGCCCATGTCGGAGCGGATGGCCTGCGGGGCAGCCCAGGAGACCCAGGGCAGGCGCAACACCGAGAGCGGTGAGGTGAGCCGGTCCTTCATCGCGCCGAGGATCTGCTGCTGGCGCTTGGCTCGCGTGAGGTCGTTCTCGCCCAGCTTGCCGGGGCACTGGTTCTTCCGGGTGCGGGCGAGCGCGAGCGCGGCCTTGCCGTCGAGGCGATGGCTGCCACGGCGTAACCGCAGGGTGTAGCCGCCGTTCTTGGTCCCGCCGTTGATCAGCGAGAGCACGCATCCGGTCTTCACGTCAACACCGCCGAGGGTGTCGATGAACCGGGGGAAGTTCGCGAAGTTCACCTCGACGAGATGGTTGATCCGGATATGGAGAAACGCTTCGATGGTCCGGATCGAGAGCGCGGCGCCGCCGTAGGCAAACGCGGAGTTGACTCGGCCCAGGCCGTGGCCGGGGATGTTCACGTCGGTGTCACGAGGGATCGAGAGGCGGGCGGACTTGCCGCCGCCGACGCGCATGAGCAGAATCGTGTCGGAGCGGCTCGGCCCCTTCGGGTTGGCGCCGGGCTCCTTGGATCCCTTCAGCCGTTGATCGGAGCCCAGGATCAGCACCGTGTTGGCCGAGGTCGGCAGCGCCCCGCCGTCACTCAGCGCCGCCTTGGCCCTCCCGGAGACCTTGCCCTGCTGTACCTGCGCCGAGATGAAGAAAAGAACGAAGGAGAGCAGCAGCCACCCGAGAAGAGCGACGAGGACCGAGACGATCACTCGCCTGGCGCTGATACGCCTGCGTCCGCCCGGCGCGACGGGGGATGGGTCGTCGCCCATCTCGTCCTGGCCACGCAACCGGGCGAACAGACCGCGCGGTCGTGCCCGGTAGACCTTGTATTCGGGACGACCACCGCCGCTTGCGCCCGGCCGCGCCGGGGCATCGCGTGGTTGCTTGGGCCGCCGGCCGCCGCCCCCGTAGACACGATATTCCGGGCGCTCGCCTTGGTCGTCGGGCCCGCTCATGCGGCGGTTATAGTGGCTGACGTGGCCGCCGAGTGCGTTGTCGGCGTCGATCTCGGGGGGACGAAGCTGCTTGCCGGAGTGGTCGACCGCGAGCTCGGGATCCATCATCGGGCGCTGCGACCGGCGCTCGGCATCGACCAGGCGGAGCTTCTCGATCGCATCGTCGAAGCCGTGGACGAGTCGCGCGCGGCAGCGCCGAGCGAAGTCACCGGGGTGGGGTTCGGCATCCCTTGCCTGATCGACCAAGAGCGCGGCATGGCCGTGATGGCCGTGAACCTGCCGATCACCGACCTGCCGTTCCGAGACCTCATGGCCGAGCGGATCGGCCTCCCCGTCTTCATCGACAACGACGCGAACGTCGCCGCGCTGGCCGAGCACCGCTACGGCGCCGCCCAGGGCGCGCGCAACGCGGTCGTGCTCACGATCGGCACCGGTGTCGGAGGCGGGCTGGTGCTGAACGGCGAGGTCTTCCGCGGAACCGTTGGTGCGGGCGCTGAGCTCGGCCACATGGTCATCGACATGGATGGTCCGCCGTGCCAGGGCAACTGCCCCAACCACGGTTGCCTCGAGGCGGTCGCATCGGGCGGCGCGCTCGGTCGTGAGGCGGCGCGCATCGCCGCCGAGCAGCCGGACTCGGAGTTCGGGCGCGCGCTCGCCGCGGGCCGCGAGCTCACCGGGATCCTCGTCACGGAGCTGGCCCACGACGGCGATCCGGACGCACGCAGTGCGCTCAAGTTGATCGGCCGGCGCCTGGGCGTGGGCATCGCGAACTTCGTGAACCTCTTCAACCCCGAGGTAGTCGTCATCGGCGGCGGGGTCATCGCCGCGGGTGACCTCCTGCTCGAGCCGGCCCGAGAGGAGATGCTCGCCCGCGCTCTGCGGCCCTCGCGCGATCTCGTGCGCATCGTCCCGGCCCGGTTCGCCCACGAGGCGGGGATGGTGGGTGCCGCCGCGCTGGCGTTCGATGGGCTAGAGCGCGGAGGGTGAGCGCCGGGCGCCTCGTCGTCTGCCCGACGCCGATTGGGAACCTCGAGGACGTCACCCTGCGCGTGCTCGCTGCACTGCGCGAGGCGGACGTCGTCGCCTGCGAGGATACGCGCCGCACGCGCGTCCTGCTCGATCGCTACGGCGTGACGGCGACACTTCTCTCCTACCACGAGCACAACGAGCGCGCTCGCGCGCGGGAACTGGTGCGCCGGATGGAGGCGGGCGCCGTGGTGGCCCTCGTGTCCGACGCCGGGATGCCCCTGGTGAGCGACCCGGGCCTCGTGCTCGTGCAGGCGTGCGTGGGGGCGGGGATGGCGGTCGAGGTGCTCCCCGGCCCGTCGGCCGCGGTGGCGGCGCTCGTGGCCAGTGGACTGCCTGCCGAGCGCTGGCGGTTCGTCGGCGTCCTGCCGCGCAAGCGCGGGGCGCTGCTCGCGTTGTTCCGCGAGGGCGGCGAGACAGTGGTGGCGTTCGAGTCGCCGCGGCGGGTCGCGGCCTCTTTGAGCGCGCTGGCGGAGGTCGATCCGTTGCGCCCGATCGCGGTGTGCCGCGAGCTGACGAAGGTGCACGAGGAGGTGGTGCGCGGGAGCGCTTCGGAGCTGGCGGAGCGGTTCGGCACGGCTGCGCCACGGGGCGAGGTGGTCCTGGTGATCGGGGCGGGCGAGGGCGGTCCGGGCGCGGATCGGGCGACGGCCGTCGCCGCGGTGACCCGCCTCGTCGAGGCAGGGGCCAAGCCCCGCGCCGCGGCGGGCGTGGTGGCCGAGCTGACCGGGGTACCGGCCAACGCGCTCTATGCGGCGTTGACGGAAGGGCGGGGGTCTACGTAGGAAGGGCTCTGTTTTTGCGACAAGAGACGCCGGTTTGGCTCGGGTCTTGGGAAGGAGGGGATGCTTCGCGCCGTGTCGCGCATTGCCCTTGTCTGCTGCCTCTCCTTGTCCCTGTGGGCGGTTGCGCCGGTCGTCGACGCCGCGGCGCGAGCACGCTGGCTATGGCCGGTGCACGGCGCCGTGGTAGGCCGCTTCGCCGTGACGGCCGACCGTTTCGCGGCCGGCCAGCGGCGCGGGATCGACATCGCGGCAACGCCCGGCGCGGCGGTACGCGCAGCTTGCGGAGGCCGGGTGTTGTTCGCGGGGGTGGTGCCGGAGGCGGGGCGAACCGTGACTGTGGCGTGCGGTCCTCTGAACGCCACGTACCTGCATCTCGAATCGGTCGCGGTACACCGCGGCAGCAGGGTCGTACCGGGGGCGCCGCTGGGCGCCGTCGGGCCTTCGGGACGGCTCCGGCTGGGCGCACGCGTGCGCGCCAGGAACTTCGGCTACGTCGACCCGCTCACGCTGCTCGGAGCGGATCCACCGGGTTCGCCACCGGCGGTCGGGCCGCGCGGGCCGCTTGGCCGCGTTCCACGGATTGCTTTTCCTGCTGTGGCTCGAGTGCCCGCGCATCCGGTCGCGGTGCGCGCGCCGGCGGGCCTGCCGCTGGGTTGGGTGTGGCTACCTGCGGGGTTCGCACTGTTGATCGGCCTGGCTGCGCTGACGGCTGCGGGCCGGTTGCGGGCCGCGGGTTCGAATCTAGGAACGCAAGCGTCCGCGCGCTTGCGGCGTGGATCAGCCGCGCTGAAACGCCGAGTGGTGAATTGACGTCGAATAGCGGGGGGTAACTCACCATTCGGCGTTCCTTGGCAATCTGGCCGCCGCTAGATTCA
>JBBPXY010000015.1:0-82996 GCA_038200435.1 Solirubrobacterales bacterium
ACTCCGTGATGCGCTCCTTGACGTCTTCGAGGCCGGCGTGATCGGCGTCGAGCACTTCGCGCGCGGCGACCGGGTCGAGACGCTCTTCGGAGGCCTTGCCCCACGGCACGGCGATCAGCCAGTCGAGGTAGGTGCGGATCGTGCTCGACTCGGCCGACTGCTCGCCCATGCGCTCGAAGCGCCCGAGCTCCTTCTCGGCCTGCTCGCGCACGTGGTCGGGCATGCCCGACTCCTCGATCTTCGTGCGGTACTCCTCGACGACGGAGCCGTCGTCCTCGTCGAGCTCCTTGCGGATGGAGTCCATCTGCTTGCGCAGGACGTACTCGCGCTGCTGCTTCTCTGCGCCCGTCTGCACGTCGTCGCGGATGCGGCGGCGGACCTGCAGCTCGGCCAGGCGCTCGCGCTGGAAGCCCAGGGCGAGGTCGAGGCGCTCGGTGACGTCGAGCTTCTCGAGCAGCTCGACCTTCTGGCTGAAGGAGATGTCGGGCGAGTAGCCCGAGGTGTCGGCCAGGGCGCCGGGCTCGGTGATCGAGCGCACGAAGGCCGAGATGCGGCCATCGTCACCGCGGATCTCGAGGATCTCCTCGACCACGGCGCGGTACTCGCGCTCGAGCTCGCGTGTGCGACCGTCGACGGGGGTGTCGTCGGGACGCTCTTCCACCTCGACGTACAACTGGCCGTTGGGGACCGACTGGGCCGCGCCCGCGATGCCGCGGTGCAGCCCGGAAAGGACGACGGCCTTGCCGCCGCCCGGGATCTGGACGCGCTCGGAAACGTCGGCGACCGTGCCGACGGAGGCGAACTCGTTCTCGTGGCGCGGCACGAGCAGTACGCGCTCCTCGTCACCCACGTCGACCGCGAGCGAGAGCGTCATGTTCGGCAGCACTACGGTGTCTTCAAGCGGGATGAGGAGTAGGCGGCTCATGCTGCCCTTTCTGTAGCTCCTTACGAGATGTAAGCAGTATAGACGTTGGTTCACGGCGGAGCGGGACGACCCGCAACGCTGTCGTCTACGATCCGCAGCGCCCGCTCTCCGGGATCACCTGCTTATGAAGCCCTTCAACGTCTCCACCGAGCGCACCGACTCCACGGCGCGCGTGCGGATGGTCGGAGAGCTCGACATCGGCACGGCCGAAGAGGCGGAGAGCGAGATCCGCCAGGCGGAGTCCACGGACAGCGCCAAGACGGTCGTCCTCGACCTCGGCGGCCTGACGTTCATGGACTCCACCGGCCTTCGCCTGCTGGTCTCTGCAGACGCGCGCGCGCGTGAAGCGGGCCGCCGCCTGGCGATAGTGCGCGGCCCCGACGCCGTGCAGCGCGTGATTGAGTTGACCGGTCTGAGCGCGAAGCTCGACCTGGTCGACGACGTCTCTGAGCTCTAGAGGCTGCTAGGGCCCCGCCCCGGACTGGCCGAGTGCTAACCCGGGAGCGCCTCGGGAAGCTCTAGGTTTTCTGACGTGCTGGAACCGGACCGCGCCCACGCGGAGCCACCCCCTGCCGGCGCGCACGTCCTGCCTGCGTCATCGGAGCGGCGTCCACGAAACTTCCGCCGCCTGTTCTGGGCGCTGATCGTCCTGGCTCTCGTGGCCCGGATCGTCGTGGTGCTGGTCACACCCGGCTACCACACGATTCACGACGATCGCGACTACGACCGCATCGCCCGCCACGTAGCTCACGGGCACGGCTACCCCGGCGACCGCGCGGTGCTTCCGGACGGCCGGGTCGTGCATCGCGCCGCGACCTACCGGCCTCCCGGCTGGCCCTACGCGCTCGGGGGGATATACGCCGTATTCGGCCACGACAAGACGGCGGCGCGACTCGTGTTGGCGGTGATGGGTGCCGGAGCCGTCGCCCTGCTCGGACTGATTGCGCTGCGGCTGTTCGGGCCCCGCGTGGCGTTGTGGGCCGCGGGGCTGGGGGCGTTGTACGCACCTTGGGTGGCGATGGGCTCCTCGCTCGTCTCGGAGACCTTCTTCGTGACGCTCGAGCTCGCCGCGATCGCCTGCGCGCTCGCGGCGCGGCGAGAACCTCATAGGCGCAAGTACGTCGTGCTTGCCGGGGCGTTCATCGGCATGGCCGCGCTGACCCGCGTCAACGGGATCCTGCTGGTGCTTCCGCTCGGGCTGCTCCTGTGGGGGAGCCCGTGGCGGTCGTGGCGGTCGGTCGTACGCCCCGCGGCTCTGGCGCTGGCGACGCTGCTCGTCATCTCGCCCTGGACCATCCGTAACGCGATCGAAGTGGGCAAGTTCATCCCGATCAACACCGAAAGCGGAGAGACACTGGCGGGCACCTACAACTCCGTCTCCTTTCGCGACCGGGAGAACCCGGCGTCGTGGCGCCTGCCGCGCGACACCGAGTACAAGCCGATCAAGAAGCTCGGGCTCAGCGGGTTCGAGGTCGACAAGCGCTTGCGCAAGCGAGCGCTCGACTTCGTGGGCGAGCACCCCGGATACCCGGCGAAGGTCGCCCTCTGGAACGGGATCCGGCTGCTCGACCTCGCCGGGCAGAAGCGCTGGCGGTTCGAGGGCGCCACCATCGACGTCGAGCCTGGCTACGCCGACGCTGGTGTCTACGTCTTCTGGTTCGTCGCGCTGGCGGCGCTGCTGGCGCTCGCGCTTCCGGCATCCCGGCGCAGCCTCGGGCGCGCACCGCGTTGGCTGTGGCTCGCGCCGGGCCTTCTGCTGTTGGGAACGCTGCTCGTGAGCGCCGAGACGCCGCGGCACCGGGCGCCGATCGACCCGTTCGTGCTGCTGGTCGCCGCGGTGGGGCTCGCCTCGCTGCAAGCGCGGAGGTCGCGATCGGAGGCTTGAACATGATCCGTCGCCGGGCCTCGACGCCATGGGTCGTGCTGCTCTGCTGCCTGGCGCTCGCGGGCGCTTCGCTGCTGTTGTCAGCCATGCCGCACTACGACGCATGGGGTTGGATCGTCTGGGGCCGGGAGATCTTCGATCCACACCGCGACCTCGGCACTCTGGGCGGCCCGGCGTGGAAGCCGCTGCCCGTCGTCCTCACGACGCTCCTGGCGCCGCTCGGGTCGGCCGCCCCGGCTGGCTGGCTCGTGGTGGCGCGCACGGGGGGCTTATTGGCCGTCGCGCTCGCCTTCGTGCTCGGACGGCGCTTCGGCGGCGCCCTGGCGGGCGCGGTCGCCGCACTCGCCCTGCTGCTCAGCCACGGCTGGCTCCTCTACCTGTCCTGGGGCACCTGCGATCCGCTCATGGTCGCGGCGGTACTCGGTGCGGTGCTGCTGCACCTCGACGAGCGACGGGAATGGGCCCTGACGGCCGGGCTGGCCGCCGCGCTCATACGCCCCGAGGTCTGGCCCTTCTTCGCGCTCTACGCCCTGTGGCTTTGGCGCAGAGGGGCCGCGCGGCGAGCGCTCATTGCGGTCGCCCTGCTCGTCGTACCGGTCCTCTGGCTCGCGCCCGACTGGTACAGCACGGGAGATCCCTTCACGGGCAGCCACCTCGCCGCAGGGAGCATCGAGGCCGAGGTCGCGCGGCACGCCGGCGACCCGTTCGTCGCCTCACTGCGTCACGTCATCGCGCTTCTGCCGACACCCATCTGGATCCTGGCGCTGGGCGCCTCGGTCGTGGCGTGGCGCACTCGCCAGCGGACGCTGCTGCTCCTGGCCGGGAGCTGCCTCACGTGGATTGCGCTCGTCGCCGGCATGACGCTCATCGGCTACGCCGGGCTCGGTCGCTTCGCGCTCGCGCCGGCGGCGCTCGCATGTGTGCTTGCCGGACGCGGGGTCGTTGAGATCCTGCGGTTGAGCGTGAGCCCGCGCGTGCGTATGGGGCTGGCGCTGGCGCTGCTCGCGGTAGTCGCGGTGCCCATCGGCGCAAGCTTGCGTATCGCCGCCCAAGACGCGCGCGGTGGAGAGGGGGGTCGCCCGGTGCTAACGGCTCTCGAAGAGGCCATCGATCGCGCAGGCGGCCCGGCGCGCCTCCGGACTTGGGGGCCGCCGATCGTCAACGGCGGGATGGGCCCGGCCCTCGCCTGGCAGCTCGGAGTGCCGCTCAGCGGCGTGAGCGATCGGACCGAAGCTCCGTCCTACGTCGTGTTCCGTGCTTCGGCCGGTCCATACACGGGCCCGCTGCCCGAGCTCACGAGCGGCCGCGGTCGCGAAGTGGCTCGCGCGGGCCCCTGGGCGCTGGTGCGGATGTCGTCGCGAGTTCGGGCAGACTGTGTTCATGCCGCGCACTCGCACCGCCCCGTTCGTCTTCGTCGCACTGGTGCTCGGTGCGGTGGGCCTCTCGGCCGTCCTGGGCGTTCACGGCAGCGCCCTGCTCGGAGCCCTCGCTCTGCTGGCTCTGATCGCCGGACCGCTGCTTCTCTCCGTCCGCTAGGCGGGTCGCTCAGCTTCCCCGCGGTGAGAGCGCGTACAGGCTCGCGTAGCCGTTGATGAACAGCCACTTCCCGTCGGAGATGACGGGGGTAAACGCGCCGTCGTTCAGTCGGAAGACCTGCTTGCCGGTGCGGGCGTCGAGGCCCAGCGTGCGGCGATCGGCGAGATCGGCGAAGTAGACGGTCGAGCCCACGAGCGTCGACGACCCGGAGATGCGCCCGCCGACCGGGTGGCTCCAGCGCACGGATCCCGACTTCGCGTCGAAGGCGTAGAAGGACCTGTCGTACGAGCCGATGTACACGGTCGGGCCGAGGTGCGGGACGTTGGCCACCGCCGGCGATCCGTAGACGTAGGCGCCCGTTGCGGTGGCCCAGGCCAGCTTCCCGTTGGCCGCCGAGAACGAGTAGACGCGCGAATCGGTGTTGCCGATGTACACCCGGCCGACTGCCACCGCCGCCGTCGAGTAGAAGTTCGCTCCCGCGCTCGTCTGCCACACCTTCGAGCCGTTGCCGGCCCGGATCGCGTAGACGTTGCCGCCGTAGGTGCCGAAGAAGAGATTCCCGCCCGAGAGCGCGAGGCCGCCCTTGACCGCTCCCGAGGCCCTGAACGTCCAGGCGGTGCGGCCGGTGTCGGCGTGCAGGGCGTAGATAGTCCCGTCTTCGCTGCCGAAGATCAGCAGCTTGCCGATCACGATCGGCGAGGACTCCGTGCGGCTGGGAAGGTTGCGCTTCCAGTTGATGTGGCCGTCGCGCGCGCGGAGCGAGGCAACACGCCCGGCGTCGACGCCCTTGGCCCGTTTGAGCAGGACGACGTACACGTTGCCCTTGTTCCAGGCCGGTGAGGCGGCGGCGAGCACCCCGAGCCGCCGGTGCCAGCGCTCGTGCCCCTTGCGCTTGCTCAGCGCGTAGACGTTGCCGTCGTTCTTGAGCCAGTAGATCGAGTCGCCCGCCATGACCGGCGAGAACTCCGTGAGCACCACACCCCGCTTGACCCACTGGCGATGCCAAGGACCGTGGAAGCGGGACGAGGCGGCCAGGTGGCGCGTGCGGGCCGGGTCATAGCCGAAGATCGGCCAGACGAACTTGTCGGCCGGAGCACGCTTCGCCGGGGTAGGAGCAGGCTTGAAGGAAACCTCCGGATGGGAGACATCCTTCGGCTTCTTGAGGATGAGGTAGGCAGCGGCTCCGCCGCCGGCCACGAGCACGGCCAGGAGGGCGGCCAGTGCGCGTAGCCGAGAGGAGCGGGAAGAGAATCGCGACGCCATGAGCGCGATGTTAGATCGCGGTACCGGCGGATCGCGTTGCCGCCCGGTCCCGGTCGCCCCGCGTGGCGGCGGCGAGAGCCGATCCGACCCCGAGCAGCACCCAGGTGAGTGGATCCTCGAGGAAGTCGGCGTAGGTGAATGTGTGCAGCACGAGCGCGAAGAACGCCGCCGCCACGACCGCGCGGGCGGCGCTGCGCCGCGCCCCGCGTAAGAGGAGGCGCCCCGCGAGGACGAGCAGGGCGAGGTACAGCGCGAGGCCGAGGATCCCCTGCTCGGCCGCGACGGTGATCGGGATGGTGTGCGAGGCCGAGACTGCCTGTCCCGTGCCTCCCCGGCGGTGACGACGGCGGTACTCCCGTGCGAACGAGGCCGATCCGTAGCCGGCGAGCGGACGCGAGGCGAAGAGCTGCACGCCGCCGTCGATCAGGTCGACACGCCCGCTGGTCGCGGTGTTGACCGTGCGCGAGCTGCGGAGGTCGATGCCGGTCTGCGACGGGAAGAGCAGCACGGCGGCCAATGCGACGGCCACGATGGCCCCGAGCGCCGCGAGCGTCCACCTAGGGCTCCAGTGGAGTGCCGCGAGGATGGCCAGGCCGAACAGCATGGCGGCGAGGCTCGACTGCGACAGCGTCAACAGCAGGCTCCCCCAGAGACCTAAGAGCACGACCGCACCGGCAATCAATGTCCGGCGCTCGCGCAGGTGCAGCATGGTCCCCATCACCGCAACGGTCACCAGGGCGAGGAACCGCCCGTAGATGTTCGGGTCGAAGAAGAAGGAGTTGACCCGGAAGTACGCGTGGAAGTCGTTGGAGAGGGACAGCCGCGGGTTGAGCAACAGCGTCTTCGTCTGCCACTCATAGAGCCCGAGCGCGCCGAAGACGAGAGCGAGACCGACGAGCGCGATCAGGCAGCGGCGCAGGACAGGGAGGTCCCAGCGGCGATCTGCCAGCAGCGCGTAGAGCAGCGAGAACGGCACGTAGAAGAAGACCATCTGCTGGAGCGCCTTCTCGGCATCGTCGGAGTAGGCGCCCTGGATCGCATAGAGGAGCACCGAGGCTGCGAGCACGCGCTCGAGCCAGCTGGGGCTCCAGCCCCCGGCCGCTTCGGACTCAGGCGGGATCCCCGCGGGTGGTCGCAGCTGCGGAACAACGTCGGCAAACGTCCCGGCGGCGATCACGAGATAGAGCGGGACGAGGAGGTTCGCCGTCGCGCCGGCGGCCTGGATCGGTACGCGAAAGGGGACCGCCAGGACGGCAAGGACGGCCAGGGCTTCGGGCCGCGCGGCAAGCACGCGGGCAAGCACGAGGAGCGCCGCAAGCCCGACTAGCCCCGCCACGGCCGCCGGCGCCGGGTGGCGGCCCACCGACTCGAGCGTCGAGGATCCCGAGAGGCTCGCGACGAGCAGGACGGGGGAGAGCACGAGCGCGCCCGCGCGACCCAGGGCCCGTCCCCGTCGAGAGGGCCAAGCGAGCGCGATGGCTGCGGCCGCGGCGACGGCGATCATGCCGAGCACTCCGATCGGACCGGCCAAGGCGATGGGAGGGCTCACGCGGGGCGGAAGTGTAGGAGCCGGGCTCTACCGTATGAGGAGTGGCCCGGCTACCCCGCCTTGTGCTCCTCCTTCTTCTTCTGCTCGTGAGTGCCGCCCTGTCGGGGTGCAGCTCGGGTTCGGGCTCGGCCACGCCCATTCAGGGTGGCGGTAACGGTTCGGGCGACGCCGCTCCTGGCGACTCGCAGGGCAGTGGCTCTGGCGGGGGCGGCGGATTAGCCGGCGGAACCCCGTCGGGCGGCGGAGGCAGCGCGAGCAGTGGTAGTGGCACATCCGCCGGGGGAGGCAGCCTCGGCGCCTACGACCCGGTCAAGGGCCCGCTGCGCTGCATGCGCTTGAAGCACGTCCACGCCTACCGCGATGGAGGAACAATCATCCAGGTCGCGCCCAAGCCGACCGGGCCGCGTGTCGTCTTCACCTCGACCCAGGGCGATGCCCAGGCCGCGCAGATCCATGGCCAGGCCGAGGGCGCCGAGGTCATCGGGGCAGCGTTGTTCTACGTGAACACCGCGTCGGACGGGCTCATCAAGGTGATGGAGACCTGCCTCGACGCCAGCGGCTCGCGTTAGTCGCGGACGCCCGCAGCGCCAAGGTTACGAAACCTTAAGCACCGGGCCGCGGGCCTTCCAGGCCTCCGCATCGCCCGTTACGATGCCCCCAGGACGTAAGAGGGAGCCGCGTGCGTGCTTCGGGCACCAACGCCCTCCCTCAGGAGCCTTCCGCTCCCGTCCACTCATCGCCATACCTCCGAAGCCCCCGACATGAACTCCTTCGCCTCCCGACGAATGCTGCCGCTGCAGGTCGCCCTATGGGTGATCCCGATCGCGGGCGTCGTCTGGTGGGCGTCCAGCCAGAAGGCGCCGCAGCTCCCCGGCTCGCTGGGCGCGGTCATGGGCCTCGTGGCGGCGACCGCCGTCTACGCCGTCGGCACGCTCGGCCGCGCGGAACGCTGGCACCAGATCCTGGCCGACGCGAACATCCGCCCTTCGCGCCGCGACTCCTACTCGCTCGTGACGATCGGCTACGCCGGCAACAACGTGCTTCCGGCCCGCGGCGGTGAGCTGCTGCGCGTGTTCCTGCTCGACTCCCGCACCGAAGCGAGCAAGCGCGCGATTCTCGGTTCGATCCTCGCCGAGAGGGTGCTCGACGCGGCAGCGCTCGGCATGATCCTCGTGCTCGTCGCGTTCAACCTGATCACGCGGGTGAAGCTTCCGGGCGCCACCGTCCTGCTGGCGATCGCCGGCGGACTCGCGCTCGCCGTGGCGATCCTCGCCGTGGTGATCTGGCGCTCGGCAACGCTGGGCGCGCGGCTCATCGAGACTCTCGGCCACATCCTGCGCCCGTGCCGCGCGCTGCTCAGCCGCCGCGGCGCGTCCCTCCTCGTGCTCTCGGTCGCCATCTGGGGGCTCGAGGCCGCCGTCTACCTCATCGTCGGCGAGACGCTCAGCCTGCATCTCGGCCTGCGCGACGCTCTCTCGGTGGTCGCCTTCTCCAATCTCTGTGCCTTGATCCCGGCCGCGCCCGGCTACCTGGGCACCTACGACTTCGCGGTCGGCGTGGCGGTCAACGCCGCTGTCCGGGTCTCGAGCAGCGTGCTGTTCGCTTACGTGCTGTTGCTGCGCTTCGTGCTCTTCGTGCCGATCACGCTCGTGGGGCTCGTGCTCCTCTTCGCGCGCTACGGAGGCCTCAGCCGGCTCCGCGCAGCGCGCGCGACCGCCACGGCTTAGTGTCGACACCGTCGGCGCGCGCCTCCTCCGGGCCCGCGGCTCTGGACGCGGCGCCCCGGACTCGTGACGGCTCGTCCCCCGCGTTCTCTGAGCGAGTGGCAGCGCTCGCCCGGCCGGCCACGCGGCGCGACGTCGCGTTCGTCGTCGTCGGCGTACTTGTCGTCGCGGCGCTCACGCTCGCGCTTCCGTCGACCCCGACCTATGACCCGTGGTCATGGATCGTCTGGGGACGGGAGATCGTGCATGGCTCGCTCGACACGCACAGCGGACCGTCGTGGAAGCCCCTGCCCGTGTTGTTCACGACGGTCTTTGGTCTGGCCGGCGACGCCGCTCCCGACCTGTGGCTCCTGGTGGCGCGTGCGGGTGGTCTGCTCGCACTCGTGATGGTCTTCCGGCTCGCGGTGCGCCTGACCGATCGCCGGGGCGCCCTCGTGGCGGGGCTCTTCGCGGTCTTCGCCCTCACGACGAGCACGGAGTTCGTACGCGGCTGCGCCCTGGGCAACTCGGAGGGGCTCCTCGTCGCCTTCGTCCTGTTCGCGATCGAGCGCCACGTCGACCGACACCCACGGCAGAGCTTCGCGCTGCTCTACGGTGCGGCGCTGCTGCGTCCCGAGACGTGGCCCTTCCTCGGCCTTTACGGCCTGTGGCTGCTGCGCCGCGACCGGACCACGTGGAAGCTCGTCATCGGCCTCGGGCTGCTGTTGCCCGTGCTCTGGTTCGGGCCGGAGCTCTGGGGCTCGGGAGATCTGTTCCGCGCCGGGTCCCGGGCCTCCAACCCCAACCCGAATAGCCCCGCCTTCGCGAAGCACCCCGCCCTGCAGGTGCTGGAGAACGCCCGGCCCGTGCTGTTCACGCCCGCCAAGATCGGAGCGGTCCTCGCGCTGCTCCTCGGTCTCGTCACCGCGGCGCGCACGCGCCGCATGAACGTCTGGCTGTGGATCGCGCTGGCCGCCGCCGTGTGGACCGCGCTCGTCGCCGGGATGACCCAAGCCGGCTTCTCGGGCAACCAGCGATACCTGCAGGTCGCCACCGGCGTCGTATGCGTGCTCGCGGGCACGGGATGGGGGTGGGCCGTGGCCAGAGCGGGCGACCTCGCCCGGCGCTACGGGCGGCCGCATCGCATGGCGGCCGCCGTGGTCGCCGCCGGGGTGCTCGTGCTCCTGTTCTCCTCGCCTTTCGCCTACCGCCGGATGCAAGCGCTTCACCGAGTGGAGATCGCGCTGCACTTCCAAGCGATCGTCCGAGGCAGGCTCGAAGAAGGCATCACCCGGCTCGGCGGAGCGAAGGCGGTGCTGGCGTGCGGACATCCGTACACCTCGGCCCTGCAGGTGCCGGTCGTCTCCTGGTATCTCAACGTCCCGGGCATCGACGTCGGCTTCCGCCCGCAGGCTCCCGGGATCACGATGGCGGTGAAGAACAACCGCCGGGCCCGCCGGCGACCCGTACCGCCCCCCGACTTCCTGCCGGTCGCCGCAAGCGGCCCGTGGCGGTTCACGGCGCACTGCGCACCGGGAAAGCAGCTCAGATCGGGGTAGCACGCTCGAGCGGCCCTGTCGCTCCAGTGGACAGTGTGCCCGGTGGACAGAGCTAGGGACGGCTGACCCCATCCCTGTCCACTGTCGACTGTCCACTGTCCGCTTCTTTCGCTAACGCAAATCGCCCAAACCGGCAGTTATCCTCAGCTTCCGCATGGCCACCGTCGCTGCTCGCCGCCTTCCCGCGGTGCCCCGTGTGCGCATCGAGGGACGAGTACCGATCATCCTGCTGGTCGCAGGGCTCACGCTCGTCTCGCTCTTTGTGCGCTCCCGGGTCATCACCGGCTCGTTCTGGATGGACGAGGGACTGTCCGTGGGCATCGCCTCGCACGGGTTCTTCGACATTCCGGGCGTCCTGCACCAGGACGGTTCGCCGCCGCTCTACTACATGCTGCTCCACCTCTGGATGGGCGCCTTCGGCCGCTCCGAGGCCACGACGCACGGACTTTCGCTCCTGTTCGCGATCCTCACGATCCCGAGCGCGCTCTGGGCGGGCTGGAGCCTCTTCGGCCGCCGCGCGGGCATCATCGGCGCCGTCCTCGCGGCGCTCAACCCGTTCCTCACCGCCTACGCCCAGGAGACGCGGATGTACTCGCTCATGGCGCTCCTGGCCCTGCTCACGTCGGCCTGCCTCGTGCACGTCTATGTCTTCGGGCGCCGCAAGTACATCCCGTTCTTCGCTGTCGGCCTCGCCGCAATGCTCTACACGCACGGCTGGGGGATCTTCTTCGGCCTGGGTGCCGCCGTGTCGGTGGCCGCGCTCTGGTTCAAGTCCGAAGATCGCCGCGCGATCGGCCGCGATTTCCTGCTCGGCTTCGGCGGAGCCGCGCTCCTCTTCCTCCCGTGGTTGCCGACGCTACTTTTCCAGGCGGCCCACACGGGCGCACCCTGGGGCCATGCTCCCCGGTTCGGCGTTGTCGTGCAGTTCTCGCGCGGCCTGCTCGGAGGAGACCGCGCCGCGGTAGCGCTTCTGCTCGCTGCCGGTGTGGGCATCGCCGGCGTCGTCAGTGCGCGCCGGGCAGATCAGACGCGGGCCACGCGCACGCTTGCCATCGCGATCGTCGGAACGCTCGCTGTGGCTTGGGTGCTCTCGCAGATCAGCCCGGCCTGGACGGTGCGCTACTTCGCGGCCGTGCTCGGCCCGGTGCTTCTGATCGCGGCCCTGGGCCTCGCCAACGCCGGCCGTCTCGGCCTAGTTGCGCTCGGCCTCGTCGCGCTCTTCTGGATCAACCCGAAGGGCTACACGTCGAGCTACAAGAGCGACGTGCGCGACATCGGAGCCAACCTGCGCCCGTTCCTGCACCCCGGCGACCTCGTGATCGTCGCCCAGCCCGAGCAGGTGCCGGTCGTCAACTACTACATGCCGGCGGGCCTTCGTTACGCCAGCACCATCGGGCCCGTCAGCGATCCGCGTTACATGGATTGGCGCGACTCGCTCGACCGCATCAAGGCGGCTCATCCGCCCCAAGTCCTGCCGCCTTTGATTGCTAGCCTTAAGCCCGGCCAGCGAGTGGTTCTGGTGCGTCCGATCACGGACGGGATCTACAACTGGACCGCTCCGTGGACTCTCCTGGTCCGCCGCCGCTCCGCGCAGTGGAGCCAGATGCTCGCGACGGACCCGACCTTGAAGCGCACGGTCACCGCGCCGCAGTTCTACAAGCCGGCTGCGACCGTCGGCAACAGCGCGGTGCTGTACACCAAGACCGCCTGACGCACCGCACCGCACCGCACCGCCTCCCGCAAGCGACGATTAGGACACGACACGCACATGACTACCGAGAACGGAACCACTCCTGCCTCCGGCGACCATCCCGTTGTCGTGCTCGGTGGCGGCCCGGCGGGCCTGACGGCCGGCTATGAGCTGGCCAAGCGCGGCCGCCCCGTGATCGTCCTCGAGAGCCAGGATCAGCTCGGCGGCCTGGCGCGCACCGAGGAGCGCGACGGCTACCGCTTCGACCTCGGCGGCCACCGCTTCTTCACCAAGGCCAAGGAGGTCGAGGCCCTGTGGGACGAGATCATGTCCCACGCCAGCGCGAAGAGTGGCCGTGAGGAATGGCTGCTGCGCCCGCGCCAGTCGCGCATCTACTGGAACAAGAAGTTCCTCGACTACCCGCTTCAGGGCATGGACGTGATCAAGAAGCTCGGCCCGATCGAGCTCACGCGCGCGTTCCTCTCCTACCTGTGGGCGCAGGTCAAGCCCAAGGGGCCTGAGGACACGTTCGAGCAGTGGGTCTCCAACCGTTTCGGGCGCCGCCTGTTCAACCTGTTCTTCAAGTCCTACACCGAGAAGGTGTGGGGCGTCTCCACTTCGGAGATCCGGGCCGAGTGGGCCGCGCAGCGCATCAAGGGCCTCTCCTTCATCTCGGCGGCCAAGGCGGCCTTCTTCGGGAACAAGGGCGAGATCAAGTCGCTGATCTCCGAGTTCAAGTACCCGCGCTACGGCCCCGGTCAGATGTGGGAGCAGATGGCCTCCGACATCACCGAGATGGGCGGCGAGGTGCGGATGAACGCACCGGTCACCGGCCTGAAGATCGAGGGTGGGAAGGTCATCGGGGTCGAGACGCCGCAGGGCGTCCTCGAGGCCTCGCACGTGATCTCGTCACTGCCGCTGCGTACCACGGTGGGCATCGCCCAGCCGGCGGCTGACGCCTCGGTGCAGTCGGCGGCGCGTGGCCTGCGCTACCGCGACTTCCTCACGGTCTCGCTCGTGATCGACGGGGAGGACCTCTTCCCCGACAACTGGATCTACATCCACGAGCCCGAGGTCACGGTAGGTCGCATCCAGAACTTCAAGTCCTGGAGCCCGGACATGGTCCCGCCCGGTGTGAACAAGGCCAGTGTCGGCCTCGAGTTCTTCGCCTTCGAAGGCGACGAGCTGTGGAACATGGCCGACGACGATCTCGTCGAGCTGGCCAAGCGCGAGCTCGAGGAGCTCGGCCTCGCGCGGGCCGACCGGGTCGAGCGGGGCTTCGTGGTGCGCGTGCACAAGGCCTACCCGATGTACGACGCCGACTACTCCGAGCGGGTCGACACGATCCGCGCCTGGCTCGAGGGCATCGACAACATCACGCAGGTCGGGCGCAACGGACTCCACCGGTACAACAACTCCGACCACTCGATGCTCAGCTCGCTGCGCGCCGTCGACAACCTCGTGGACGGCACCAAGCACGACATCTGGGCCGTGAACGCCGAGAGCGCGTACCACGAGGAGGACACGCCCGACGAGCAGCCCTACATCGAGGCGCCTGAGACGAAGGCGATGGAGAGTCCCCTGGCCAGCGACGTCTGACGGAGTTCGGACGCGAGGGCCGGTAGCTCAGTGGCAGAGCGCCGTACTCTTGGTACGGAAGACCCGTGGTTCGATCCCCGGCTGGCCCATCTAGGACACGACATGACTGACGACCCACACGACACCCTGGCCGCCGAGGCCTTTGCCATACCGGCGCCCGACGCGCACTCGGCCGCGGCGGTACCGCACAACCCGCTCGAGCCCGCGCACGACACGCTGGCCGCGGATGAGTTCGCCATTCCTGCGCCGGATCCGCGCTCAGCAGCTGCGGTTCCGCATAATCCGCTCGAAGCTCCGCACGACACTCTGGCCGCGGACGAGTTCGCGATCCCGGCGCCCTCTCCGGTGACGCCGAGCACTCCGTCGGTGGGCCGGCGCCGTGCAGGCGCCGCGCCGCTGCCCGTCGCGGCTCTCGCGCTGGCGGCGTGGGCGCTCGCGCGGCATCGCGCGCGCTGACGTCTGCTCGCGCCTGACAGGGGATACAAAGTTCCACTCCTCCAGCCCCCCTTCCTAGATCCGAGCCCTCCACCGCGCTCGGAGCGCGAAGCGTCTACCGCACCACGGGCAGCCGGACGGCGACCCGTGACAACGAGACCAGTCCGCTCGAACGCTGCGGCGCGTACACGTTCGTGCCCGCGATCACCTGCAACTTGAGCTGGGTGCCCGCCGCCGCCGAGAACGCGACGGGCTCGAGGGGCCGACGGATCGTGTGCGGGTGTCCGTCGAGTGTCACGGGGATCGGCGTGACCTGGTTGCCCAGCACCAGCCCGCTCGCCGGATCGACCAGCTGCGCGAACAGCCGCGTGACGCCCGGTGCGGCGGTGCCCGAGTAGGAGAGGGCGAAGCCGGGGGTGCCGACGATCCGGACAGTCCTCGACGGACGGTCGATCGGTATCGACACCGCCGTCGCGGCAGGGCCGGCGGCAATGGCGGCGCCCGAGGTCTGGCCGGGGGAGAGGGCGAGCGTGCCGGTCCCGAGTCCCGTCAGCGAGGCGCCGTAGCGCAGCGGGTAGTCGCCGCCGAAGCGCCAGGCTCCCGTCTGGTCGACCCACTCGAAGCGCGGGCCCGTGTTCACGCGCCGGTTGCGCTTGAGGTAGCGGTCAAACCAAGCCAACGTGTCCTTCTGAAGGTGCCCGGCCTTGCCCGCCTTGGTCAGGCACACGCCGTGACCGCCGCAGAACCACAGCATCTTCACCGGCACGTGGTTCTTTCGCAGGATCGTGTAGTTCTCGATCGCCTCGCGCAGGGTGAAGAGGGTGTCGGCCGTGCCTTGAGTGAGGAGCGTCGGGATGCGGATCTTGTGCACGAGCGCGCCCGGGCCGCGGGACTCGAACCACTTGACGTCCTCGGGCGGCACTGTGCCGGTGGCCGTGCCGTTCGTGAACGCATCCCGGATGTGCGGATCCTGATCGCCCATCTGCACGCCCGCCGGGTCGCCGCCCAGTCCGGACCCGAACGAGCTCGCCTCGCCGGCGCCCACGAGCGCGTTGATCCATCCCGACTTGAACGTCTGGTCCTTGTAGAGGCTCGAGAGGAGGTGGTGCCACGCGATGTCGGGCACGATCGCGTCGATGCGCCGGTCGACCCCGGCGCTGACGAGCGGGATACCGCCGCCGTAGGAGGCCGCCCGCCATCCCGAGCCTCGGGTCGCCTCGGTGATCGAGCTGCGCCTCGCGCTGCTTGGCCACAAAGGAGATGAGCGCCTTCACGTCGCGCCCCTCGGTTTGCGGCCCGTCGACCATGACCTTGCCGCCCGAGTCACCGAACCCTCGGGCGTCCCAGGTGAGCACGTTGTACCCGCGCCTGCGCAGAGGCCCGACGCCGATCTGGCCGAACAGCTCCTCGGAGGAGGAGCTCTCGCTGGTGTCGCGGCTCTGCCCGTATCCATGCCCGACGAGAACGGTCGGAGCGCGGTGATGCGGGCGCAACCCCGCCGCTGGGAAGAACGAGTAGACGAGACCCTAAGCAGCCGGGCCGACCCGGTCGATAAGAGTCATATGGAGCTGCGTACACGATCATGGCTGTGCCGCGAAGAGCTCGACCGCGAGCGACTTCTCGACATGGAGCAGCGCCTGGGCCCGCGCCGGGTTGCCTCGATGGCGATTCTCGGCGTCGCGTTGATCGCGACGGGACCTTGGCTTGGCTACTGGACGATCATTCCGCTCCTGGGCTCGGGGTTGTTCTTCGCTGTCATGAGCCGTGGCACCGCGCAGGCATCTCGCCCCGAGTACCGGATGGCCGCCGCATGGGTCGGCGCCCAGCTCGCCATCGCCGGCAGTGTCGCGCTGACGGGCGGGCCCCGCAGTCCGGCTGTCAGCTGGCTCGTCATCCCCGTCATCACTCTGGGAGCCCGCTTCAGTGGCCGCGGCGTTTCCGCTGGCGTAGGTCTGACCGCAGTGCTCATCGGCGCCACGACCCTGGGCGTCGACTCCACGTGGGTTTGGCATCACCCGGCCGACATGATCTTCCCCTTGGCGATGCTGGCCGCGATGGCCGTGCTGTCGACGGCTCTGATGGGCTCCGACCTCGCGCACCGCAGCGCGTCGATCATCGACCCGCTGACGAGCATGCTCAATCGCGCGTCGCTAAACGCGCGCGCCGCAGAGCTCACGGCCCAGGCCGGGATCGTGCAGCAGCCGATCGGATTGCTGGTCGGCGATCTCGACTGCTTCAAATCGATCAACGACACGCACGGTCACGCGATCGGCGACGCCGTGCTTCGCGACGTGGCCTACCGGATCCGCCGCGAGCTGCACGCCTACGACCTTGCCTACCGCATCGGAGGCGAGGAGTTCGTCGTGCTCATGCCGGGAGCCGGCGCGGGGCGCTCGGCCGAGGTCGCGGAGAACCTGCGCCTAGCCGTGGCCGCCGAGGAGGTGGCCGGGATCGCCGTGACGATGTCGTTCGGCGTGGCCGCCGCTCCCCCAGGAACCTTCGACTACGCCGAGACGTTCGCCGCCGCCGATGCCGCGCTGTACGAGGCGAAAGCGCGCGGTCGCGACCAGGTTGTAGGCGCGAGCCTGCCGGCCGTCGCTGTCGCCTAACCGGAGTCAGCTCGCCGGTGGGCCGGCACTCAGACCGAACGGGCTGCCCTCGGAATCGCGGCACACCGCGAATCGCTCTCCCGGGTGGATGAGCGTTCCGCCCAGGGCCGTGACGCGCTCGAGCGCCGCCGGCAGGTTGGCCACCGCGAAGTAGGGGAGGGAGAAGCGATCGCCCGGTCCCGCGCCGCGCGCGTGTACGCCGAGGGCTGACCCTTCGTCGCCGGCCTGCCAGCCCTCGCCTTGCTCCGAGCTCCGCTCACGCAGCTCGACGCCGAGCAGTCCTTCCCAGAAACGCCGGGCGCGCTCCGGATCGTCGGCCGGGAACTCGACGAGCGCGCGGGGTGCGCCGCTCATACCGCTGGACTGTTGTCCCGCGCCCAGGCTTTGATGTCGCCAGATCCCGAGATCGTCTTGCCGTCGCCGAGTGCGAGCACCGGCAGCTTCTCCTGCCCGCTCATCTCCTTCAGCTTGGGGCGCTTGCCTTTCGTGAAGAGGCCGAGCGGCTTGTTCTTATCAAACACGACAGTCTCGTACGTGTGCCCAGCCGCGTCGAGTGCGTCGTGCACCTGGCGGCAGGGATGCAGTTTCGGCCCGGAGCGGTCGAGGTGGCACGTGTAGAGAGTGAGTTTGTCGGGCATGGCCATGACCCTATCGTGCGGGTCAGGATGCCTCATCCAGACGCCGATCCCGTGCGCTTCCGGCGCTTCTTGCCCGCGGAAGGGACCGTCACCGCGGCCGAGGCGGTTCGCGACGTCGTCCCGGACGGCGCCGGCGCGGAGGGTCGCCCGTATGTGGTGCTGAACATGGTTGCGACCGCCGACGGCCGCGCCGCCGTCAGCGGGCAGACGAGCCAGATCGGCAACCGCGCCGACCGGGAGCTCTTCCATCAGCTGCGAACGCGGACCGACGCGGTGATGGCCGGCGCCGGCACGGTGCGCGCAGAGCGGTATCGCCGCCTCGTGCGGGATCCCGAACTGCGAGCGCAGCGCGAACGCGACGGCCTGCGCCCGGATCCGCTGGCGGTGATCGTCTCCGGAAGGCTTGACCTGCCGTCCGAGGACGTTCCCCTGTTGGGCGAGCCGGAGCAGACGGTGGCGATTCTCACTTCCTCCGAGCGTGTCGTCGAGGGTGCCTCGGCGAGCATCGACTACCTCCGGTCGGCGGGCGAGACGCTCGACTTCGCCTCGCTGCTCTCCGAGTTGGGCGAGCGCCACGCGATTCGCTCCATCCTCTGCGAGGGAGGCCCGACCCTCAACGGCGCACTGTTGGCCGAGGGCCTGGTCGACGAGCTCTTCCTCTCACTGGCGCCGAAGATCGCCGGCGGGCCGGATCCGTTGACCATCGTCGAGGGCAGCGAGTTGCCTGATCCAGCCGACATGGAGCTCACCTGGCTCCTCGAGTCCGGGGGGCACCTCTTCCTGCGCTACAGGTTGCGGCCATGACGCGCGCGGGATACCTCGGCCTGGGCTCCAACCTGGGGGAGCGGCGCGCGCACCTCGAGGCTGCCGTCGCCGAGTTGCGCCGGAGCGGAGTCGAGGTGGTGGCCGCATCTTCGGTCTACGACACCGAGCCCGTGGGAGAGGTGCTCGACCAGCCCGAGTTCCTCAACGCCTGCCTGCGGGTCAGGACCGCGCTCGAGCCCGAGGAACTGCTCGACGTGTGCAAAGCCGCCGAGCGCGCCGTGGGTCGCGAGGCGGGGGGCCAGCCTCAGGGCCCGCGCGTGATCGACATCGACGTGCTCCTGCTCGGTGGCCTGACCTTCGCCTCGGAGCGGATGCGGATCCCCCACCCCGAGGTCAGCGGGCGCCGGTTCGTTCTCGTGCCGCTGCTCGAGCTCGACCCCGAGCTTGCGTTGCCCGACGGAACGCAACTGCGAGTCGCCCTGGAGAAGTTGGGGAATGGGCAGTGGGTGCGCCTTGCCGGTGCGCCTCTGAGCTGATCGAGCCGGCCCTAGCGGCCGGGACGTGTCGGTGACCTACATGGGGAACTCGGTGCTCCAGCCGTCGTCGACGGCGACGCTGACGGTGCGAGTGCGACGGTAGGCTTGCCGATCAAGGCTCCGTAGCTCAGCTGGTTAGAGCGCACGGCTCATAATCGTGAGGTCCCTGGTTCGAGTCCAGGCGGAGCTACTTCGCCCGCAACTCCACTTGCACTCGGGGGTTGAAGTGGTAGGTCCAAACCCGCCACCCCTCTGGAGCAACTTCCATGCGCAAGCTCGTCCTCTTCGTTCTTCTCGCCGTCGCGCTTGTCGTGCCGGCTCTTGCCCTCGCCTCGGGCGGTAGTCATGACTCGAAGGACGGCCATCACCGTGCCGGTCACGGCGTCGCCAAGGCCGCCATCGCCGCCTGCCAGTCCGAGCGCACCGCTGACGCCGCCGCGTTCAAGACCAAGTACGCCAACGAGAAGGGCAAGAAGGCCTTCCGCCGTTGCGTCAAGCAGCACGTGCGTAGCGCCAAGAAGGCGTGCCGCGCGGAGCGGAAGTCGGACAAGGCGGCCTTCAAGACCAAGTACGGCGATGCCAAGGGCAAGCATGCCGGCCGCCGCTGCGTTCGCCAGCACAGCGGCGACGCGATCTCCTCCTAGGGAACAGCGCGGATCCACGCCCGCCCGCGGCTGCTCCAGCAGCGCCGCGGGCGGGCGCCGTCGTTTTCGACACCCCGGCCGGGGGGTAGCGACACCACGTGTCCCCGGATCTGCAACAGCGGTGTCCGCTTCTCGCGGTCCCCAACTTCTCGGAGGGGCGCGACGACGCGATCCTCGAGGCGATCGGCGACGCGCTGGGCGCCGGGGACGGAGTGCGCCTGCTCGACGTCCACCGCGACGCCGACCACAACCGCTCGGTCTTCACGCTCGCTGGCGGACCGGCGGCACTCGCTCCGGCCCTCGTAAACGGGGCGCGTGCGGCGCTCGAGCGCGTCTCGATTCCCGATCACGCGGGCGTGCACCCGCGCGTGGGAGTGCTCGACGTTGCCCCGATCGTCCATCTGCATGACGCAGATCGCGGCGCTGCATGCGCCGAAGCGCTCGTGCTGGGGGAGGAGCTGGGTCGCGAGCTCGGCCTGCCGGTCCTGCTCTACGGGGCGCTCGCCTCGGGACGCACACGGGCCGACCTGCGGCGCGGCGGCCCCGAGGCGCTGGGGGCGCGGCTCGCGTCGGGCGAGCTGCGCGCCGACTTTGGCCCGTCCAGGCTGCACCCCCGCGGCGGTGCTGTGCTGGTCGGCGCGCGGCCTCCGCTCGTGGCGTTCAACCTCGAGCTGGCTCCTCCGGCGAGACTGGAGGAAGCCCAGCAGATCGCCGCGCGCGTGCGCGAAGGCGGCGCGGAAGGCCTCCCCGGGGTGCGCGCCATTGGGCTCGAGCTCCCCTCGAGCGGGGTGGCGCAGGTCTCGTTCAACGTCGAGGACCCGACCCGCGTGCCGCTCGCGACGCTGGTCGAGGCAGTCGGCCGTCACGCCGAGATCGCGGCCGCCGAGCTCGTCGGCCTCGCCCCCGAGGCGGCGCTGGGGGGGTTCCCGCCCGACCTGCCGATGCCGGGGTTCGACCCGGAGCGCCACGTGATCGAACACGCGCTCAGTCTCTAAGCTCCGTCACGATGGCCCAGACCAAGAAGAAGCGGCGCTCCAAGCACCGGGGCAACGCCGCCGGCTCCGTCGAAGCGCGCGGGCGCACCGGCCGCCGTCCCCGTCCCGAGGAGAACAAGGCCGCCGCGCGCACACAGGGCCGGCGTGATCGCCTGACCAAGCCTCCGACCTGGCGCAGCTCGGCCATCCGCGCAGCTCTGACGGCCGCCGTCCTCTTCCCGATCCTGCTGCTGCTCCTGAAGGCCCCAGCGGCCACCGCGGGCGTGATGACGGTCGTCGCCTTCGGCATCTACGTGCCGATGAGCTACTACACCGACCTCTTCGTCTTCCGCCGCCGCGAGCGCAAGAAGGCGGCATGATCGAAGTCCAGTCGTTGACGGTCGGGATGGTGCAGGAGAACTGCTACCTCGTCCGCCTTGCGGGGTCCGACCGGGTCGTGATCATCGATCCGGGCGATGAGCCCGACCGCCTGCTCGGCGCGATCCGCGATCTCGGCGTGACCCTCGAGGCAATCCTCCTCACCCACACGCACTTCGACCATGTCGGCGCCGTCGCACCGGTGGCGCGGGCGACCGGCGCGCCCGTGTGGTGCCCCGAGCTTGAGGTGCCGGTGCTCGCCGACATCATGTCCTTCGTTCCGTGGCCGGGGTTCGGCCCCTTCGAGTCCTACGACGCCGACCACACCGTGCGCGGAGGGGAGACGCTCGAGCTCGCGGGGATGTCGTTCGAAGTGCTCTTCACACCCGGCCACTCACCGGGCCACGTGACCTACGCGGTGCGCGAAGAATCGGCGCTTTTCTCGGGCGACGTGCTGTTCGAGGGTTCGGTGGGCCGCGTCGATCTTCCCGGCGGCGACTGGCCGACGCTCCTCACATCGATCACGACGCTGGTCGAGGAGTTCCCGGCCGAAACGGTCGTGTACCCGGGGCACATGGGCGTCACCACGCTCGGGCGAGAGCGCCAGAGCAACCCGTTCTTGCGCGAGCTAAGCGCTTCGTGAGCGCGCGCCTGCAGGCGCCGCGCGGCACGTTCGACGTGCTGCCTGAGGACTCCGCGCGCCGCTCCGAGCTCGAGAGCACGGCTCGCCGGCTGCTCGAAGCCGCCGGATACCGCCGAATCGAGACGCCCACGTTTGAGGCCACCGAGCTCTTCGCCCGCGGAGTGGGGGAGGCCACCGACATCGTGCAGAAGGAGATGTACTCCTTCGACGACGGAGGCGGGCGATCGCTCACACTACGTCCCGAGGGCACGGCACCCGTCTGCCGCGCCTACCTCGAGCACGGGATGCACAAGCTGCCCCAGCCCGTGCGCCTTTGGTACGCAAGCTCGTTCTTCCGCCGCGAGCGCGCGCAGGCCGGGCGCTTTCGCCAGTTCTGGCAGGTGGGCGCCGAGGCGATCGGCTCCGATGACCCCGCGCTCGACGCCGAGACGATCCTGCTGCTCGCCGAGCTGCTCGACGCTGTCGGGGTGCGCGGCACGCGGTTGCGCATCGGCTCGCTCGGTAGTGCGGAGACCCGCGCCACCTACCGCGAGGAGCTAGCCGCTCACCTGCGCGCGCACGAGAGCGAGCTCTCCGACGAGGTCCGCGCCCGGATCGACTTGAACCCGCTGCGCGCCTTCGACGCTGATCACGCGGGTACGCGCCGGGTGATGGAGACCGCGCCCCGGCTCTTCGACCGGCTCTCCGGCGAAGACGCCCAGCACTTCGCGCAGGTGTGCGCCGCGCTCGACGACGCCGGCCAGCCCTACGTTCTCGACACCACGCTCGTGCGCGGTCTCGACTACTACACGCGCACGCTGTACGAGTTCACCTCCGACGAGCTCGGAGCCCAGAGCGGCGTGGGGGGCGGTGGGCGCTACGACGGGTTGGTCGAGCAGCTCGGCGGTTCCGCGACGCCCGGCGTCGGGTGGGCGGCCGGGATCGAGCGCATGCTGCTCGCGGGCGGCGACTCGGAGAATGCAGCGCCGGTGGTCGACCTGCTCGTGGCGCCCGGCGAGGGCCGGTCTCGCCTTCTCGCCTCGCGGCTGGCGCTGCAGGCACGACGCGCGGGGCTGACCGCCGAGCTCGAGGCCGGCGGTCGCTCGCGCAAAGGCCAGCTCAAGCACGCCGATCGCATCGGCGCCCGCTGGGTGGCGCTGGTCGACGAAGAGGCGGTGTCGCTCAAGGACATGGGCTCGGGCGAGCAGCGCGAGATCGCCCCCGGCGATCTCGTAGACGCGGTTGCGGAGCCGGCAACGTGAGCGCTCCTGAGCCCAACCGCTTCCGCGACGCCTGGTGCGGCGAGCTCGACGCGGGGCGCGCCGGCACCGAGGCGCGGGTGGCGGGCTGGGTGCATCGCCGCCGCGACCACGGTGGGTTGATCTTCATCGATCTGCGCGACCGCACCGGGATCGTCCAGCTCGTCTTCCACCCCGAGACGGCAGAAGCCCACGCGGCGGCGCACGGCCTGCGCTCCGAGCACGTGGTGAGCGCGCACGGCGAGGTCGTCCGCCGCGACGCGGGCAACGTCAACCCGAACATCCCAACGGGCGAGATCGAGCTGAGCGTGGCCGAGCTCGACGTGCTCGCCGAAAGCGCGACGCCGCCATTCCCGCTCGACGAGGATGTGGCAGTGGACGAGGCGCTGCGCCTGCGCCACCGTCCGCTCGACCTGCGCCGCGAGCCGATGCAGCGCGCGCTCAAGCTGCGCCACACGGTGATCAAGACGATGCGCCGCGAGCTCGAGGATGCGGGCTTCATCGAGATCGAGACGCCGATCCTCACGCGCTCGACCCCTGAAGGCGCACGCGACTTCCTCGTGCCCGCGCGCATGTCACCCGGCTCGTTCTTCGCGCTGCCGCAGTCGCCCCAGCTCTTCAAGCAGCTCCTGATGATCTCGGGCTACGAGCGCTACTACCAGGTGGCCCGCTGCTTCCGCGACGAGGACCTGCGCGCCGATCGCCAGCTCGAGTTCACCCAGCTCGACGTGGAGATGTCGTTCGTGGAGGAGGAGGACGTGATCGGCCTGCTGGAGGGCGTGATGGCCGCGGTGTTCACGGCGGCCGAAACCGAGATCGCCCCTCCGCCGTGGCCGCGGCTGAGCTACGCCGAGGCCATGGCGCGCTACGGCACCGACCGTCCCGACACCCGCTTCGGCCTCGAGATCGCCGAGCTCGGTGGCGCACTCGCTCAGTCCGAGTTCAAGGTATTCGCGGGTGCGCTCGAGTCGGGCGGAGTCATCCGTGGCATCAACGCCGGCTCGCGCGAGCTGCCCCGGTCCGAGCTCGACGCGCTCACCGAGGTCGCCAAGACGCACGGCGCGAAGGGCCTGGTGTGGGCCTTCGTTCAGGAGGACTCCTCGTGGCGCTCGCCGATCGCGAAGTTCCTTTCCGAACGCGAGATCGCCGCGATCAGCGAGGCTCTTGGCGCCGCGCCCGGCGACCTGCTCCTGATCGTCGCCGACGGGGCCGAGGTTGCGGCCCCCGTGCTCGGCGCGCTGCGCCTCGAGCTCGCGCACCGCTTCGATCTCGTCCCCGCCGGGGTGCACCACCCGCTGTGGGTCCAGGACTTCCCGATGTTCGATTGGGACACTGAAAGCGGCCGCTGGAACGCCGTGCACCATCCGTTCACGGCGCCCACCGGTGACTTCAGCGACCCCGGGGCCATGCTCTCGCGCGGTTACGACCTCATCCTCGACGGCTGGGAGCTCGGGGGCGGCTCGATCCGCATCAACCGCCCGGAGGTGCAGCGCCAGGTCTTCGGCCTGCTCGGAATCGACGAGGAGGAGGCCGAGCGGCGCTTTGGCTTCCTGCTCGACGCGTTGCGCTTCGGCGCGCCTCCGCATGGGGGTATCGCGCTGGGGATCGACCGCGTCGTTGCCCTGCTCGCCGGTCGAGAGTCGATCCGCGAGGTCATCGCCTTCCCCAAGGCGGCCAGTGGATCGGACCCGCTGACCGGAGCACCCGCGCCGGTCGACGAGAAGCAGTTGCGCGAGCTGGGGATACGGGCCGCGGCGCCTCCGCGGCCTCCCTCATCACCCGGGGGCTAACGCTCCGGGGCCTACCTGCCGATCACTACCGCGATGTCACAGATATCGCGTCCGGTCCTCATCGCCCTCATCGCCGCCTTCGCCTTCGCGGGCGTCTGGTTCGTCGCGCTGCGTCCGAAGGGCGACAGCGGCTCATCCACCTCATCGCCCTCCGCGCACAGCGCGCCCGGCGAGACCGGTCTGAAGCGCGCCGTCGACAAGGCTCACGGCGTCGTCAACGATTCCAACCGCGCCCAGGGCGTGCCGCACCCGATCGCCCCGGCGGCCATGAAGCCCCCCGGTGCCGCGCCGAGCGCCACGGCTCCTGCGCCGGCCTCGCCCGGTGCTGTGGCTCGTTCCAAGACTCCTCCCTCGCGCTACCACGGCGGCGTCGGGCGCGTAGAGCGAGCGCTCGCCGCGCATCACACCGTCGCCATCCTCTTCTACAACCCCGCGGCCTCCGACGATCGCGCGGTGAGAGGGGTGCTCGACCACGTCGACCGCCGTCAAGGCCGCGTCGATACCTTCGCTGCACCGGTCTCCCAGCTCTCGCGCTACGGGCCCATCACGACGAAGGTGGCTGTGTTTGGCTCGCCCACCGTCGTAATCGTCGATCCGGCGGGCCAAGCCAGTGCTCTCACCGGGTTCGTTGACCGGCTCGAGATGCAGCAGCGCATCGACGACGCGGTGGGCCCGATTGCTCATCTGCGCGACCAGCGTCGCGGCGCTCATCGCGCGCGCCGCGGTCACTCGCGCCGCCGCTAACAGGCGCAGCGCGCGGCATACTGGCCGCGTGGATCTGGAGCGCTTCGAGCAGCATCTCCGATCGCCCGTGGGGCGGGGCGGCGAGATACCCGGCGCCTACACGGGAGCGGCCGGCGGAGCCGCCTGCGGTGACCTGGTGCGAATCTCGCTCGCGGTCGAGGGGGAGCGCGTGCGCGACGCGAGCTTCGACGCCTCAGGCTGCGGGGCGATCATCGCCGCCGGCAGTGCCGCCGTCGAGCTCCTGCGCGGGAGCCACGTGCTCGACGCGGCGCGCGTCGGGCCTGGAGAGATAGCGGCCGAGCTCGGCGGCCTCTCGCCCGGAAAGCTGCACGCCGCCGACCTGGCCGCCGACGCTCTGCACCGGGCTTTGGGCGCAGCCGCGCGAGCGGATGCCCACCTGACCGCACGGCCCGGCCGCGTGCTGGTGGCGATGAGCGGAGGCGTCGACTCGGCCGCCGCGGCGCTGCTCTGCGCCCGCGAGGACGGCGCCCAGGTCGCCGCGGTGACGCTCGAGCTCTGGTCCGATGCCGAGAACGACCCCGAGGGATCGTGCTGCTCGGCCTCGGCTGTGCGTGTCGCGCGCTCTCTGGCTCACCGCATGGGGATGCCTCACTTCACCCTCGATCTGCGCGAGGAGTTCCGCGCCGGGGTGGTCGCGCCGTTCCTTGCCGGCCACGGGGCGGGGGAGACCCCCAACCCGTGCGTGGGGTGCAACGGCCACGTCAGGCTCGACGCGATGCTGGACTTCGCCTCTTCGCTGGGTGCCGGGCAACTGGCGACGGGGCACTACGCACGCGTGGAGCGGCGCGACGACGCTGGAGCCCTGTTGCGCGCGCCCGCCGACGCCGACAAGGATCAGACCTACATGCTCGCGGCACTCGAGCCGAACTCGCTGCGGCGATTGCGCTTTCCTCTCGGCGACTTGACCAAGCCCGCGGTGCGGGAGCTCGCCCGAGCCGCTGACCTGCCCGTAGCGGAGAAGCCCGATTCGCAGGACCTCTGCTTCCTGGCCGGCACCGACCGGGCGAGCTTCCTGCGCCGCCACGGGGGCGCTGCCGAGCGGGAGGGCGACCTCGTCGACGCGAGCGGCGCCGTGCTCGGGCGTCATGCCGGGCACCAGCGCTTCACCGTCGGCCAGCGCCGGGGGATCGGCGTAGCCGCGGCCGAGCCGCTGTATGTGCTTTCGACCGACGCCGCGTCCAACCGCGTCGTCATCGGCCCTCGCGCCGGCCTGCGCTCCAACCGCGTAGCCGTGCGCGGCGCCAGGCTGTTTCGCGACGGCGCGCGCGTCGACAGGGTGAAGCTTCGCTACCGGTCCCGTGCGTTGCCCGCCCGCGTGGCGGGCGACGCGGCTTCGGGCGCTCATCGCCGGCTTGCCCTCGAGCTCGCCGAGCCCGCCGACGGCGCCGCTCCGGGTCAGCTGGCCTGCCTCATGGAGGGTGACCTAGTGGTCGGCTGGGGCACGATCACCCGCGCGTAGAACTCTCACCTGGACCCCTACCCGCTCGGCCCGAGCGCGAAGTACCCGAAGGTGACCCCTGAGCGTGCTCCCCGGCGGGGTTTGCTGATCATTCGGCCCGCTCCGAGCGGCTCATCGCCGGGCGGACTGGACCGGCCCGCCACCTACACTCCACGCCGCCTGTGATGACCTCGGACGAGATCCGCGAGACGTTCCTCGAGTTCTTCGTCGAACGCAATCACCTTCGGCTGCCCTCGGGGTCGCTGGTGCCTTCCGTGCACGACCCGTCGGTCCTGTTGACAACGGCCGGGATGCAGCCGCTCGTGCCCTACTTCCTCGGCCGCGAGCCCGCACCGCACCACCGCCTGACAAGCTGTCAGAAGGTCTTCCGAACGGTCGACATCGAGAACGTCGGAGACACCACGCGTCATCTCACGTTCTTCGAGATGCTCGGCAACTTCTCGATCGGCGATTACTTCAAGCAGGGCGCAATCGAGCAGGCGTGGGAGTTCTCGCTTCGCGCGCTGGGCTTCGAACCCGGGAAGATCTGGATCACCGTCTTTGCCGGCGACGAGGCCCTCGACCTCGGTCCGGACGAGGAGGCGATCGAGGCCTGGCTGGCCGTAGGCGTACCGCGCGAGCGCATCGTCGAATGCCCGCGCTCGGAGAACTTCTGGCAGGCGGGCCCCACGGGGCCTTGCGGTCCCTGCTCGGAGCTCTACTTCGACCGCGGCGTCGAGTTCGGCAGCCCTGACGACGTCCCGGGCGGCGAGAACGAGCGCTTTCTCGAGTACTGGAACCTCGTGTTCATGCAGTACGCCCAGGACCCGGTGGACCATCTCGAGCCGTTGCCGACGCAGAACATCGACACTGGGCTCGGGCTCAACCGCATGGCGCTGATCCAGCAGGGGACGCCGACGATCTTCGAAACCGACCAGTTCAAGCCCCTGGTCCAGCTCGGCGAGGAGCTCTCGGGACGGCGCTACGGCGAGGAAGTCGCGACCGACCGCGCCCTGCGCATCCTCGCCGACCACACCCGGGGCATGACCTTCCTGGTGGCCGATGGCGTGGTGCCGTCAAACGAAGATCGCGGCTACGTGCTGCGGCGCATCATGCGCCGGGCGATACAGCAGGGCCGATCGCTGGGGATCGCGCCGGGCTTCTTGCCGCGCTACGCCGAGCGTGTCGAGGAGCTCATGGGCGGCGCCTACCCGGAGCTCGAGACCCAGCGCGATGCCGTGCACGGCTGGCTCGCCGCTGAGGAAGAGGGCTTCGACCGGACCCTCGAGCAGGGCAGCGGGCTGCTCGCCGACCTCATCAGGCGCGCGCGCGAGAGCGGCGCCGAGGGCATCGCCGCCGAGGACGCCTTCCGGCTGCACGACACGTACGGGTTCCCGATCGACCTCACGCTCGAGCTTGTCGCCGCGGAGGGGCTGGGAGTCGACGAGCAGGGCTTCGAGCTGCTGATGGACGACCAGCGGACCCGCGCGCGGGCCGGCGCCGGCCGGAGTGCCGTGGCGCAGGACAGCACGCGCGGCGCGGCTGAGCGCCTCGTGGCCGGCGCCGGCTTTGCCACCGACTTCACCGGCTACGCGGCGACGGAGCAGGAGACCACGGTCGGCGCGCTCGGGGAGGACGGCGGGCGGGTGCTCGCGAAGCTCGTCGAGTCGCCGTTCTACGCCGCCGGCGGCGGGCAGGTATCCGACTCCGGCTGGGTCGAGTGCGCGTCGGGCGATTGCCGAGCGCAAGTGAGCGAGGTGTTCCGTGTCGGGGACGATCAGGTGGTCGTGCTCGAGCCCGAGCGCGGCGAGCTGCGCGCCGGTGAAGCCGTTCACGCCCGGGTCGACCGCGCCGCGCGTCACGCGACGGAGTGCAACCACACCGCGACTCACCTCTTGCACGCCGCGCTCCGGGAGCGCCTCGGCGGGCACGTGCGCCAGGCCGGCTCGGCGGTGCGACCCGACAAGCTGCGCTTCGACTTCACCCACGGGCACTCCCTCAGCCCCGAGGACGTGCGCGCGGTCGAAGACGAGGTCAACGCGCGCATCGCGCACAACGACCCGGTCCGGGCGCTGTCGACGACGCTCGACGAGGCGCGCAGACTGGGCGCGATGGCGCTCTTCGGAGAGAAGTACGGTGACGTCGTGCGAATGGTCGAGATCGGCGACGGATCGTTCTCGCGCGAGCTCTGCGGAGGGACCCACGTGCGCTCGACCGCGGAGATCGGCGCGTTCCGCGTGCTCACGGAGAGCTCGAGCGCGGCCAACGTGCGCCGGATCGAGGCGCTCACCGGCCCGGGAGCGATCGACCTGCTGCGCCGCCACGACACAGTGCTGAGCGAGGCGGGCGTTCGTCTGAAGGTGCCACCGGAGCGCGTGCTCCAAGCGCTCGACGAGCGCGAGAAGCGCCGTCGTGAGCTCGAAGAGGCGGCGCGCCGCGGACCGGCGGCGGCCACGAACGGCGCGGTGGACCTCGAAGCTCTCGCGGGTCGCGCCACCGATGTGGCCGGCGCGACCGTCCTTGTCGAGGCCGTCGAAGTGCCGACTCCCGACGGCCTTCTCGAGCTTGTCGACCGCCTGAAAGGACCGCTGGGCGAGGCCGCCGTGGTGCTCGGCACCGTCATCGAAGGCCGCGTCCATCTGGTGGTCGGCCTGCACAAGAGCCTCGTCGAGCGAGGGGTGCACGCGGGCACGGTCGTCAAGGCCGCAGCCGAAGTGGCAGGCGGTGGCGGGGGCGGCCGGGATTCGCTCGCGCGCGCCGGTGGCCGCGATCCCGAGAAGCTGCCCGACGCGCTGGTGGCCGCGCGGACGGCGATCGAAGCCGTCCTCGTCACATGAGGGTTCTTGCCCTGGACTACGGCAGCGCTCGCTGCGGCTGTGCCGTCAGCGACCCGACCGGAACGCTCGCCACGCCCATCGAGGAAGTGCTGCGGCCGGCGACTCGGCGTGGGCTCGCTCGCCTGCGCGCCCTGGCGGGCGAGCGCGACGTCGAGCGGGTGGTCGTCGGGCTGCCCCTCGGGCTCTCGGGCCGCGACACCGCTCAGACGCAGGAGACGCGCGCCTTCGCCGATCGTCTGGGTCAGGGTCTCGACGTTCCGGTTGAGCTCTACGACGAGCGGTTCACGACCACGCTCGCCGTCCGGGCCGGCGGCCGGGAGAGCGAGGACTCGCGCGCGGCGGCTGTGCTGCTCGAGGGTTGGTTGGCCCGGGGCGAGAGGCCCTTGGAAGCGGTTCCGGCCCAGGAGGCAGAGCGATGAGCGACGAGGAGCCCCGCGACCAGCCGACCGAGGCGTGGACGCCGCAGTTCGAGCCCGAGGATGACTACGAGGCCCCGTCGGGCACCCGGCGGGTGTCACCCGCGGACCGCGCTCGGGCACGCGCGGCCGCGTCGCAACCGGCCGGGCCCTCTGCGCCGGCTCGGCGCGCACCGGATGAGCCGCGGCGCCGCTTGGGCCTGCGTCGCTTGATCGCCCTGGCTGTGCTCGCGGTCGCGATCGGCGCCACCGTCTTCGCGGTCCTGCTCTTCCAGCCCTTCACCGGCAAGGGCAGCGGCTCCGTGACCGTGCAGGTGCCGCGCGGTGCGTCGGCGAGCCAGATCGGAGACATCCTGGCCCGTGGCGGCGTGGTCGATTCGAGCTTCTTCTTCTCGCTGCGCGCGAAGCTCTCGGGCAAGCGCGGCGCGCTGCGCTCGGGCTCCTTCAAGCTGGCGAAGGGGATGAGCTACGCGTCGGCGATCGACGCCCTCACGCGGGTCCCGCCGGCCGCTCCCGTCGCGCACTTCACGATCCCCGAGGGGCTCTCGCGGCGTGAGGTAGCCGCGCGGCTCAAGGGGTCGGGCCTGACCGGGAGCTACGTGAACGCGACCAAGCGCGCTCCCGGCTTCAAGCCCTCTGCCTACGGCGCGCCCGCAAGTACCCCCACGCTCGAGGGCTTCCTCTTCCCGGCCACATACGACTTGAAGCCCCACGCGCCCGCCTCGGCGCTGGTCGCCAAGCAGCTTGTCGCGTTCCGGCGCAACTTCGCCGGGCTGAGTCTCGCCGACGCCAAGCGCAAACAGCTCACGAGCTACGACCTCGTCGTGATCGCCTCGATGGTCGAGCGCGAAGCCCAACGCGATGACGAGCGCCCGCTTGTCGCGGCGGTCATCTACAACCGGCTGCACGACCACATCCCGCTCGGTATCGACGCGACGCTGCGCTACGCGCTGAACGACTGGACCAAGCCGCTCACCCAGTCGCAGCTGGCGCTGCCCACGCCCTACAACACGCGGTTGCGCCAGGGTCTGCCGCCCACGCCGATCGGCAATCCCGGACTCGCCTCGCTCAAGGCGGCGGCGAACCCGGCAAAGAGCGCCTTCCTCTACTACGTCGTCAAGCCCGGCACGTGCGGGCGTCACGCGTTCTCCTCCTCGAACGCCCAGTTCCTCGCGGACGTCGCGCGCTACAACGACGCGCGCAACAAGGCGGGCGGCCGCTCGCCGACCACGTGTAAGCAGTAAGGCCGAGTCCGCTGGTGCCGCGCCTTGGCGTCCTCGGTCACCCGGTCGCGCACAGCCGCTCTCCGGCTATGCACCGGGCCGCCTTCGTGGCGCTCGGCATGGACCGGGAGTGGAGATACCAGCGCCTGCCCGTCCCCCCGGAGCTGTTCAAGGAGACGGTCCGCGCGCTGCCGGCGGCCGGCTTCGTCGGCGCAAACGTGACGATCCCCCCCAAGGAGGCGGCCCTCGCTCTTGCCGATGAGGCGACGCCGGAAGCCCGTGCGATCGGCGCCGCCAACACCCTCAGCTTCACCCCCGACGGCCGGATCCACGCGGCCAACACCGACGCGCCGGGTCTGATCGCCGCCCTGCCGGAGCCTCCGGCCGGCCGCAGCGCACTCGTGCTGGGCGCCGGGGGCAGCGCCCGCGCGGTCGCCTGGGCCCTGCGTCACGCCGGTGCCGGAGAGGTGTCGGTGTGGAATCGCACGCCCGAGCGCGCACGCGCGTTGGCGGACTCGCTCGGGGTGCGGGCGGTCGGCCGTCTGGAGCCCGCCGATCTGCTCGTCAACTGCACGTCTGTGGGCTTGGATGGGGAGGGCGGGGAACTCAAGATCGGCCCGCTGGGTGCCGATGAGCTCCTCGGGTTCAACAGCGTGATCGATCTTGTCTACGGCACGACGGAGACGGCGCTCGTCTCGACGGCGCGCCGTCTCGGCGTGCCCGCAGTAGATGGGCTCGAGGTGCTCGTCCGGCAGGGCGCAGCCTCCTTCGAGCTGTGGACAGGCCGCACGCCGCCGCTCGATGCCATGCGGGCCGGGGCCCGGGACTCATGAGCGACCCTTCCGATTCGAATCTCCACCATCTGCGGCCCGTTCTCTCGGGGGAGCCGGCGCCGACGGATGGGGGCGCCACGCTCTCCGCCGGCCCTCCGACGGTCTTGGGCGGCGCCCTGATCCGGTTGCACTTCCGCCGGCACCTTTCGGTTCGGAGTCGGCGGTGCCTCCGCCTGCGCCGTTCAGTGAGCCCGAGGCGGTCGTGACCTCACCGTATGGCGAGTCGGAGTCGGCGACGGCTCTCCCCGCAGATCCCGTTGTGACGCCGCCTGCTGCGGACTACGGAGCACCGGATCCCGTGGCTACTCAGCCGGCCGCTCCGCCCGCAGTGATCACGCCGGCGCCGGTGTCCTACGGTGGCTCAGAGGCCGTGGCCTACGAGCCGGAAGCCGCCGATTGGGATGGCCTGACGCCGCCCTCACGCCGCGGCGGCTCGGGTCGGTTCCTGACCGACGTCCTCGTCGATCTCGGGTTCGTCGATAGCGCGCGGGTGGAGAGCGCCGTCGAGTCGGCCCGCCTCTCGGGCCGGCCGCCCGAGAGGATGCTGCTCGAGGCAGGAGCCATCACCCCCGACCAGCTCGCGCGAGGGACAGCTGAGCGCTTTGGCCTCGACCACGTCGATCTCAACACCTACAACGTCGACATGGCAGCCGCGAACCTCGTCAACACCGCGGCGGCGCGGCGCTACGAGGCCGTTCCCATCTCGTTGATCGGGAGCACCGCTGTGCTGGTCGCGATGGCCGATCCCTCCAACGTCCTCGCGGTCGACGATATCGCGATGCTCACGAGTCTCGAGGTGCGCCCGGCGGTCGCCTCGAGCGAGGACATCGCCGGGCTCGTGATGCGACTCAACCGCTTCGAGGACGCGGTTCAGGAGGCTTACGAAGAGGAGCGCGACACCGAGAGCACCGCCGAGGTAGTCGACCTGCAGGAGTCCGCCGACGACGCCCCGGTCGTCAAGCTCGTGCACTCGATCATCGCTCAGGCGGTCGAACGAGGCGCCTCCGACATCCACTTCGAGCCGGACGGCACCGACATGCGCGTGCGTCTGCGCATCGACGGCGTCATGTCGACCACCACCACGGTTCCCCGCCGCATGGTGGGCGGAGTGGTCTCGCGCATGAAGATCATGTCGGAGCTTGACATCGCCGAGCGCCGCATGCCCCAGGACGGCCGTATGGGGCTGAACGTCGACCACCGTCACATCGACATCCGCGTTGTCACCCTGCCGAGCGTTCACGGAGAGTCCGTGGTCTTGAGGATCCTGGACAAGGACGCGGTGGTCCTCGAGCTCGACAAGCTGGGCATGCAGGACGAGGAGCGCGACCGCTTCCGGCGTGCCTTCAAGCGCTCTCACGGCGCTGTCCTCGTCACGGGGCCGACGGGCTCGGGCAAGTCGACCACGCTCTACGGGGCGCTCGGCGAGCTCAACACGCCCGAGAAGAACATCATCACGATCGAGGATCCGGTCGAATTCGAGGTCGACGGCGTCACCCAGGTGCAGGTGAACCCGCGCACGGGCCTGACGTTCGCCCAGGGCCTGCGGTCGATGATGCGCGCCGACCCCGACATCCTCATGGTCGGAGAGATCCGCGACCGCGAGACCGCGCAGATCGCGGTGGAAGGCGCCCTCACGGGCCACCTCGTCCTCTCCACGCTCCACACCAACGACGCACCGACGGCCATGACGCGGCTGACCGAGATGGGCATCGAGCCCTTCCTGGTGGCCTCCGCGGTCGACTGTGTCGTCGCCCAGCGCCTGGCCCGCACCCTGTGCCCGATGTGCAAGCGCCGAGTCATCATCTCTGCCGAGGTGCTGCGCGACCACGGATTCAACGCCCAGCTCGACATCGAGGCCTACGAGCCCGCGGGCTGCGGGCGTTGCGGAGGCATGGGCTACAAGGGCCGGGTTGGGGTGTATGAGGTGATGCACGTCGACGACGAGATCCGCTCGATGATCCTGCGCCGCGCCGCCTCCGACGAGATCGCCGCCGCCGCCGCGCGCGCCGGGATGCGCCGCCTGCGCGAGGACGGCCTCGACAAGGTCAAGAAGGGCCAGACGTCGCTTGCGGAGATCGCCCGGGTGACCGGAGCTTCCTGAGCAGGGCCGCCGGCTTCGCCGGCTCGAAGTACGGGTGACAGGTACGCGGGCCTTACGTCGCCCCGGGCTCGCATCTGGGAAGGGGGGAAGGAGTGAACCGGCCTCGCAGATGGGGGGTGGTCGCACTTAACGACAGTGTGTGTCGCTAAAGGCAACCACCCCCTCTCGCTGCCCTCCCAAGATCCGAACGACGCCGCGGCCGATCCCGCGCCCTGCCACCTGCCACCTGAAGAGGGGTAACGGTCGGACCCTCAGCTGCCGATAGGACGCGTGATGAACATCGACTTCGCCGACATCCTCCTCGAGGTAATCGATCGCCGGGCCTCCGACCTGCACCTCACCGCAGGCTCTCCGCCGATGGTCCGCACCCGCGGCCGCCTGACTGCGCTCGAGGGATTCCCGCTCCTGACTCCCGCCGACACACGCGAGATCGTCTACTCGATCCTCTCGAATGATCAGCGCCAGCGGCTGGAGACCAACTGGCAGCTCGACTTCGCCTACGCAATCCCGGGCCGGGCCCGTTTTCGCGTCAACGCCTACTTCCAGCGCGCCGCGTTGAGCGCCGCCTTCCGGCTGATCCCGTTCGAGCTCACCCCGCTCGAGGAGCTCGGCCTGCCGCCCGCGGTCATCGACTTCGCCAAACGCCCGCGGGGCATCGTCCTCGTCACCGGCCCGACGGGCTCGGGCAAGTCGACCACGCTCGCCTCGATCGTCGACCTGATCAACGAGACGCGCGAGGAGCACATCCTCACCATCGAGGACCCGATCGAGTTCCTGCACAACCACAAGCGCTGCATCGTCAACCAGCGCGAGATCGGCTCTGACGCCCCCAGCTTCGCCGCCGGCCTCAAGGCCGCCCTGCGGCAGGATCCCGACGTGATCCTCGTCGGCGAGATGCGCGACGTCGAGACGATCGGCACCGCCATCACGGCGGCGGAAACGGGCCACCTCGTCTTCGCGACCCTGCACACGCAGGACACGCCGCAGACGATCGACCGCATCATCGACGTCTTCCCGTCTGACCAGCAGTCGCAGATCCGCGTGCAGCTGGCGGTCGCCCTCCAGGGCATCGTCACCCAGCAGCTTCTCCCGACCGCCGACGGCGCCGGGCGCTGCGTGGCGGCCGAGGTCATGGTGCCCACCCCCGCGGTGCGCAACCTGATCCGCGAGGGCAAGACCCACCAGCTCTACTCGGTGCTGCAGACCGGCGGGGCCCAGGGCATGCAGACCATGGACGCCGCTCTCGTTGGCCTGGTGCGCTCGGGCAAGATCACCCGCCAGATGGCCGAGGCCCGGTCGACGACGCCCGACGAGCTACGGCGACTGCTCGGGTTCACCCCGATGGCGGCCTAGGAACCGGCTGTGTCTGCATCGTTCGTCTTCAAGGCCGTCGACCTGGCCGGGATGCCGGCCCGGGGCGAGGTCGAGGCCGACTCCAAGTCGGCGGTCGCCGAGCAGCTGAAGTTGCGCGGCCTCATCGTCGTCGACATCCAGGCCAAGCACTCATCGAAGGAGCTCAACCTCGAGCTGTTCTCGCGGGTGAAGCCCGTCGAGCTCACGATCATGAGCCGGCAGCTCGCGACGATGGTCTCCTCGGGCATGACCTTGCTCCGCGCGCTGTACGTGCTCGAGGCTCAGACCGAGGGCAAGAAGCTCAAGGAGACGCTGACCAAGGTCCGCAAGGACGTCGAGGCCGGACTGCTCTTCTCCGACTCCCTGGCCCGCCACCCCAAGGTCTTCAACCCCCTCTACATCGCGATGGTCCGCGCCGGCGAGTCGGGAGGCCTGCTCGAGAGCGCGCTCGAACGGGTCGCCGACCAGCTCGAGAAGGACGCCGCGCTGCGCCGCCAGGTGAAGTCGGCGATGGTCTACCCGAGCGTCGTCATCTCCTTCGCCGCCATCGTCCTGCTGGCCCTCGTGGCGTTCCTGGTGCCGATCTTCGCCAAGATCTTCAAGGACTTCGGTGGCAAGCTCCCTGCCCTCTCGCAGTTCACGGTTGACCTGTCGCACGGCCTGACGACCTACTGGTTCGTCTACCTCCTGTGCGTCGTCGGTGTGGTGGTCGCGTTCTCGCGCTGGAAGAAGTCCTCGTGGGGCCGCCCGCAGTGGGACTCGTTCCGGCTGCGGGTCCCGTTCAAGATCGGTGACATCGTGCAGAAGGTCGCTCTCGCGCGCTGGGCCCGTACGCTCTCTTCGCTCACCACCGCGGGTGTACCCATCTTGCAGGCACTGGAGATCACGGGGCAGACGGCGGGCAACAACGTCGTCGAGAAGGTCATGGCCTCGGTGATCGACTCCGTCAAGGCAGGTGGAACGATCGCCGCCCCACTCAAGGACGCTCCCGTCTTCCCCGGCATGGTGCAGCACATGGTTGCCGTCGGCGAGGAAACCGGCGCGCTCGACCAGATGCTTTCGAAGATCGCGGACTTCTACGAGGACGAGGTCGCCGCGGCGGTGAAGTCGCTCACCTCCATCCTCGAGCCCGTGATGATCGTGGTCGTCGGGGCCGTCGTCGGGTTCATCGTCGTCTCGATGTACCTCCCGCTCTTCAAGATCTACGACCAGATCAAGTAGCGGTCGGGCTCCGGGGCGCTAGCCTCGCGCGCCATGGCCGCAGATAACGAAGCGGGCGCGGGCGCCCCGGCCGGCGAGCCCGCTCCCTGCTCCCCCTGCCGTGGTACCGGGAAGCTCATCTCCGGGCTGGGCGGCGCTCCCAGCGAAGTCATCTGCCCGTGGTGTGAAGGCTCTGGCGTACGCGCCCCCGGGTACGACGCGCAGGCTGCCCGCCGCGCCTGATCGAAGAGAACTTCCGCTGTGCCCTCAAGTGTTGGGCTGAGGGGTCGATATATGGGTTGTCCAGCACTTCTTAGGTGCCAAAGGCAAACCGTTCGTGAGGGCGGGACGCAAAGCCACGGATCTCCTTGAAAGGGGAGGAAGCCGGGTTGCCACCAGGGTTAGACGCGCTGTCGAGCCCGACGGCATGGTTCTCCTAGGAGCTGGCGATCAATCCCATAGATCCGTTCCTAGGAGGAACAATGCTCACCAAGATCCGTAACCGCGCCGAGGACGAAAAGGGCTTCACCCTGATCGAGCTCCTCGTCGTGATCCTGATCATCGGCATCCTTGCCGCTATCGCCATTCCGTCGTTCATCAACCAGCGGGGCAAGGGGCAGGACGCCGCCGCCAAGTCTGACGTCAAGACGGCGCAGACCGCGATCGAGACGTTCTACACCGACAACCAGAACTACACGACCGACAAGGCTGGCCTCGTGGCCATCGAGCCCGCTCTGACGAGCGTCAACGTGACGGTCACCCCTGGTACCGACAGCTACTCACTGTCCGTGCCTTCGAAGTCCGGCGCGCAGGGCGGCGGCACGTTCACCATCGTCCGGGCGACCAGCGGTGCGGTGACACGTACCTGCACCAACGCCAACAAGGGCGGCTGCAAGGCGGCCGACGCCGACGGGAACATGTGGTAGCAGCAGCTTCCTAGCGGAAACTGCTTTTTAGAGAGGCGGGCCTTCGGGCCCGCCTCTTTCGCGTTCTGGGGCCGATCTCCGTTCTGGGGCCGACCCTCATGTGCGCACTTCGAGCGGCCGATACCAGGAGCGTGCTTCCATCGCTCCGCCAGTCCTTCTCCGCCGGCTCCGTCATCCTGACCCTCGCCGCCGGCTTCTCACTCGTCTCCACCGAGCACGCGCTCGGACTCGACGGCACCGCCCAGCGCGACGCGCGGGCCGGCCTGACGGCGATGGAGGAGTTCTACATCCGCCACCAGACCTACAACGCCGATCCCACGCAGCTGGCGCAGACCGACCCGAGACTTCAGGGCGCCAACGTCCTCACCGCCAGCGGGACTGCCGAGACTTACGTGGTGTCTGTCACGTCGCGATCTCCGCAGCACACGGTCTTTACGCTCACCCGGGGCGCCAACGGCACCGTGACCCGCGGCTGCGACACGCCCGGTCGTGGCGGGTGCCCGCTCGCGGGCACGTGGTAGCCCGGGCGCGCGCCAGGCGGCCATCCGTCGTTCCGGTCCCATCATCGGTCCGGTAACACCCCGCTGGGGCTCAAGTGCCCGTGCCGAGGAGTCGATGGGAACCGGGTCGTCGACCAGGAGATCGGTACCGGTGCTCACAGGAAGTGGATCGCGAAGGCTCGCTTGGCTCTGTGCGCTGGCCTGCTCGGTCTTCGCCGCGGGCGGGAGCACCGCCCAGGCCGCGGTCCTCTCTCCGCCGCACGTCTCGTTCTCCTGGGCGCCCGGCACGGCACGCGTGAGCGCACCCATCCAGTTCGACTCGACCGCCTCAGACCCCGGGGGCACGCCCATCGCGAGCTACGCCTGGTACTTCGACGGCGACGCGCAGGTCGGCTCGACGGCTCCCGACCCCGCCTACGCGGGATTCTCGACCGAAGGCCCGCACCTGGTCCGCCTTGTGGTGACCGACGGCCAGGGCGAGAGCACCACCGAGGAGCACATCGTCCATGTCCATGCCGGCAACCTCGCGCCGCGGGTGGGCGACGTCTCGGCGCTACCGGCCCTGCGTCGCGCCGGCGTCGCCATGACGCTCAGATGCGAGTGCTCGGATCCTGACGGGGATCCGGGCACTTCGCTGACCTACGACTGGGACTTCGGAGATGGGAGCCCCCATGGCTCGGGGCCGACGCCCACCCACACCTACGCGACGGCGGGCGACCGCGTGATCCGCGTGACCGCCACCGACACGCAGGGTGACTCGGCGACGAACATCCTCGCCGTGCACGTACACGGCGGAAACGATCCGCCGACGCTCCGCATCGGGCCCCCGCGCACCGCGATGCCCACCGAAAGCCTTCCGTTCGGTGTCTACGCCACCGATGACGCCACGGCGGAGTCAGCCATGAGCTACTCGTGGGACTTCGGCGACGGGACAGCTCCGGCTACGGAGGCCAACCCCAACCACGCGTTCGCGGAGGCCGGCGATTACGTCGTGCAGGTCAGCGTGACCGACGGCGACGGCGCCTCGACCATGGCCAGCCAGGTGGTGCACGTCGGACGCCCCTCCGGCACTCCGTCGGCGTTCTTCAGCACCCTCTTCGATCCGACGGGCAGCGTCCTCTTCGTCGACACCGCGGCGCATCCACAGACTGGGCAGCCCGTACTCTTCCAGAACGGGTCAGCCGATCCCGACGGCGCGGCTCTCGTGTCCTACTCGTGGGACTTCGGCGACGGCCAGGGCTCCACGGCGGCCTCGCCGTCGCACACGTTCGAGACCGTCGGCGACAAGCTCGTGGTGTTGACTGTCACCGATGCCCAGGGGCTGCGCGCGAAGTACTCGGCGGTCATGCAGGTACACGCGGGCAACATCGCACCGGTGGCCTCGTTCGTCTCGTCGTCCGACTCCCCTCGCGCCGGGCGATCCGTCGACTTCTTCAGCGAGGCCAGCGACGCCGATTCGCCCGGGTCCGCCGGGCTCGTCTGCGACTGGGACTTCGGCGACGGCTCGCCCCACTCGAGCGCGTCCGACCCAACCCACACGTTCACCGTCCCGGGCCCGCACGACGTCCGCCTGACCGTCACCGATTCGGCGGGCGCGACCGTGGTCGCCGCGCGTACCTTCGCCGTTCACGCCGACAACCTGCCTCCCGAGGTCGCCCTGAACGCCGACACCGTGTATCCCGGTACCGGGCAAACGGTCAGGTTCACCGACGCCTCGGTCGACCGTGATGGGCAGATCGTCTCCTACAGCTGGGACTTCGGCGACGGAACCACCGACTCGCAGTCCTCGGTCGAGCACTCCTACCCGACGGCGGGGGACTACCAAGTGCGCGAGGTCGTCACCGACGACGACGGGGCGAGCACGACGGAGGTGCTCACCGTGCACGTGGAGCTGGTCCCTCCGTCGGTCTCTTTTCCACCGGCCATCGCGGGCGTGGCCCGGCAGCGCGACACGCTTACCGCCGGCCCGGGCGCATGGAACGGGTCCACGCCGCTCACCTACGCCTATCAATGGGTGCGCTGCGACCCTGCCGGCACCGCATGCTCCGACATCGCCGGGGCGGGCGGAGCGGGTGCAAGCTCGACCTACACGCTGACCCGGGCCGACGTGGGCAACGTCGTGACCGTGCGCGTGACGGCGACCAACTTCGCCGGCAGCGATTCGGCGAGCTCGGCGCCGAGCGACGTGATCGCTCCCGCGCCCCCGCTTAGTACATCGCCTCCGCCCGTGTCCGGAACGACGCGCGACGGTGACGTGCTCACCGCCGGACCGGGCGGTTGGGACACGTACTCCACGCCGGTCTACAGCTATCAATGGGTGCGTTGCGACTCGGGCGCCTGCTCTGACATCGCCGGCGCCGGCGCACAGACCTATCGCTTGACGTTCGCCGACGAGAGCAAGACCGTGCACGTGCGCGTCACCGCCAGCAACCTGGAGGGCGCGACGCAGGCCGAATCCGCCGAGACTTCGGCCATCGCCCCGGGGCCGCCCGTCAAGCTGGGTGACCCGACGGTGGCCGGGACCGCGCGCGACGGCGCCACTCTTGCGTCCGACGCGGGCACTTTCGGCGGCTCGCCGGCCATGACGACCACGCGCACGTGGAAGCTCTGCGACTCGAGCGGATTCTCGTGCGTGGACATCGCCGGAGCCAGCGGCGGTACCTACACGCTCACCCCCGGCGATGTCGGGCATCGAATACGGCTCGTCGTGGGCAAGTCCAACGCGCTCGGTTCGGCCTCGGGTGCATCAGCGCCGAGCGCCGTGGTGCTCGCCACTCCTCCGGTCATCACCGCGGCCCCCGCGCTGAGCGGCACGGCGACTGACGGTCAGGTCCTCACGGTCGGCACGGGCGCGGCCACCGGGACGCCCATCCTCTCCTACGCGTATCGCTGGCGCCGCTGCGACGCCGCCGGAGCGGCGTGCACCGACCTGGCCTCAGGTGGGTCGGATTCGAGCTACACCCTCACGCCGCAGGATGTCGGCCACCGCATGCGCGTGCGCATGACGGTGAGCAACGCGACCGGCTCGGACTCGAGCGATTCGGCCGCGAGCGCGCCCGTCGCACCCGTTCCTCCGAGCCTGCTCGCGCCGTCGGTCGTATCCGGCACAGCGCGCGACGCGGCGGTCCTGACCTCGAGTCCCGGAGTGTTCACCGGCAGCGGCCCGCAGCTCTCCTACCGCTGGCGTCGCTGCGACCGCACGCTCGGAGGCGACGGGACGGCGATCAACTGCGCCGACGTCGCCGGTGCGACCCAGCCCACCTACCGTCTCACGGGCGCGGACGTGGCGCACCGGTTCGTCGTTCTCGTCACGGCCACCAACAGCGCCGGATCGGCGTCGGATACCTCGGCGCCTACCCCCGTCGTCCTGCCCGCGCCGCCCGTGGCGATGGCCGCTCCCGCCGTGATCGGCACTGCGATGACCGCCCGCGCGCTGACCGCGACCGGGGCGCTGTTCTCGGGGAGTGCACCGCTCGCCTACGCCTACCAGTGGAGTCGCTGCGACGCCTCCGGTGCTTCCTGCTCCGACATCGCGGGCGCCACCGGCGCGAGCTACCCGCTCGGAGCAGGCGACGTCGGGCACACCGTGCGGGTCCGCGTGAGCGCGCGGAACGCGGCGGGCTCGGTTTCGGCCACGTCGGGCCGCAGTGCCCTCATTCTCTTGGCGATCGACGGGGCCCGCGCTCGCTCGGCGCTCAGCGCGGCACTCCTGACCTCGCGCCGCGCGGCGACCGTGCGCGCCGTGATGCGCGCGCGGGGCGCGACCACGTACTTCGACGACCGCTTCGGCGCCGGCGTAGTCCAGCTTTCCTGGTACGGCTCCTCGCACGGGCGCTCGGTGCTCGTGGCGAAGGCGACGCGCACGCTCGCCGGGAGCGGCCGCGTCGCGCTGAAGCTCGTCCTGACCGCACCGGGCCGGGCGCTGCTGAAGAAGGCCGCCCGCGGCATCAGGCTCACGGGCCGCGGATCGTTCGCACTGGTCCACCAAGCGTCGATCGCCGCCTCGCGCTCGGTGTCGCTGCGTCCGCGCTGACGGGGCGGTACCCGGCGCGCCGCGGGAGCACGATGCCAATGTGGCCAAGCCGCGGCCCAGAAGCCCGGTGTCGCTCAAGATCAGGCGCCGAGAGGCCGAGTAGTCACCTATGGATCGCTGCCGCCTGCACGAAGAGAGCGGCTTCAGCATGGTCGAGGTGCTCGTCGCCGCCGTCGTGCTGCTCATCGGCATCACCTCGACGTTCGTGCTCATCAGCTCCTCCAACGCCGGTATCAACCGCGCGCGAGCCCGGGAGGGCGCCACCAACCTCGCCCGGGAGACGCTCGAGGACACGCGCAACGTGAACTACTCGAAGATCGGACAGGCCGGATGGGCCGACTCGATCATGACCGGCCTGTCGGGGCGCACGGGAGCGGTCACCTCGCCGAACGCCAACACATCGCAGACGACCGTGGTGCGTAGGGGAGTCACCTATGCGGTGAGCACCTCGTGGTGCTCCGTCGACGACTCGAAGGACAACTTCGGAGTGCATGCCGCCTCCACCGCCTGGTGCTCGGACAGCATCCAGGCCGACACGAAGGACCCGCAGCCGGAGGACCTCAAGCGCGTATCGGTCAACCTCAGCTGGACCGAGCGCGGGCGCACCGGCAGCGTGCAGCAGGTGGCCACCTTCGGCGCGGGCGGCGCGGCGCTCGGACCGGTGCTCACCAACCTGCAAATCACCACGCCGACGGTGGCCAACCCGACGGCCCCGGTCATCACGGCCAATCCGTCAAGCGGCAACGCAACCTTCACGGCGACGGCCGCGGGCGCGGATGACGTGAAGTTCAGCATCGACGGCACCGAGCAGGCCTCGGGGGTCGTGAAGAACTCCGGCGGGACGTGGACGTTCACGTGGCCCGTCAACACGCTCCGGGACGGCACCTACCAGATCAGCGCCGTGGCGGTCGACACGCTGGGCGTCCGCGGGCAGTCCCGGACGCTACCGGTCAGGCTGGCCCGCGGCTGGCCCGTCGTGCCAGCGAACGTCACGGGTGGCTACAACTACGTCTGGGTCGGTGGTGTCAAGACACTGGTGGTCGAGGGACAGTGGGACGCCAGCCCCGACGGAAGCGTCACGGGCTACGAGCTCCTGGATGGCTCGGGCACGGTCTGCGGCGGCTCGGGCGACGTGTCGCTCGCGTGCGTCGACCTGACCCCGCCCACATCGGGTTCGAGCTGGTACTACCTCCGGACCTGGTACCGCGATGCGTCCAATGCGCTCGCTTACGTCACCGTCCCCTACTACCTAACGGCGCCCGCGCAACCGTTCCCGGCCACGTACTCGTGGACGACGGGCACGTCGATCTCCCGCACCAACTGCTACGGCGGCACGGGCGTCGTGCAGGGCGACGCGCCCTCCACCTTCGCCTCCGGCGCCCAGGCCACCTTCGGCAAGGTCAACGGCAACATCGTGGCTGGTTGCCTCCCTCCCTTCACCGGCGCGGTGAGCAGCACCGCGGGCACCGGCACGGGCACGTTCACCGGCTACTTCAAGAACACCGGCTCGAAGATCTGCTACCTGCAGGTCGGCGCCTATCCCAACAAGTCGCTGGCCACCAGCAACGCGGTCGAGGGCAACGCGGTCGGCGGCTCGCCCACCTACATGGCGGTGCCGAAGACCACCACGCCGACGCTCCTGACCTACAACTACAACGTCGTCGCCAAGAGCTTCGCCGCGGGCGATCAGCTCACGACGATCGTCAGCGGCTTCAGCCCGGGCACGCTCAACAGCGGCGACTGCTCGGGCACCACCTTCTACTACAACACGAGCACCTACCAGTCGAGCCTGGTGATCCCGATGACGACGGGCGGGAGCACCCCGTTGGCCGTGCCCGCCGCGCCCACCGGCCTCGCGCCCGGGAGCGGCGGTACGACTCTCACCTGGACGGCTCCCGCGAGTAGCAACCCGGCGGTGGACTTCTACCGCATCTACCGGGACGGCACGAACTACACGAACCGCGTCGACACGGCGGACGCCACCTCCACACCGGTCGGGACGGCGACTTCGGTGGGCGCGACCACCGTCACCGTGCCGAGCACGAGCGGGTTCGCCGCCGGGCAGAGCGTCTCCGTCGACACGGCGGCCAACCAGGACAACGTGACGATCCAGTCGGTGTCGGGCACCACCATCACCTTCACCACGGGGCTGGCGCATGCCCACGCCACGGGCGTCCCGGTGGGCGTGCGCACGATCAGCTGGACCGACACCAACACGGGTGGCTCCACGCACACCTATGCCGTCACGAGCGTATCTGCGCCGCTCGCCGAATCCGCCTTCACCCCGATCGTGGGGCCGCTGTGATCCGGCGCCTGCAAGCGGAGGACGGGCTCATGCTCACCGAGATGCTCGTCGGCATGGTCATGGCGATCATCATCTTCGGCGCGACGCTCGGGGCGCTCGACATGTTCTTTCGCCAGAGCGCGCGCACCGACAAGCAGAGCCAGGCTCAGGACTCGGCCCGCTCCGCCGTCGACCGCATGGCGCGCCTGATTCGCGACGGTGTCGGGACCACGGGCGGACCGGTGGAGCAGAGCGGCGCCTACGACATCGTCTTCCTCGCTCCCAGCGCGAACGTCTCTCTGGTCAACAACCCACAGGGGCTCGTGCACACCCGCTACTGCATCGATGCGAGCACCCTGAGCAACGAGAAGCTGTGGGTGCAGACGGTGCCCTACAGCTCGACGACTCAGCCGGCGCCCCCGGGGACCGGTGGCTGTCCCGACCCATCGGCAGCGTGGACCGCGAAGCGGCTCATCGCCCGCAACCTCGTCAACCGCCAGCGCTCGCCCGCGGCTCCGCTCTTCAACCCCTCGACCGACGCCTCGGGGGCAGTGACCGACGTCGCCTTTGACGCCTGGGTCGACGCCGACCCGACCGGCGGCGCGCCGGCCAGCGAGCTCCAGAGCAGCGTCACCCTGCGCAACCTCAACCACGCCCCAACCGCCACGATCACGTGCCAACCGACGGGTAACGGGCACGTCATCTGCGATGCCTCGGGGTCAACCGACGCCGACAGCCAGACGCTGTCCTACGCCTGGCAGATGGACGGCGCCACATTGGCCGGCCAGACCGGCTACAGCCTGGACAAGCCGGGCCTCGTCTCAGGCGGTACCCATACGTTCACGGTCACGGTGACCGACCCCGGCGGAGCGAGCTCCAGCGCGACGAGCCCGGCGGTGACGCTCCCATGAGGTCGCGGCTCGCCCACGAGGACTCGGGATCGGTCCTTGTCGCCGCGGTGCTCGTCTTGATGATCACGCTCGGCCTCGGCGTGGCGCTCGCCGCAACGGTCAACACCCAGGTCCACGCCGCCAAGTACGAGCGCAACCGCGAGTCGAGCTTCACCCTCACCGAGGCGTCCCTGAACGCCCAGGCCCTGCAGCTCGGCCGCCAGTGGCCGACGCGGGCGACGCCGGCTCCGAGCTCGTGCGACCCAAGCGTGAACAACGCGGCGTGTCCGCTCAGCACCGCGATCACGAACGGCTACACCGCGAACGACTACAACTCGAGCTGCCCGCGCGCGCCGAGCACCCCGATCTGGAAGACGCAGGTCCGCGACAACGTGAACGGCGAGAAGTACTGGTCCACGGCGGTCAACTCCCGCGGCAGCTACGACGGCGCCAACGACGGAACGCCCACGGGCGACGGGGCGGTCTGGGTCCGTGCCACCGCCACGGTCCAGTGCCGGGTTCAGTCGATCGTGACGCTCGTGCGCAACGACCCGCTGCCCGGCATCGACTTCCCGCAGAACGTCATCACCGCGAACTTCTTCCAGACCACCAACCAGGGTCGCAAGGTGCTCGTCGACACGCTCGGCTCCTACGCGCAGCCTCCCTCGAGCCGGCCGGGCCCGTCCGGGCAGCCCGCGGCGATCACCCTGCGCTGCACCGGCGTCACCAAGTGCGCGGACTACAACGCCTCCAAGGGCCAGGTGCAGCCGCCGAAGGTAATCACCGGCAGCCAGACCAGCACCAGCTCGCTGTCGCCCAGCCAGCTCCTCCAGCTCAAGGCCCAGGCCGTGGCCGCCGGCACCTACTACGCCACGGGCAGCTGTCCGGCGATCACGGCCGCTGGACTGAGCAGCGCGAACGGCGCGCCGGTCTACGTCGAGGGCCCGTGCAACATCTCGGTCAACAGCAACACCGTCATCAACAGCGCGCCCGCCCCCGGGGCGCTGATCATCGTCAACGGAACGTTCAGCATCAGTGGAAGCGCGTACTTCTACGGCTTGTTGTACGCGGTGAACGCCCAGGGCTCGACGTCGAGCGTGGTCAACGTGACCGGCAACGGCAGCATCCAGGGCCTCGTGTCGGTCGACGGAGCGGGCGGAGTGACCGTGGGCGGCAGCGCCACCGGGATCGTCTACGACTCCAAGGCCGGACACCTGCTCAAGGGCAGCGCCGGTGCTACGCCCGCCAAGGGCACGTGGCGCCAGCTGCCGGCGAACACCCCGTAGCGTCCTGCGCGCGCCGTAGGTTCCTTTCAAGGCATGTTTGTCGCGCTCACCGCCCTGCTCGGGCTGATCATCGGCTCCTTTCTCAACGTGGTGGTCTACCGGCTGCCGCGCGGTGAGTCGCTCTCGCACCCCGCGTCGCGCTGCCCTGGGTGCGGCACGCCGGTCAAGCCCTTCGACAACGTACCGGTGATCTCGTGGCTCGTGCTGCGCGGCCGCTGCCGCACGTGCCGCACGCCGATCTCCGCGCGCTACCCGCTTGTCGAGGCCGGCACGGCGGTCCTCGCGGTCGCGGTGGTGCTCCTCAGGGGCGCCGATCGCGACGCGTGGCTCGGCCTTGCGTTGGTGCTCGTGCTCGTGCCCGTGGCGCTCATCGATCTCGACCACCGCATCATCCCCAACAAGATCACGCTGCCCGCGGCGATCGCGGCGATCGCGATTGGCGCGCTCACGCGGCCGGAGCACCTGATCGAGCAGCTCATCGCCGGTGCGGCGGCCGGCGGGTTCCTGCTGCTCGCGGCGCTCGCCTACCCGCGGGGGATGGGGATGGGCGACGTTAAGCTCGCGGGCGTGATGGGGCTGTTCCTGGGGCGTGACGTGGCGCCCGCAATGCTCGTCGCGCTGTTGTCGGGCACGATCGTCGGCGCGGTGATCATCGCCCGCAAAGGCACCAAGGAGGGCCGGAAGACCGCGGTTCCGTTCGGCCCGTTCCTGGCTCTCGGCGGCTTGGTGGGCCTGCTCGCAGGCGCGCCGATCGTCACCTGGTACCTGGACACGTTCGTTTAAGAGGCTGTCTCAGAACCCGTTCGCGGCCGCGGGTAACCGTTCCGCGGCGCCGGATCACCACGTCTGATCCTCGCCGATGCGCTGCATCGTCTGCGGTCAGCCGTGACGCCCGGCATCCACCGCCCGGTCGTCCCGCGCCTCACGACCGGTTTCAAGACACCCCCTTGGAGCAAGCCACGCCCGAAAAGGGCTCAACCTTCAGGCGCACCGCGCCGATAGAGCGGGGGCAGGGTCGATCGACGACCCCCACTTGCCACCGTGATGAAACTCTCCAGCAAAAAGTCCCGAGCCCTTGTCGGACTCGACATCGAACCCGGCTACATCGCCGCCGTCGAGGCGCGCGTCGGCGGCGATGTCGCAGTCGACCACGCGGCGGCCGCTGCGCTGGCGCCGGGCGTGGTGCGTGACGGCGAGGTCGCTGACGTCGAGGGCCTGGCCGACGCGCTGCGCGACCTGTTCGCCGAGCACAAGCTTCCCAAGCGTGTCCGCCTCGGTGTCGCCAACCAGCGCATCGTCGTGCGCACGATCGATCTTCCCCCGCTCGGCGACGAAAAGGAGCTCGCCGCCGCGATCAAGTTCCAGGCTCAGGATCACATTCCGATGCCGCTCGACCAAGCGGTGCTCGAGTACCACTCACTCGGCGTCGTGGAGACCCCCGACGGCCCGCGCGCCCGCGTCGTGATCGTCGCGGCCCGCCGCGACATGCTCGAGCGTTTCCTCGGCGCCGCCCGTCAGGCCGGACTGCGCCCCGAGGGCATCGACCTCTCCGCCTTCGCCATGATCCGCGCCCTCGGGCGGGGCAACGCCGACGGCTCCGCCACGCTGTACGCGAGCGTCGGCGGCGTCACCAACATGGCGGTCGCAGAGGGCTCGCGCTGCCTGTTCACCCGCGTCGTGACCGGCGGCTTCGAAACTCTCGTCACCGAGCTCGCCGAGCGCCGCGGCCTCACGTTCCAGCACTCACAGCAGTGGCTGGGACATGTCGGTCTCGTCGAGCCCGTCGAGGCCATCGACGGCGAGCCCGGGATCGTCTCCGAGGCGCGCGCCGTGCTCAGCGACGGCGTGCGGCGCATCGCTGACGATCTGCGCAATTCGCTCGACTTCTACCGCTCTCAGGAGGGCGCGATGTCGGTCGAAGCCGCCGTGCTCATCGGGCCGGCCTGCGCGATCGACGGATTCACGGAGCAGCTCTCTTCCGAGCTCGGCATCCCGGTCGAGACGGGCATGCCCGTCGAAGGCCGTGCCGGCGCGCTCGTGGGCCTGGATCCGAGTCGCCTGGCGGTGGCCGCGGGACTCGCCGTCGAGGAGCGACTGGCGTGAAGGCCGTAAACCTCATCCCGGTCGAGGAACGCCGCGGCGGAGCCAGCGCCGCGCGCACGCCCACGTACGGCGTCCTCGGCGTGCTCGGTCTGCTCCTCGTCGCGGTCACGGCGTCGGTCGTCCTCTCCAACCAGATCGGCGAGCGCAAGGCCGACCTCGCCCGCGAGCAGGGCAGGGCGGCAGCAGCCCAGACGCGCGTCGAGAGCCTGAAGCCCTACGTCGCTTTCTCCGAGCTTTCGCAGAAGCGCGTCCAGACCGTCACCCAGCTCGCCCAGACCCGCTTCGACTGGGAGGGCACGATGCACGATCTCGCCCGTGTCGTCGGCGGCAACGTCTGGATCACCAACTTCACGGGCACTGTCGCTCCCGGCGTCGATATCGGAAGCGCCGGCAGCGGCGGCGACACGGCCGCCGTGCGCTCGTCTCTATCCGACCCCGCGGTCGAGCTCAGCGGCTGCGCGACCTCCAACGGCGAGGTCGCCCGGTTCGTCTCGCGCCTGCGCGCCATGAACAGCGTCACGCGGGTGACCATCGTCGGCGCGACGAAGAGCGACACGGCGACTCCGCAGAGCGCCCCGGCGCCGGGTGGCTCGCCCGCGGCCGGCGGCGGTTCCAGCAGTTCCGGTGGTGACTGCACCGAGGGGAGCGACCGCTACCCCGTCTTCGGCCTCGTGATCTTCTTCAAGCCGCTCCCCGGTGGCGCGGCCGTGCCCGCCGCGGCCGGAGCCGCTCCGGCGACCACCCCCGCCCCGGCCACGTCGGCCAAGCCCGGCTCATCGGCGACGAGCACCACGCCGGGGCCCGCCGGTACCTCTTCCCCCGCTTCAGTCGGAGGCTCCAAGTGACCACGCGTGATCGCATCGTCATTCTCGTCTTGGTCGCTGCGGCCGCCGTGGCCGGGTTCTGGTTCCTCGTGTTCGAGCCCAAGCGCGCCGAGGCGAGCAAGCTCAGCACCGAGCTGAGCGCCGTGCGCCAGAAGGAGGCCACCGCGCAGCAGGACATCGCCACCGGACTCGCGGCCCGCCGCGCCTACGGTCACAACTACGCCGTCATCGCGCGTCTCGGCGAGGCCGTGCCCGCCGACGACAACGGGCCGTCGCTCGTCTTCCAGCTCGACTCAGCGGCCAAACGCTCGGGCGTCGACTTCCGCTCGCTCAAGCTGAGCGCCGGGGCGGGATCGCCCACGGCTGCCGCCGCGGCCGGGAGCAAGCCGGGCGCGGCAGCCGCGCCGACCCAGGCTGCCTCCGCGACTTTGCCCCCGGGGGCGTCGGTCGGGCCGGCGGGCTTCCCGACGATGCCCTTCCAGCTCGGTTTCGACGGCTCCTTCTTCCACATGTCCGACTTCTTCCGCCGGCTCGACGCCTTCGTCGACGCCAACTCCAGGCGCGTGTCCGTGAGCGGCCGCCTGCTCACGATCAACGGGCTGTCGCTGACCGCGAGCCGTCATGGCTTCCCGGCCGTGAAGGCGACGGTGGCGGCCAACGCCTACCTCGTGCCGGCCGATCAGGGCAGCACGGGCGGCGCGACGCCGACCGCGCCGAGCGCGGCCGGGTCCAAGCCCACGACTTCTTCTTCGACGGGGACCACTCCCGCTCCGGCCACCGCGACCCCGCCCACACGATGAAGTTCTTCCGCAACGTCTATGAGGATCTGGTCGAGCGCAAGCTGCTTCCGCTCGCCGTACTGCTCATCCTCGCCCTGGTGGCGGTTCCGCTGACGCTCTCGAAGTCGATGCCGATTCCGCCGGCCGTCGCGGCGTCGAGCGCGGCGCCGGCGCTTGATGTCCCGTCGGCTGTCCCGGCCGTGAGCCTCTCCTCGCCCGACAGCTCGAGCCGCCTCGACCACCTGGGCGCCCTGAACCCGTTCGAGCAGCGCCACAAGCAGCGCGTGCAGCCGCTCAAGCCAGCGAGCGCGCCGACCACGACCGCCGCCGCCCAGCCCGCCCAGCCGAGCTCACCCGCGGCGTCGTCCTCGGGTGCCTCGATCGGAGCGGCGGCGTCATCTCCCTCGGCGTCCTCTCCCTCGTCGTCCGGTCCCGTCTCCTCGCCGTCGCCCAGCGCCGGCCCGTCCCCGCACAGCTCGCGCCCGCCTGCCCGTCATACGGTCAGCTCGCTGCAGGTGCGCTTCGGTCCGCTCGGGCATACGGGAGGCCGCCATGGGATCGATCGCCTCGCGCCGCTTCCCGACAGCGAAAGCGCGGCCATCATCTACCTGGGGATGCTGCGCGATCACAAGACCGCTTCCTTCCTCGTTTCCTCCGATGCGCACGCTGAAGGTGACGGGCGCTGCCTGCCCAGTCCCAGCAACTGCCAGAAGGTCTACCTGCGCGCCGGTCAGACCGAGTTCTTCGATCAGACGAACTCGCACGGTGGGGTCACTCAGTATCAGCTCGATGTCATCGGCGTGGCGAAGCGGGCCGTGGCCTCGGCGCGGACTGCCCGCCGGATGAGCGCCCGCGTCTCGCGGCGCGGCCAGCGGCTCGAGCGTCACTCCGCCGCCTTCCGCGCGCCCGCTCCCCGCTAGAGGGCCGGCGTCCGCCTAACCTGTGGCGCCGCATGGCGCTTCGTCTCATCACGGCCGGTGAATCGCACGGTCCCGGCCTTACCTGCCTCGTGGAGGGCCTGCCGGCCGGCCTCGAGCTCGACCGCGCGCTGATCGACCGTGACCTCGGCCGCCGGCAGCTCGGCCACGGTCGCGGCGGGCGCATGAAGATCGAGACCGACGCCGCCGAGGTGACTTCTGGCGTCCGGCACGGCTTGACCCTCGGTTCGCCGGTCGCCCTGCGGGTGATCAATCGCGACTACGCCAACTGGGAAGAGCGGATGAACCCCTGGCCGGTCGAGGCCGACGTGCCCGAGGTGCACCTGCCGCGCCCCGGTCACGCTGACCTCGTCGGCACCCAGAAGTACGGCTTCAGCGACGTGCGCAACGTGCTCGAGCGCGCGAGCGCGCGCGAGACGGCCGCGCGGGTAGCCGGGGGCGCGCTGGCGCGTGCCTTCCTGCGCGCGCTCGGGGTCCAGGTCTTCTCCCACGTCATCCAGATCACGTCGGTGCGGGCGCCGGTGCGCGAGCCCTTGTCTCCGGCGGACTTCGCCGAGGTCGACGCTTCGCCGGTGCGCTGCCTCGACCCCGAGGCGAGTGCGGCGATGGTTCAGGAGATCAACGTCCTGCGCAAGCGCAACGAGTCCCTCGGTGGCGTCTTCGAGGTGCGCGCCTTCGGATTGGTGCCCGGCCTCGGCTCCCACGTGTCCTGGGAGGAGCGGCTCGACGGCCTGCTCGGGCAGGCGATCCTCTCGATTCAGGCCATGAAGGCGGTGGGCATCGGCGACGGGTTCGACCTCGCCGGCGTCCCGGGCTCGGAGGCCCACGACGAGATCTTCTGGACCGACGAGCGCGGCTACTTCCGTGAGACCAACCGCTCGGGAGGGGTAGAGGGAGGCATGACCACCGGCGAGCCGCTGATCGTCAGGGCGGCCATGAAGCCGCTGCCCACGCTGACCAAGCCGCTGCGCTCGGTCGACATCGCCACCAAGGAGCCCGCTCAGGCGCTTCGCGAGCGCACCGACTCGGCGACGATCCCCGCCGCCGGGGTCGTGGGAGAGGCGATGGTCGCGCTCGTTCTCGCCGACGCCTACCGGCGCAAGTTCGGCGGCGACCACATCGACGACGTCAAGACCTCGGTGGCCGCCTACCGCGAGCGCATCGGCTGGCCCGAGCGGTGAGCCCCAAGCTCGTGCTCGTCGGCTTCATGGGCGCCGGCAAGAGCACGGCGGCCTCGCGCGCCGCGGAGTACCTCGGCGAGCAGTCGGCTGACACCGACGAGATCCTGCGCCGCCGCTTTGGCACGTCGATCGACTCCTTCTTCGCCGAGCGCGGCGAGGCTGCGTTCCGGGAGGAGGAGGAGGCAGTCGTCGTCGAGGCGCTCGAGGCGAGTGGCCCGGCGATCGTCGCCCTCGGGGGCGGCGCGCTCGGCTCCGAGCGCGTCCGCGCCGCGCTCGCCGATCACCGCGTGGTGTACCTCGACGTCGATCCCGAGCACGCCTGGCAACGCATCAGGCGGGGCGACCGGCCTCTCGCGCGGGACCGTGCCAGGTTCGCGCAGCTGCACGCCGAACGCGAGCCGGTCTACGAGGCCAGCGCCGATGTGATCGTGCACGCCGAGCGGCTGCTGAGCGCCGAGGAATGGCTGAGCGCCGCGCGCTCCCTCGACTACGCGCCCCCACGCACGCGGCTTCTGCTGGCCTCGAGCCGGTCGGGCTCCTACCCGGTCTACGTGGGCAACGGCCTCGTCGCGGCCGGGTTCTACCCCTTCGACGCGCGCCGCTTCCTCGTCAGCGACGGCATCGTGGCCCGCCTGTACGCAGACCACCTCGAGCCGCTGGCGGGCCGCGTGGCGATCATGCCCGGAGAGCAGTCCAAGACGATCGCCCACGCGGAGATCGTCTGGACCGAGCTCGCCCGCCAGGGCGCGACGCGCGACGATCACGTCGTTGCCCTCGGGGGAGGAGTCGTCGGCGACCTCGCCGGGTTCTGCGCGGCGACCTACCAGCGCGGCGTGGGAGTGGTGCAGGTGCCGACGACACTGGTCGCTCAGGTCGACTCGGCCTACGGCGGCAAGACCGGAGTCGACCTGCCCGAGGCCAAGAACTACGTCGGGGCCTACCACCAGCCGGAGGCGGTGCTGGTCGATCCGGCGACGCTCGAGACGCTCCCCCCAGCCGAGCGCTCGGCGGGCTACGCCGAAGTGTTGAAGACAGCGCTGATCGCCGGCGGCCGCCTCTGGGAGCGTGTGCGGGGCGGCGCGGTCGACGACGAGCTGACCGTCCTCGCGTGCGCGCGCACGAAGCTGCGCGTGGTGGCCGAGGACGAGCGCGACGGCGGCCGGCGGCAGATCCTGAACCTCGGCCACACGGTGGCCCACGCGATCGAGTCGGTGACGGGCTATGCCCGCTACCGCCACGGCGAGGCGGTCGCGCTGGGGCTGCTCGCTGCTCTGCGGCTCTCCGAGCAGCCCGAGCTGCGCGCCGAGGTGGCGGAGCTGCTCGCCGCGAACGGGCTGCCCACGCGCCTCGAAGATGCCCCGGTCGACGCCGTGATCTCCGCGACCGAGCGCGACAAGAAGCGGCGGGGAGCCGCTCCCGTCCCCTTCGTGCTCGTGGCCGCCGCGGGCGATGTGCGCTACGGCCGGCCCGTGCCGGAACCCGCCCTGCGCGCGGCCGTGGAAGAGTTGACCCGATGAGAAACCGCATCGAGGTCATGCACGGCGTCAATCTCGATCAGCTCGCCAGGCGCGATCCGGAGCATTACGGCATGTTCAGCCTGCCCGATCTCGAGCGCCACGTGGAGGAGTGGGGGAGGGAGCTCGGACTGGTCACCCGGTTCTTCCAGACCAACCACGAGGGCGAGTTCGTCGAGCACCTGCACGGAGTCGAGGGGATGACCGACGCGCTGATCCTCAACCCGGGCTCCTGGACGCACTACGCGTGGTCGATCCACGACGCGCTCGAGATGGCCGGCCTCCCCGCGGTCGAGGTCCACATCTCCGACGTCGCCAACCGGGAGGCATGGAGGCGGCACTCGGTGATCGAGTCCCTCTGCCTGGAGACGGTGAGCGGCCAGGGCGCCCAGGGCTACCGGGCCGCTCTCGAACGGCTCCATCAAGAGCTCGCCGACGCGTGAGCCGGGCCGACCGCCTCGCCGAGCGCGTGGCCGAGCGCGAGCTCGACGCGCTGCTCGTCACCGAGCTCTACAACCTGCGCTGGCTCACCGGCTTCACCGGCACGAACGGGTTGGCCCTCGTCGGAGCCGATCCGGACGGGCTGCGCCGGTTCGCGACGGACTTCCGCTACGTCGAGCAGGCCGCCGAGGAGGTGAGCGGCTTCGAGCGCACGCGGGCACCCCAGGAGCTCCTCGAGGCAGTGCGCGACTCCCTACCCGACGACGTCAACCGCCTCGGCTTCGACGACGCGCACCTGACCGTCAAGCAGCACGCTTGCCTCCGCGCGCTCGTGCCGGACGACGTCGAGCTCGTGGCCTCGGGCGGCCTGCTCGAGCGGGAGCGCGCCATCAAGGAGCCCGGCGAGCTCGAGCGCATCCGCGCCGCCGCCGCGCTGGCCGACGATGCGCTCCGCGAGCTACTGGAGGAAGGGCTCGCTGGCCGCACCGAGCGCGCGCTTGCCCTGGCGCTCGAGGACGCTATGCGGCGGCGGGGAGCGAGCGCCCCGAGCTTCCCTTCGATCGTCGCCGCGGGCGCCCACGGTGCCCTGCCGCACGCCCAGCCGCGAAACGTGCCCGTGGCGACCGGGACGCTCGTGGTCATCGACTGGGGCGCGCTTCTCGACGGCTACTGCTCGGACTGCACGCGCACGCTCGCCACGGGCGAGCTCGGAGGCGAGGCGCGGGAGACCTACGAGCTCGTGCTCCGGGCCCAGCAGGCGGCGCTCGAGGCAGTGGCGCCCGGCCCTCTCGGTCGTGAGATCGACGCCGTGGCCCGCGAGATCATCGAGGAAGCCGGCCACGGCGAGCGCTTCGGCCACGGCCTGGGGCACGGAGTGGGCCTCGAGGTGCACGAGGGCCCCCGGCTGTCGCGACTCGGCGAGGAGGCCCTCGTGCCGGGCAACGTCGTGACCATCGAACCCGGCGTGTACGTGCCGGGACGGTTCGGAGTGCGTATCGAAGATCTCGCGGTGGTCACGGGCGAAGGTCATGAGGTCTTCTCAGCTTTCCCCAAGGAACTCACTTTCGTCGACTGACGAGGTGAGTTGGCACCGAAACTTCTTGATTTCGGGCGAGTTCATGCAAGAGTTGGAACCAACAGTTGCCGAATCCGCGCCGGCCTGACCGACGCGGAACGGGGGAACCATTGCCGGCTCCATCACGGGCCGGCGGGGGCGAATCGGCCGCAGCACCGGGCCGGAGCGAGATCGAACTTCGATCGCGCCAGCCCGTCAGCTCACCTCGTAGGCGCACCAGAGCGAGGACTTTCAAACGAGATGAACGCCCCCAAGGTTCACCGCGCTTCCGCGACCCGTGCCCTCGCGCTCCTCCTGCTGCTCGCCGTGGCGGTCTTCGCCGGCACCGTTCCCGCCAACGGCGCGAGCTCCGGGGGAGCAGGGCCCACGACGGACCCGTCCACCTCGCCCGCGGATCCGCCTTCGCCACCGCCGGCCCCCGCGGCAGGCTCGCCCTTCGACTCGCGTGGCATGTGGATCTGGGAGCTTCCCCGCTCGAGCGGGGGCAGCATCTCGGCGATCATCTCGAAGGCCCGTCACTACGGCGTGGGCACTCTTTTCATCAAGAGCTCCGACGGGCGCAACCTGTGGAGCCAGTTCACCTCTCGGCGCGTGGCTGCGCTCCGCCGCGCCGGCCTGAAGGTCTGCGCCTGGCAGTACGTCTACGGCACCTATCCCGACACGGAGGCCGCCCTGGGGGCGAAGGCCAAGGCGCTCGGAGCCCAGTGCCTCGTGATCGACGCCGAGGGCGAGTACGAGGGCAAGTACGCCGCCGCCCAGCGCTACATCCATGTGCTGCGCAGCAAGACGGGGGCGGCCTATCCGGTCGCGCTCGCCGGCTTCCCCTACAACGACTACCACCCGGCTTATCCCTTGTCGGTCTTCCTTGGCCCGGGCGCAGCGCAGTACAACGTGCCGCAGATGTACTGGAAGGCGATCGGTACCTCGGTCGACCGCGTCTACAGCCACACGTACCGCAACAACAGACCCTATGGGCGGGCTATCGCGCCGCTCGGCCAGAGCTACGACCGGGTGCCCGGGCGTGATATCGACCGCTTCCGTCTGCTGGCCCGGAGCTACAGGGCCAAGAACGTCTCCTGGTGGGATTGGCAGGAGGCCCGGCTGTCGGATTTCCACGAGATCGCCCGCGGGCTTCGTAGCCTCAAAGGCTTCCGGCCCGACAACACCTACGCCACGCTCGCCCGTGGCGCGCGGGGTGACCTCGTCGTCTGGGCCCAGCAGCACCTGCGCACGGCCGGCCAGGCCCTTCCCGTCGACGGCGTTTACGGTTCGCGGACGGCTGCCGCGGTTCGAGCTTTCCGCGCCGCGCACGGACTGCGCGCCGGTTCGACGATCGACACGCCGACGTGGCAGAGCCTCTTGCGCTTCCGGGCCGCCGCGGTGCGCTGGAGCCACGCTCCCTCCGGCGCGCGCAGCGCGAGCGCCGCCGGCGGTTCGTCGAGGGATTCGGCACCGCTCTCGGCCCACGACCGCCCGCGCCGCACCGAGATCCCCCGCAAGCGTCACTAGTACGCGTTTTCGTAGCTGATTCGTGACGCTCGCGTGGCCCGCCGCGCGAAGATGGCTGCCAGCCTGGGCCGATGGCGAACGAACTTCACGTTGAGCCCGACTGTGGGGCTCAACTGCATTCTCGTGACCTCGACCGCCTGATCTGCTGCATCGCCGAGCGCCAGCACGGCGTCGTGACCCGGGCCCAGCTCCTTCGGGCGGGTGCCGGTCGTCGCGCTGTCGGCCACCGGATCCAGCAGGGCCGGCTGCACCCCTCCACCGCGGCGTTTACGCGGTGGGCCAGCGGATACTCACCCGAGATGGTCGCTGGATGGCCGCCACCCTCGCCGGGGGACCGGGATCGGCGCTCAGGCGCAGATCGGCCGCCAGTCTCTGGGGCATCCGGTACTGGGACTCCACGCGCGTCGAATTGGTGGCCAGCTCGCAGCGCCACGATCGCCCGGGCATCTCGTTTCGTTGCTGCGCGCTCCCGCCGGACGAGCTCACCCGCAAGGACGGCATCCCCGTCACGACGCCCTCCCGGACTCTGCTCGACCTGGCCGGAGCCCTGAACCGGTCCCAGCTCGAACGGGCGATCAACGAAGCCGAGGTCAGGCGCCTCGACGGCGCGCTTTCGCTCGATGACCTGGTCGATCGCCACCCGGGCGCACCCGGCACTGCGAAGCTGCGAGCGATAGTGGCTGACGGGCATCTAAGCGAACGAATCACCCGGAGCGAGCTCGAGACAGAATTCCTCTCCTTCCTGGACCGCTTTGACCTTCCGCGCCCGCGCGTCAACGTCGGCGTTGATGCGGGCACGCGGCGCTACGAGGCAGACTGCGCCTACACCGCCGAGAAGCTCATCCTCGAGCTCGACGGCTACGCCACCCACGCCACGCGCCGCTCGTTCGAGGAAGACCGCGCCCGCGATCGCGTGCTGGTCCTGGCCGGCTGGCGCGTCGTGCGCATCACCTGGCGTCAACTCACCCAGGATCCGGGCACGCTGGCCACAGACCTGGCCACCCTCCTGCTTACGCCCGGCGGGCGGCGTCCAGTCCCAGAGCTACGAACAGCGCCGCGCCTCCGCCACCGCTGATGGTCGTGTAACCGGAAAGTCCACCTCCGGAGCTCGTCCTCGTTCCGGGCGCCGAGGAGAGATGCCGCCAGCAGAAGCTCGCGCGAGCCGAACAGCCGTGTGGTCCAGTCGTTCGAGCTGGCGGGGTCGATGCCGAACGTGCGCGCCGAGAGCCTCGGCGCCAGTAGCGCCTGAACCCCGACCGCCATGCGGAGGCCGCCGAGGAGACCGCGCGACGGAAGGGTCCTCATGCCGGCGATGGCACCCGTGGGTGGTGGGTGCGTCCGCCTGACGCGGCTAGCCTGTCCAGCCGGTGATGAGATGATCTCGACCAACCAGTTCAAGAACGGCAACCACATCGAGGTGGAAGGCACGATCTTCAAGATCGTGGAGTTCCAGCACGTCAAGCCCGGCAAGGGCGGGGCCTTCGTCCGCACAAAGCTCCGGCGCTCCTCCGACGGCGCCTCGATCGACCGGACGTTCCGCGCCGGTGAGAAGTTCCGCTCCGTGCACACCGAGGTGCGCAAGATGCAGTACCTGTACAAGGACGGGGCCGACGCTCACTTCATGGACACGGAGACCTACGAGCAGGTCCAGGTGCCCGAGACCGCTCTCGCGGAGCCGCTCCAGTGGATGCGCGACTCCGACGAGGTCGAGCTGCTCTACATCGACGAGAAGGCCGCCGACGTGCAGCTCCCGAGTGCTGTGGATCTCGCCGTCACCGAGACCGAGCCTGGCGTGAAGGGCGACACGGTCTCCGGCGGCGGCAACAAGCCGGCCACGCTCGAGACCGGGGCCAAGGTGCAGGTACCGCTCTTCGTCAACATCGGCGACCGGGTGCGCGTCGACACCCGCTCGGGCGCCTACGTGTCGCGTGCGTAGGGACGAGCAGCGCCGGCGGGCCGTCTTCGCCCTCTACCAGCACGACCTCACGGGCCGCTCGCTCACCGAGGTGCTCGGTCGCGACTCGCCGGTCTTCGCGGGCGCCATCGCCCATGCCGTGAGCGACAACCAGGAAGAGCTCGACGAGCTCATCTCCCGTCACGCCAAGGGCTGGACGCTCGAGCGCATCGCTCCGCTCGAGCGAAGCATCCTGCGCGTCGCGCTGCTCGAGATGGTCCATCCCGGCCTCGTGCCCTCCGACTCGCCGATCCCACCGGAGGGCGCGATCGAAGAAGCTGTCGAGACCGCCAAGGCCTACTGCGGCGCCGACGCGCCCGGGTTCGTCAACGGCATCCTCGGCGCCGCCCTGCGCGAGATCGGAGCGGCGGCGTGAGCGAGGCGCTCGACGAGCTGACGATGCGTCTCGAGCAGACGGCCGCGCGGATGCGTGATGGCAGCCTGGAGGGCGAGGAGGCCGCGTCGGTGGTCGACGACTGCGCCCGGGCGGCCAGCGAGGCGGCGGCTGAGTTCGAGCGCCAGGTGCGGACCGCCGGCGAGGCGCCCGGCCCCGGCCAGGCCTCGCTGCTCGAGTGACTCACGGCGAGTATCCCGACGAGCTGCAAAGCCGCGTCGAGCGCTACCTCGAGAGCCTCACCTTCGCGGACGAGGAGCCACTCGCGCCACTTCAGCACGCCATGCGGTACTCGCTGCTGGCCGGCGGCAAGCGCATCCGCCCGGTGCTCGCGCTGGCCACGGCGCGCGCCACCGGGCGCGATCCCGACGAGGTGCTCCCGCTCGCGGGGGCGCTCGAGCTCATCCACACCTACTCGCTCATCCACGACGACCTGCCGGCCATGGACGACGACGACCTGCGCCGCGGCCGCCCGACGTGCCACCGCGCCTTCGGGGAGAACGTGGCGATCCTCGCGGGCGACGGGCTCTACGCGGAGGCGTTCCGCCTCGTTCTCTCCGAGCAGAAGGACGATCCGTCGCGAGTCATCGCGGCGGTTTGCGAGCTCGCCGCGGCCACTGGGGTGGAGGGCATGGTGGGAGGCCAGTTCCTCGACGTCGTGGAAGGGGCGCCTGCCGGGCCCGAGGGCCTGCGCCGTCTGCACGCCCTCAAGACCGGCCGGCTGATCGGAGCCTCGATCGAGTGCGTACTCCTACTGGGTGAGCTGCGCCAATCTGCGACAATGGACTCCTTCCGATCCTTCGCAAGCGAGTTGGGCGTGCTCTTCCAGATCGTTGACGACATCCTCGACGTCACCGGCACGGACGCTGCTCTCGGCAAGCCCCAGGGCAGCGACGAGCGTCACGGCAAGCGCACCTACGTGAGTGAGTTCGGACTGCAGCGGGCACGCGAGTTGGCCGCCGACTCGCATCGGCGTGCCAGGTCGGATCTGGCGGCCGCGATCGGCCCCGAACAGCAGGCTAAAGACCTCGAGAACGTGACCGACTTCATCTTCACCCGCACCTCATGACCCGGATCCTCGACCGCATCGACCGCCCGCAGGACCTGCACGGCCTCACCGACGAGGAGCTCCAGACGGTGGCTCAGGAGGTGCGTGAGCACATCATCGACACCGTCGGTGAGATCGGCGGCCACTTCGGAGCGAACCTGGGGACGTGCGAGCTCGCGGTGGCGCTGCACTCCCTGCTCGATTCGCCGCGCGACAAGGTCCTCTGGGACGTCGGCCATCAGGCCTACCCGCACAAGGTGATCACGGGCCGGCGCGACGCGCTGCCCACGATCCGCAAGTACCAGGGCCTGGCCCCGTTCTGCGCAATCGCTGAATCCGAGCACGACATCATGGGCGCGGGACACGCGTCGACGTCGATCGGCTACGGCGTCGGCCTCAAGGAGGGCATGCGCCAGGGGGTCGGCGACAACGGCAAGGTCGTCGCGGTCATCGGCGACGGCGCGATGACCGGCGGAGTCGCCTTCGAGGCGGTGCACCAGGCCGGAGGGCTCCAGACCCCGCTCGTCGTCGTCCTGAACGACAACGGCATGTCGATCTCGCCCAACGTCGGCGCGATGTCGCGCTACTTCACGCGCATGCGGCTCAACCCGCGCTGGTGGAAGGCGCGCGAAGGCGTGGAGGGCGGCCTGACCAAGCTCCCCGCCCCGTTCGGCGCCGCGTTCGAGCGTCTCGGCCCGCAGCTCAAGGAGTCGATCAAGGCCTTTTGGGCGCCCGGCCTGTGGTGGGAAGAGCTCGACTGGGCCTACATGGGCGTGATCGACGGGCACGACGTGCGCGCCGTGCGCGAGGCCATGCGCGAGGCACTCGCGGCGGAGCGGCCGGTGGTCGTGCACGTGGCGACCATCAAGGGCAAGGGCTTCGCCGCCGCCGAGGGAGGCGGCCTCGAGGGCATGGAGAAGTGGCACGCCGCCAAGCCGGGCTCGATCGTCGGGGGCGTGCCGGCCTCGGCACCGAAGAAGCCCGCGCGCGACGGCAACGCGCCTCCTCCCGTGCCCCAGTACACGACCGTATTCGGCAACGCCCTCGTCGAGGAGTGCCGGCGCGACGAGCGCGTCGTCGGCATCACCGCGGCCATGAACTCCGGCACCGGGTTGAACATCCTCCAGAAGGCGATGCCCGAGCGCTACTTCGATGTGGGCATCGCCGAGCAGCAGGCGATCCTCTTCGCATCCGGACTCGCACTTCAGGGAGCGCGGCCGGTGGCGGCGATCTACTCGACGTTCCTGCAGCGCGCCTACGACCAGATCGTGCACGACGTCTGCCTGCAGAACCTGCCCGTGGTCTTCGCGATGGACCGCGCGGGGCTGGTGGGCGACGACGGCCCGACCCATCACGGCGTCTTCGACATCGCCTACCTGCGCTGCCTGCCCAACATCGTCCTCGCCGCCCCACGCGACGAGGCGATGCTTGTTCACATGCTGCACACTGCGCTGACCCACGACGGGCCGGTGGCGCTGCGCTACCCGCGCGGGGAGGGCATGGGCGTCCCGTTGCCCGAGGCCCCGCGCGCGATCGGAGTTGGCACGGGCGAGATACTCCGGGAGGGCCGTCGCGTCGCGCTGCTGGCCTACGGCACGGGCGTGGCGAAGGCGCTCGAGGCCGCCGACATCCTGGCGGAGGGAGGCCTCGAGGTCACCGTGGCCGACGCCCGCTTTGCCAAGCCGATCGACGCCGGGCTCGCGGCGCAGCTCGCCGCGGAGCACGAGCTGCTCGTGACGGTGGAGGAGGGCGTTCTCACCGGCGGCTTCGGCTCCGCGGTCTGGGAGACCCTCTCAGACGCCGGCGCCGCGCCGCGGATCATGCGGGTGGGCCTTCCCGATCGCTACGTCACCCATGGCACTCCGAACCTCCTCCACGAGGAGGTCGGCTTCACCGGCAAGCGCATCGCCGAGCGCATCGAGGCCGCCGTGCTCGAGCCGCGTGGCACCCTCGCATCCGCCTGATCGCAACATGCCGCCCCGGGCGCTTTGTTCCGCCGCGGGCAACGGCCTCTACGGGGCGGGCAACATCTGCCTCATCAACAGCAACGTCATCGGCTGACCAAGGAGAAGCGCTCTTCCAAAGAGAACGGCCCGCCGGGGAGGCGGGCCGTTCTCAGGGGAGGAGAGATGTAGCTATGGGGTATGTGATCTATGGGGTGAAGTTCTAGGAGCGCAGCGAGTAGCGGGTGGTCGCGTTGAGCGCGAGCTGGGCGATAGCGATGCCGCCGAGGGCGCTCATCGCAACGCGGTCGCCACTCAGGCCAAGCAGCAGGGCTCCGGCGAGAGATCCGAAGGCCACGGCGTAGTCGAAGGCGTAGTGGGTGCTGAGGCGCACGCTCGAGTCGGTAGTGCTGAGGGCGAGGCCGACGAGCAGCGCTCCGACGAGCAGCGAGACCGCTGCGCCGGCCGGACCGAAGTGCAGGGCGAACGGAGCCACCATGGCGACCAAGCCGAGCATGAACTCGACAGCGCCGTGCGCCGGGAGGGTGATGAGTCGGAAGGCAGTCATCGCCTCGAAGATGCTGACGCGCGCGTCACCGAGTGACTGTGAGGCTGCGCACACGTGTTGTGTGCAGCTGCGCTGCTACCGGCGGCCGCGCGAGAACGCTGCGCCGCGGCCTGCCTTCAGCACGATCCGGCGCAGCTCGGCGCGGTCGTGCGGGCCGAGAGCGCTCGGCCCCCGGCGTGAGATGCGCAGCAGCCGGCCGAGCTCCTGCTGCTCGGACGGCGTGAGTGCGCGCCAGCCCTGGCTGCCGTGGCGGTAGATGCGACGAGCGGCGTCGAGAACGGCGAGGGCGGGGACGCGGCGGGCGGCGATGCGGGCGAAGGCGGACATGTCCAAGCAGTCTGTCCTGTCACGCGCGGCTCAAACTCGAAGGATTCGATCGTCTAGCTTTCGCCGCGATGGTCAAGGTCCGCCTCGACTCCCTTCTCGCCGAGCGCGGTCTGTTCGACTCGCGCAGCCGCGCCGCCGCCTCGGTGCTGGCGGGAGAGGTGCGACTGGGTGCAGGCCGGCAGCGGGCGGACAAGCCTGGCCAGCTCGTGGCCGCTGATGTCGACGTGGCGCTCGACGAGGCGCCGGCCTTCGTCTCGCGCGGCGGCCGCAAGTTGGCCAACGCCCTGGCGGCCCTGCCCGGTCTCGAGGTCGCGGGGCGCCGGGCGCTCGACGTCGGGGCCTCGACGGGCGGGTTCACCGACTGCCTGCTCCAGGCGGGAGCCACGCACGTGACCGCGCTCGACGTGGCCTACGGCGAGTTGCACTGGCGGCTGCGCAACGACCCGCGGGTTACGGTGCTCGAGCGCAAGAACGCTCGCCAAGTGCGCCTGGACGACCTTCCGTACGCCCCCGAGCTGATCGTGGCCGACGTCTCCTTCATCTCCCTCGCCAAGATCTTCCCGGCCGTGCTGGCCTGCTCCGCCCCCCGGTTCGACTTCCTGGCCTTGATCAAGCCGCAGTTCGAGGTCGGGCGCGAGCGCGTCGGCAAGGGGGGAGTGGTCCGGGAAGCCAGCGATCGCCGGGATGCCCTCGTAGGGGCGGCGACCGCGGCCCGCGATCAGGGCGCATCGGTCCTCGGCTTCGCCTCCTCTGGCCTGCCGGGCCCCAAGGGCAACCTGGAGTCGTTCGTCTGGCTTGCCGAGGGGACGCGCGGCGGAGTTGCCGACCTCGGAGCCGCGGCGCGTGAGATCGAGCCGTGAAGCGGGCGCGCACCGCCACGGTCTTCACCCACCGCCGGCCGTCGGAGACCGCTGAGGCGCTCTCCACGCTGTGCCGGGCCGCCGAGCGGGCGGGAGTCGAGCTGCGCTTCTCGCCCGAGGAGACTGCGAAGCACGGGTTGCAGGGCAGCAGCGCCAGTCTCATCGACGCGCCGCTCGACCACGGGGTCGACCTGTGTCTTGTACTCGGGGGCGACGGCACGATCCTCCACGGCCTGCGCAACTACGTGGGCACGGGCGTCCCCGTGTTCGGGGTGAACTTCGGGGAGGTCGGCTTCCTGGCGACGGTGGATCCGGAGAACACCGAGGAGGGCATCGACCGGGCGCTGCGCGGGGACTTCGAAGTGCTGAGCCTGCCATCGATCGAGCTCAAAGGGCCCGGCGAGACGCCCATGCCCGCGATCAACGACGTCTCCTTCCAGCGCAAGCACGGGCTGCGGGTGGCCGATCTCGCCTACTCCGTCGGGGAGGACGAGGTGGGCCGGGTGCGGTGCGACGGGCTTGTCGTCGCCACGCCCGCGGGCTCGACGGGCTACAACCTCGCCAACGGTGGGCCCGTGATGGCGTGGGGCGTCGAAGGGTTCGTCGTTTCCTTCATCGCGCCCCACTCCCTCACCGCGCGCGCGCTCGTGATCGCGCCCGGCGACACGATCACGGTGAGCAACCGCTCGCGGGAGGAGCCGGCAGTCATCACCGTCGACGGCCGCCCGGCCGGCGAGCTCGAGCCGGGCGCCTCGTTCGAGGTGTCCTTCTCCGAGGCGCGAGCCACCCTGGCCCAGATCCCCGGCGCGTCTTTCTACCACCGTTTGCGCGAGAAGTTTGGACGGTTGGCCACAGGGGTGTGACGAGCTGCCCCGTTCGAGCCGATCCGTCGGCCGCGGCTGGTTCACTGAGACTCGATGCTCCTCGAGCTCCGTGTCGAGAACCTTCTGCTCATCGAGCGGGCCGAGCTACGGCTGGGCCCGGGCCTGAACGTGCTCACGGGTGAGACCGGCGCAGGCAAGACGATGCTCGCTCACGCGCTCGATCTGCTGCTGGGCGGGCGACCGCGTCCCGGCGCCGTGCGGCCCGGCGCGGCCGAGGCCTGGGTGGAGGGCGTCTTCGAGCTCTCGAACGAGCTGCGTGAGCGCATGGGCGACCGTCTCGCGCCCGACGCCGACGAGGTGGTGCTCGCTCGCCGTGTGGGCGCCGACGGGCGCACGCGCGCCTATCTCCAAGGACGCACGGCCACGGTCGGCGATCTACGCGAGGCCGGGGAGCTCCTGCTCGCCTTCTACGGCCAGCATGAGCACCGCAAGCTCTCGCTCGCCTCGGCGCAGCTCGAGGTGCTCGACGGATACTGCGGGCCCGCTCAGCGCGAGCGCCGGGCGCGGTGCACGGCGGCTCACGCGCAGGTGCGCGCGCAGCGCACGCGCCTGTCTGAACTGAGCGAGCTCGCCGGCGCGCGCGAGCGCGAGATCGACCTGCTCGAGTTCGAGCTGCGCGAGATCGACGAGGCCTCGCCGACCGAGGAGGAAGCGACCGGCCTCGAGCGCGAGCGCGAGCGGTTGCGCCACCTCGAGGGGCTGCGCTCGGGAGCGTTCGGCGCCGCCACCGCCCTGGCCGGCGAGGACGACCAGCCCGGGGCGGCTGCGCTGCTCGCCGGGGCCGAGCACGGTCTCGAGATGGTCGCCGGCGTCGACTCCGAGCTCGACGCGCTCGCCGAGCGCTTCCGCGCGGTCCGCTTCGAGGCCGAAGACCTGGCGGGTGAGCTCCGCCGCTACGAGGAGACGGTCGATGCTCCGGAAGGGCGACTGGACGAAGTGGAGGATCGCCTCGCTCTCTTCGCACGGCTCGAGCGCAAGCACGGCGGTTCGATCGGTGCCGTGCTCGCGCACGCGGAGCGTTGCCGCGCCCGCCACGCAGAGTTGACCGGGGCGGAGGAGGCGTTCGCGGGGGCCGAATCGGCTCTCGCCGTCGCCCAGGCCGAACTTGACGCGGCGGCCAAGGAGCTGCACACGGCCCGCGAGGGCGCCGGTCCCGAGCTCGCGGCCGCGGTGCGCGGGCGCCTCGGCGAGCTGGCGATGGAGGGCGCCTCCTTCGAGGTCGCACTCAGCCCGCGGGATGAACCGGGCCCGGCGGGGGCAGATCACGTCGAGTTCCTCATCGCGCCCAACCCGGGCGTTCCCGCTGGGCCGTTGCGCGAGATCGCCTCGGGCGGCGAGACCTCGCGGGTGATGCTCGCGCTGCTCGGTGTCGCGCACGGTCGCGGCGCCGGCGATGCGCGCCTGCTCGTCTTCGACGAGGTCGACGCGGGCATCGGTGGCCAGACCGCCCGGGCGGTGGGCACCCACCTGCGCGAGCTGGCCGAGGGCCGCCAGATCCTCTGCATCACGCACCTTCCGCAGATCGCCTCGCAAGCCGTGCGCCATTTCCGCATCGCGAAGGACCTGGGCCGCGAGCCCGCTGTCACGACGGTGGGCGACCTGGGCGGCGACGAGGTGGTCGGCGAGCTCGTGCGGATGCTCGGTGCCGACTCGGGCGACCGCGCGGCGCACGACCACGCCCGGGAGCTGCTGAAGGCCGCATGATGCGAAATCGGCCGACTCATCCGCCGACCCTTGATCTAGACTGCGCGAGCAGTTCAGGATGATCGATTCCACGACCACGCGCGCTCGGACGACGGCGCAGACCATCCGATGACCCCCGACGCCCGCCCCAGCCACGCGCGTCCCACCGGCGAGACCCGGTTCATCTTCGTCACCGGTGGCGTCGTCTCCTCGCTCGGCAAAGGCATCGCCGCCGCCTCGATCGGCCGGCTTCTCGTCGCCCGGGGCATGAAGGTCGCCCTCCAGAAGTTCGATCCCTACATCAACGTCGACCCGGGCACGATGTCGCCCTACCAGCACGGCGAGGTGTTCGTTACCGAAGACGGCGCCGAGACCGATCTCGACCTCGGGCACTACGAGCGCTTCACCGATTCCAACTCCACGCGCGGGTCCAACGTCACGACCGGCGCGGTCTACGACTCGGTCATACGCCGCGAGCGCCGCGGCAACTACCTCGGCGCCACGGTGCAGGTGGTCCCGCACATCACCGACGAGATCAAGCAGCGCGTCAAGCTCATCGCCGAGTCCAACGACGTCGATTTCGTCATCACCGAGATCGGCGGCACGGTCGGCGACATCGAGTCGCTGCCTTTCCTCGAAGCCATCCGGCAGTTCCCCGTCGACGTCGGCCGGCGGCGGTGCATGTACGTGCACCTCACGCTCGTGCCCTACATCTCCCACGCGGGCGAGCTGAAGACCAAGCCGACGCAGCATTCGGTCAACGAGCTGCGGCGCATCGGCATCCAGCCCGACGTCGTCGTCTGCCGCTCCGAAAGCAAGCTCTCGGCCGACATCCGCCGCAAGATCGGCCTCTTCGCTTCTCTGCCCATCGAGAACGTCGTCTCGGCCTTCGACGTCGACAACATCTACAAGGTGCCGCTCGTCTTCCGCGAGGAGGGGGTCGACAAGCTGGTGCTAGACCACTTCTCGCTCGACGCCGCCGAGCCCGACCTGACCGCGTGGGAGACGCTGACCCGGCAGGCCGACGAGGCCGACCGGACGGTGCGCATCGCGCTGGTGGGCAAGTATGTCCAGCTCGAGGACGCCTATCTCTCCGTGGTCGAGTCACTGCGCCACGCCGGCTTCGAGCACGGGTGCCGCATCGAGATCGACTGGGTCGACTCCGAGCGGCTCGACCCAGCCGCGGCCCGCGCCCAGCTCTCCGAGGCCGACGGCATCCTGATTCCCGGCGGGTTCGGCGGGCGTGGGGTGGAGGGCAAGATCCTCGCTGCCCAGGTCGCGCGCGAGCAGGGGATTCCCTACCTGGGCATCTGCCTCGGCATGCAGATCGCAGTGGCCGAGTTCGCCCGTCACATCGCCGGCATGCCAGGGGCCAACTCCACGGAGTTCGATCCCGAGACCGAGTTCCCCGTGATCGACCTCCTGCCCGAGCAGAAGGACGTCTCCGACATGGGTGGCACCATGCGTCTTGGTGCGGACCCGATCAAGCTCCACGAGGGCACGCGCGTGCGCGCCTCCTACGGCGAAGCCGTCGTCTATGAGCGCCACCGCCACCGCTACGAGGTCAACCTCTACCTGCGCCGGCGCCTCGAGGCGGCCGGACTGATCGTCTCGGGTACCACTCCCGACGACCGCCTCGTGGAGGCCATCGAGCTCGCCGACCACCCGTTCTACGTGGCCTCGCAGTTCCACCCCGAGTTCAAGTCGCGCCCCGAGCGCCCATCACCGCTCTTCCGCGACTTCGTGGGCGCGGCGCGGGAGCGGGCGGGCGAGCCGGTCGCCGACAGCAGCAGCAGCGCCCCGGCCACCGCCGGGTGAGGCGGGCCGACCCCGCCGAGCGTGAGCGCCTGGGCGCGCTCTTCTCCGAGCTTTGCCGCATCGAGAGCCCGTCCGGCCTCGAAGGTGCCTGCGCCGAGCGCGTCGGCGCGGAGCTGCGCGAGCTCGGGCTCGAGGTTGAGGAAGACGCGGCCGGCGAAGCCGTAGGCGGTGACTCCGGCAACCTTCTCGCCCGGGTCCCCGGCGCGCCCGACGCTCCATGGGTGCTGATGTGCGCCCACCTCGACACGGTGGCGCCGACTGCGCCGATCGAACCGGTGGTCGTTGCCGGCGGTTGGGAGAACGCCCACGACGGCATCCTCGGTGCCGACAACAAGAGCGCCGTCGCCGCTCTGCTCGTTCTCGCGCGCCGCTACGTCGCTGAGACGCCGGCCGTGGGGCTCGAGCTCCTGTTCACGGTGGGGGAGGAGGATGCTCTCGCCGGGGTCAAGGAGCTCGACGTTTCGCGGCTGCGCTCGCAGTTCGGCTACGTGTTCGATCACGCGTCGCCCATCGGCGAGGTGGTCGTCGCCTCGCCCTCCTACCACCGGGTGCAGGCGGAGTTCCACGGAGCCGCCGCACACGCTGGCATCCGCCCCGAGGACGGCCGCAGCGCGATCTCCGCGGCGGCGCACGCGATCGCGAAGATGCCGCTTGGCCGGCTCGACCCCGAGACGACGGCCAACGTCGGCCTGATCGAGGGGGGGTCCGGCGGCAACGTGGTGCCCGAGCGCTGTCGCCTGCTCGGCGAGGCCCGCTCGCTCGACGCGAGCCGCGCCGAGCGCGCGGTGCAGGCCATGATCGACGCCCTGCATGATGGTGCGGGCGCCGCGGAGTGCGATCTTGATGTCTCGTCGCAGTGCCTCTTCCACGGCTACCGGACGGAGCCTGGCGCGCCCGCGATCCGCGCTGCGGAGGCCGCGCTGCGCGCGTGCGGCTATCAGCCCCGACACATCGTCACCGGGGGCGGCTCCGACGCGAACGCGCTCGAGGCCGGCGGCCTCACCTGTGTGAATCTCGCCAACGGCACGGAGCGCAACCACGAGCCCACCGAGCGCGTGAGCGTCACCGCGCTCGAGGGTGCCCTCGACGTGGCGCTTGCCCTCCCCGACGCGGCGGCCGCGATAATCGCCGGATGAGCTCGTTCGAGAAGACCGGCGAGAAGGTTGCCTGGGAGGGCAAGATCGCGACAGTTCGCGTCGACTCCTTCCGCCATGCCGACGATGGCGAGGAGGTCTCGCGCGAAGTCGTCGCCCATCCGGGCGCGGTGGCGATCGTCGCCCACGACGGCGAGCACGTCTGGCTGGTGCGCCAGCCGCGTGAAGTCGTGGGGGAGGAGCGGCTGCTCGAGCTTCCAGCAGGGAAGCTCGAACCGACCACCGGCTCCGCCGGCGGTGCCCGTGACGAACCGCCTCTCGAGACCGCCAAGCGCGAGCTGGCGGAGGAGATCGGCAAGGCCGCCGAGCAGTGGGAGAGCCTTGGCAAGCTCTACACGAGCCCCGGCTTCACGGACGAGCAAGTGGAGGTCTTCCTCGCCACGGAGCTCTCCGACGCCTCCGCCGAATCTGAGGAGAACGAGCGCATCGAGATCGTCGAGTGGCCTTTGGATCGCCTCGACGAGGCGATCGACGATTGCCACGACGGCAAGTCGCTGGCCGGCCTCTTCTGGCTGCGCCGCCGCCTGCGCGGCTGAGGCGAAACGCCCGTTCGGGCGTGAAGAAGTCCGTGCAGCGGCAAGGACATCGGGCGTCCGCGCGGAACTGGAGTGCTCGTGGCCACCGCCGTCGCTCCCCCCGCTACCCGTCCCTTCGAGCATCTCGTGCTCGACTTTCTCGCCTACCTCGAGTTCGAGCGCGGACTGTCGCGCAACACGCTCGAGGCCTACCGCTCCGACCTTCTTCAGTACGGGAACTTCCTCGCGGCGCGCGACCTCGACGCGCTGACGGCCGATCACAGCGACCTGAGCGCCTTCATCGCAGAGCTCGCCGGCCCGCGTCCCGGCCGCGCCGCCGCCGCCGCGACGACCGTGCAGCGCAAAGTCGCGTGCCTGCGCTCCTTCTATCGCCACCTGCGCCGGGAGGAGATGCTCGAGCATGATCCCACGGCCGACCTCAAGGGCCCCCGCCGCAGCCAGCGGCTCCCCAAGGTGCTGAGCCGCGACGAGGTCCAGCACCTCCTCGCCCAGCCGGCCGGCACCACTCCGGCGGCTCTGCGCGATCGTGCCCTTCTCGAGCTGATGTACGCCTGCGGGCTGCGCGCCTCCGAGGCGATCGGTCTCGGCGTCGACGAGATCGACCTGGAGCTGGGCGTGCTGCGCACTCGGGGCAAGGGATCCAAAGAGCGGCTCGTGCCCGTGGGGTCGAAGGCCACGGGAGCCGTCGAGGCATACGTCAAGCGCGGGCGCCCGACGCTGACGGCCGGCCGGGAGCAGTCCCGCCTCTTCCTCAACATGCGCGGTGGTCCGCTGACCCGGCAGGGCCTCTACAAGATCGTGCAGCGCCACGCGCGGACTGCCGGCCTGGCCGATCGCATGAGCCCCCACACCCTGCGCCACACGTTCGCGACGCATCTGCTGGCCGGCGGTTGTGACCTGCGGTCGGTGCAGGAGATGCTCGGCCACGCCGACATCGCGACCACCCAGATCTACACCCATCTCTCGGCCGACCGGCTCAAGGACGTCTACTTCAGCGCCCATCCGCGAGCCGTCATCGGCGAACGCTCCGCCTGAGCGAAGACCGTCCAGCGGGACGGCGAGCGCTCGTCGTCGTCCTCGACGCGTGCGGTGCGGGGGCGTTTCCCGACGCCGCGGACTACGGAGACGCGGGAACGGACACGCTCGGGCACCTCGCCCGGGCTGTCGGGGGCCTGCGGCTGCCGGCGCTCGAACGTCTTGGGCTTGGCTCGATCATCCCGCTCGAAGGCGTAGCGCCGGCCCACTCGCCCGCCCTCCACGGCCGCCTGCACCCGCTCGGTCCGGGCAAGGACTCCACCACGGGCCACTGGGAGCTCATGGGCGTCGTGCCCGCTCGCCCGCTGCCCACCTATCCGGCCGGCTTCCCGCCCGGGGTCGTCTGGGCTTTGGAAGGACTTCGGCGCGGAGCACCTCGCGACCGGTGTCCCCATCGTCTACACGTCCCAGAATTCGGTGCTTCAGGTCGCGGCTCACGCCGACGTGATCGAGCCAGCCGAGCTGTACGACCTGTGCAGCCTGGCCCGCGAGGTGATGAGCGGCGAGCATGCAGTCGGGAGGGTCATCGCCCGGCCGTTCGACGGCCCAGCCGGTGCCTTCGCGCGCACCGAGGGCCGGCGCGATCTCGCGCTCGATCCGCCCGGCCGCTCCTACCTCGATGAGCTCCAGGACGGCGGCGTCCCCGTGCACGCGGTCGGAAAGGTGGGCGAGCTGTTCGCCGGGGCCGGAATCTCGGGCACCTACCCAGCACCGACGAACCGGCGCGCCGTCGAAGAGACGGCGAGTCTCCTCGACGGGCAGCGAGAAGGCTTGATCTTCACCAACCTGATCGAGACCGATCAGGTCTTCGGCCACCGCAAGGCGGCGCCAGCGTGCTGCGGTGGCTGACGGGACTCCAAGCAGCTGCCCTACCTGGGCATTCGTTCGTCTAGGAGACCGGCATACTGCTCGGCGCTGTGCCCGAGCTGCCCGAGGTCGAGACCATCCGCCGAGGGCTGGCTCAGCACGTCGAGGGCCGCGTGTTGGAACGAGTCGAGATCCTCGATCCCCGCTGGTGTGAGCCCGAGGCCGCGAGCGCGACCGAAGCGGCCCTTACCGGCCGCCGGATCGACCGCTTGTCCCGGCGAGGCAAGTACCTGGTCTGGGAGCTCGAGGGTGAGCGCGCGCTGACGATGCACCTGCGAATGACCGGCACTGTGCTCGTCGACCCGCCAGAGGCGCCAGCACACACCCGCGTCCGCATCGCGCTGGACGATGGCACGCTCATCTCCTTCGTTGATCCACGCCGCTTCGGCACGGGTCATGTGCTCGACGGGTCAGACCGTGTCGCCTACTTCGCCGCGCGGCTCGGGCTTGAGCCGTTCGACGAGGGATTCTCTCCCGAGCACCTGCGCCGGCTCGCCCGCGCGTGCCGCGCGCCCGTCAAGGCCTTCCTGCTCGACCAGAAGCGCATCGCCGGAGTCGGCAACATCTACGCCGACGAGGCGCTCTTCCGCGCACGCATCCATCCCTTGCGTCAGTCGAACAAGCTCACCCGGACTCAGACGGACGCACTACACGGCGCGGTCGTGGCCGCGCTCGAAGCGGGGATTGCGGCGGGCGGAGCGACCATCGACGACTTTCGCCACTCCGACGGCTCGAGCGGCTCCTTTCAGGACGAGTTCCTCGTCCATCGCCGGGAGGGCCTGCCGTGCCCCGTCTGCGGGGCATCGGTGCGCAAGCTCGTCGCCGCGGGTCGCGGTACCTACGTGTGCGAGAGCTGCCAGCCCCGGCCGCGCGTGCGGCTGGCGCGCTGAAGAGCCCGTCTCAGAACCCGTTCACGGTCGCGACCGGTTTTGCGACAGGCTCTAAGCCGCGAGCAGCTCGTCGAGCCGGCCGGACTTCGCGGCCGTGTGCAGCTCGCGGGCGCCCCCGAGCGACTCCCCGCCGATCAGGATCTGCGGGAAGGTCATGAGGCCGGTGCGGCGCGCCAACTCGGCTCGCCCGTCCGGATCCTTTGACAGATTGATCTCCTCGAAGGGGAGATTGTGCTTGGCGAGGATGTCCTTCGCCGTGCGGCAGTGCCCGCAGGGCTCGGTGGTGTAAACGGTGATCTGCTTCATGACTTCACAAAGTATAGCGGCGATTCCGGCTGAGGCGGTGCCCTCCTGATGCCCGGAACGACGCGCACCGAAGCCATTGTTCTGCGCTCGATCCGCTACGGCGAGGCCGACCGGATCCTGCACCTCTACTCACCGCATCGCGGGCGCCTGTCGGCAATCGCCAAGGGCGCGCGGCGCTCCCGCAGCCGCTTCGGCGCCCGGCTCGAGCCGTTCTTCCGGGTCAAGCTCATCCTCCACGAGGGCCGCAGCGACCTGCTGACGGTGACGAGCGCGGAGACGATCGCCTCCTACGGCGGTCTGCGCGAGCGAGCGTCGAGCCTCGACGCCGCGGCGCGCGCGTGCGATGCCGTGGTGCGCATCTTCGACGACGGCGATCCGCACCCCGCGGTGTACAACCTGCTCGCCAACGAGCTCGCGCTGCTCGAGGCCGAGCCCGACCGGGCGGGGATGGCCAACGCGCTCGCGTTCCGGCTGAAGCTGCTGCTCGTCGCAGGGTTCGCGCCCCATCTGGCTACGTGCGCCTCGTGCGGGGAGCGCGAGCACCTGAGTGGGTTCTCGGGTGTCGCGGGCGGTGTGGTGTGCGACGCCTGCGAGGCCTCCGCGTTCCCGTTGCACCCCGACGCGCATTCCTTCCTGGTCGAGGCGCTGGGCGTGCCTCTCGACGCCACGCCGCCGGCTACCGAGCTCGCGCTGCGCCAGGCCGACCGGGCCATCGCCGACACCGTCGAGCACCACGCCGGCGTGAGGCTGCGCGCGGCCGCGGCTTAGACTCGCGGGTCGTGACCGACGCCCCCGGCGCCACGAGGTGGGTGTACCCCTTCGCCGAGGGCTCTCGCGAGATGCGCGACCTGCTCGGCGGGAAGGGCGCGAACGTCGCGGAGATGACTCGCCTCCTCGGAGCCGGGCGCGTGCCCGCCGGCTTCACGATCACCACCGAGGCCTGCGTCGCCTACATGGCGGGGGGCGGAGAGGAGCCCGATGGCCTCGAAGCGCAGGTCGACGCGGCGCTTGAGGCGCTTGAGGCGCAAGCGGGGCGCACGCTCGGCGATCCGGCGGATCCCCTGCTGGTCTCGGTCCGCTCGGGCGCGCGGGAATCGATGCCCGGCATGCTCGACACGGTGCTCAACCTGGGGCTGAGCGACAGCTCGGTCGAGGGACTGGCCTCCGCAACTCACAACGAGCGCTTCGCCTGGGACTCCTATCGGCGATTCGTGCAGATGTTCGGCAACGTCGTGCGGGGCATCCCGGGGCAGCGATTCGAGAGTGCGATCGCCGACATGAAGACGGCGCGAGGCGTGAAGCTCGACACCGACCTTGACGTGAGCGCGCTGCGCAAGCTCGCCGTGGCGTTTCGCGACATCTTCGAGGAGGTCACCGGAGAGGACTTCCCGCAGGACCCGCGCGAGCAGCTGCGGCAAGCCGTGCGGGCCGTCTTCGACTCCTGGACTGGCGAACGCGCCGTGCACTACCGCCGGCTCAACCGCATCCCCGACGAGTGGGGCACCGCGGTCAACGTCCAGCAGATGGTCTTCGGCAACAAGGGGGAGAGCTCGGGCTCGGGCGTCGCCTTCTCGCGCAACGAGCTGACCGGCGCTCCGGAGCCGTCGGGCGACTTCCTCATCGACGCTCAGGGCGAGGATGTCGTCTCCGGCGTACGCAACACGCGCGACATCTCCGAGCTGGCGGATCTCATGCCCGAGGCCCACAGCACCCTCATGGAGATTCTGCGTGACCTCGAGCGCCACTACGGCGACATGCAGGACACGGAGTTCACGGTGGAGGAGGGGCGCCTCTTCATGCTCCAGACGCGCAGCGCCAAGCGCCCGGCTGGGGCCGGAGTTCGCTTCGCGGTCGACGCGGTGAGCGAGGGCATGCTCAGCCGGGAGGACGCTGTCGCCACGATCGACGCCGAACGGCTCGACTCGCTGCTGCACCCGACCTTCGACCCCGCCTATGAGTTCGAGACGCTTACCACGGGCGTGGCCGCCTCGCCCGGGGCGGCCAAAGGCCAGATCGTGTTCACGGCGCCGGATGCGGTCGAGGCGGCGCGACAGGGACGGCAGGTGATCCTCGTGCGCCCGTTCACCGAGGCGGAGGACGTCGCGGGCTTTGACGCGGCCCGTGGCATCCTCACCAGCGAAGGCGGCAAGGCCTCCCACGCGGCCCTCGTGGCCCGGGGCATGGGGCGGCCCTGCGTCTGCGGCGCCTCCGAGCTCGAGATCGACGTGACCGCCCAGACGGTCAGCGCCGGCGACGTCGTCCTGCGCGCGGGCGACCTCGTCGCGATCGACGGCTCGACCGGCGAGGTCACGTCGGAGGATGTCCCGCTCGTGGAGGCGCGGGTCGATGAGAACTTCCAGACGGTCCTCGAGTGGTGCGACGGGCTACGCCGCCTCGGGGTGCGCGCCAACGCCGACACGCCGGACGATGCGCGCCGGGCACGCGACTTCGGGGCCGAGGGCATCGGCCTCTGCCGCACCGAGCACATGTTCATGGCCGCCGACCGGCACCCGAAGATGCGCGCGATGATCCTCGCCGACGACGACGAGGCCCGGCATGCGGCGCTGGCCGAGCTGCTCCCGCTGCAGCAAGCCGACTTCGAGGGTCTCTTCGAGGAGATGACGGGGCGGCCGGTGACGATCCGCCTGCTCGATCCGCCACTGCACGAGTTCCTCCCCGCCCGCTCGGCGGTCGAGCACGAGGTCGAACGAGCGCGGATCGAGGCCTCCGATGACCTTGAGGAGCTCGAGCGCGTGCTCGAGCGGGTCACCGCGCTCGAAGAGGTGAATCCGATGCTCGGCACGCGGGGATGCCGCCTCGGGATCCTCCAGCCCGAGATCTACGAGACACAGGTCGTGGCCATCGCCCGCGCGGCCAAGGCGGTGCGTGAGCGGGCGGGCGAGGCGCCGACCGTCGAGATCATGATCCCCCTCGTCGACTACGAGCAGGAGCTCGAGATCATGCGGGCGCTCGTGGTCGCCTCAGCGAGTGGCGAGGGGCTGACCGAGGGCCGCGACTACACGGTCGGGACGATGATCGAGCTGCCACGCGCATGCTTCCTAGCTGACCGGATCGCCCACCACGCGGACTTCTTCTCGTTCGGCACGAACGATCTCACCCAGACGGCGCTCGGCTTCTCGCGCGACGACGTCGAGAGCAAGTTCCTGGCCACCTACCTCGAGCGGAAGATCGTCACGCGCTCGCCGTTCGAGACGATCGACGAACCCGGGGTGGGTCAGCTCCTGCGCATGGGCGCCTGGCTCGGGCGCTCGGTGCGGCCGGACCTCACGCTTGGCGTGTGCGGAGAGCACGGCGGTGATCCCGAGTCGATCGCGTTCTTCGAGGATTCCGGCATCGACTACGTCTCGTGCTCGCCGTTCCGGGTGCCGGTGGCACGGGTTGCGGCGGCGCAGGCGGCGGTGCGGGCTCGGGCCGCTCGCACTTCGCATTGAGGGTCGGTGCCGCGCCGGGGGATCTGGTCTGGGGAAGAGGCAGCCGACCGACCGCGTTGCGACGTCATCCGATATGAGGTCGGAAAACGATGCGATATCGGACAGCTCCGATCTGGGGCCGCCAGAACCTCTTCGTAAATGCAACCTTCCTCCTAGATCTGTGTCCCGTCAGCACCAACTGACGCGAAGCCGCTCCGAGACTCGCCCGCCCGCGCGACGCTTACCTGCGAGATGCCCGTCCTGCCCGCCATCGCCCTGGCCTGCGCCGCTTTCCTGGCCTGCTGCCTGCCGCTGCTCGTCGACCTTCAGCCCGCCGACGAGCCGCCCTGAGCGTCGCGCGGGAAAGCTGCGCGTGCGAGTGCCAGAATCGAACGCGCCTATGGCCATCGACTCCAAGCCCCACCCCGATGGCCCTGTGGCCGAGAGGTTCGCCGCGCGCGTGCGTACCAGGGAGGCGGCTCAGCTCTCCCCGCTCGCCACGCCCTCCTACCCCGCGCAGCGGGAGGCCGATGAGCCCGACTGCGGGCTGCGTACCCCGTTTCAGCGCGACCGCGACCGCATCGTCCATTCCAAGACGTTCCGCCGCCTCAAGCACAAGACACAGGTGTTCGTCGCTCCCGAGGGCGATCACTACCGCACGCGCCTCACACACACGATCGAGGTCACCCAGGTCTCGCGAACGGTCGCGCGGGCCCTGGCCCTGAACGAAGACCTGACCGAGGCCATCGGATTGGGCCACGACCTCGGCCACCCGCCGTTCGGTCACATCGGGGAGGCGGTACTCGACCGGCGTTTGAGCGAACGGTTCGGCCGCGGTTTCCGGCACTACGAGCACTCGCTGCGGGTTGTGGAGAAGCTCGAGCGCGACGGCGCGGGCCTCAACCTCACCGAGGCTGTTCGCGACGGCATCCTCGGGCACTCGGGCCGCGCCGATCCGCCGCGCACGCTGGAGGGGCGCATCGTGCGCCTGCTCGACAGGGTGGCCTACATCAATCACGACATCGACGATGCGCTTCGCGCCGGGGTGCTTCGCGCCGAAGAACTGCCGCAGGACGCGATCGCGGCCCTCGGGAACACCGGCTCCGACCGAATCGACATGCTCGTGCACGACGTGGTCGAGCATTCCGAGCTGGCCGGTGACATCGTTCAGGGGGAAGAAGCAAGTGCCGCGATGGACCGCCTGCGCGACTTCATGTTCGAGCGCGTGTACCTCGCCGAGGCCGCGCAACGCGAACACGCGAAGATCGCCAGGGTGCTTGAAGCTCTCTTCGATCTCTACGCCGGTGACCCTGCGCTGCTGCCGCCCGACTCGTCGGGATCGGAGCTCGGCGACCGGGTGGCCGATTACCTCGCGGGCATGACCGACCGGTTCGCGATACGCGCCTTCGAGGAGCTGTGCGTGCCCCAGGCGTTCGTGCCATGACCCGCTTCGCCGAGGACTCTCGCGACCGGGTGCGCGACGCAGTCGACATGGTCGATCTCGTTTCCTCCCGCACCGAGCTGCGCCGCCGCGGGCACAACTCCTACTTCGGGCGCTGCCCGTTCCACGACGAGAAGTCGCCCTCGTTCCACGTGCGGCCCGACGAGAAGGTCTACCACTGCTTCGGGTGCCAGTCCTCGGGCGACGCGTTCACGTTCGTGATGGAGACGGAGGGCCTTGACTTCCCCGGTGCCCTCGAGCAGCTCGCTGCCCGCTACGGCGTCACTCTCGAGGTGGCCGACGACAATCCGGCGGCCGCAGCTCGCCGCGAGCGCCGCAACCGCCTCGTCGCCATGCTCGAGCGGGCCGCCGACTACTACACGCGCGTCCTGTGGGAGAGCGATGAGGCCGCCCCCGCGCGGGAGTACCTCGCGGGCCGAGGGTTGGACGACGACACCCTGCGTGCGTTCCGGGTCGGCTACGCCCCAAGTGCGTGGGACCGCATGCTGTTGGCCTCTCGCCGGGCTGGGTTCAGCGAGGAGGAGCTGCTGGCGAGCGGCCTCGCGCAGCGCTCACAGAAGGGGCCTGTGTACGACCGGTTTCGCGAGCGGATCATGTTCCCACTGGCCGACCAGCGCGGGCAAGTGCTCGGGTTCGGGGCGCGCGCGATGCGCGACAACCAGCAGCCCAAGTACCTCAACACGAGCGAGAACGAGGTGTTCCACAAGGGCTCGCAGCTGTTCGGCCTCCACGTCGCGCGGCGCGAAGCCGCGCGCGCCGGGAGTGTCGTGCTCGCCGAGGGCTACACCGACGTCCTTGCCCTGCACCAAGCGGGCCTAGTCAACTCCGTCGGGCTCATGGGGACAGCGCTCACCGACGAGCAGGTCTCCGCGCTGGCCCGGACTGCCCCGACGCTCCAGCTCGCGCTCGACGCCGACAAGGCCGGGCAAGCCGCGATGATGCGCGCCGCGGAGCTCGTCGCTCGCCGCGAGCTGTCGCTGCGCGTGGTGCCGCTCCCCGACGGGACCGACCCCGCCGACCTGCTCGCCGCGGAAGGCCCCGACGCCATGCGCGAGCGCGTGCAGCGGTCGGTGCCCTTCGTCGAGTACCGGGTCGACCGGGTGCTGGCCGCGGCCGACGTGAGCAGCGCCGAGGGCCGCGACCAGGCACTCGACGAGCTCCGGCCCGTGCTCGCACCCCTCGGGCCGAGCGTGATGCGCGAGGAGCTGCTCCGTCGCGTGGCGGGCAAGCTCGACCTATCCGAGGCGCTCACGGCGACGCTCGTTGGGCAGGGCGCCCCGGTCCGCGCGCCGGGCGGTCAGCCGCGTGCCGCTGAACCTGAGGCTTCGGCCCCGCGCCCGCCGAGCGCAGGCGCCCGAGGCGGCGAACGTGCCGAACGTGCCTTTCTCGCCCTGTGCATCGCGGTGCCGGGGCCGGGGGAGAGCGCTCTGGCCGGGGTCTCGCTCGACGACCACTTCGCCGCCGACGAGCTTCGGCGCGCCGCTAATCACCTGAAGGGAAGGCTCGAAGCTCCTCTTCACGACCTGCCCGGTGACGATCCCGAGCTCGGCGACGTGGTGCGGGAGCTGTCGATGCGCTTCGCGGGAACCGAGGTGGGTCCCGATTCACTCGAACACGCGCGCCTGCTGCTCGAGCTCGCGCGCCTGCGCCGCGCGATCGAAAAGGCGCGCGCGGCGGGAGGGCTCGAGGTGCCGCAGCTTGCCGCGGAACGAGCCCGGGTGAAGAGCCAGATCGACGCGGTGGCCGAGCGGCTGGAGCGCGCCGGCGTGTAGCGAGACACGGCCACGCCGGGCGCTTCATAATCCGACGAGCTCGGGGGGTGGGACTCGAACCCACAACGACTCGGTTAACAGCCGAGCATTCTGCCATTGAATTACCCCCGACCGGTGCGTTGGTCCGGGAGGCAAACGAAGTCTGCCTCGACCTCCGCATGACAGGTGGCGCACAGTAGCACGCACTTCTGCGCCTCTTCACGAACGGTATCGAGCGCGCGAGCCACTCCCTTTAGCGACAATCCGAAGCGTTTGTCGCTCGGATCAAGGTGGTGAAATTGCAGGGCCGCGGGACACCGGCCGTAGCCGCAGAGACGACACTTGCCCCCGGCCTCCTCGATCACGAGCCGCTTGACCTTCCTACGCCGTCGGCTTACGGCCTCTGAATTGCAGCGTGCGCAGCGGTAGCGACCGCCCTCGTACAGCACGTGCCTTCCAGTTCCGTGCCTCGAGCAGCACATCTCGACGACTCGTTCGGTGGATACCGGCGCAGCCCCGGATTTCCTTCTGCGAGCGGCCCTTGTGGTTGCCAGGCCGTGAAACCTCAGCCAGTGCCGGACGGTGGTCGGGCTGCGGTCTACATGAAGAGCGATTTCACGTACGGTCAGATCTCGGATCACGAGGTCCGCTAGCGCCTCTCGTGAAAGGGCGCCGCGGGCAGTGTATTGCGCCCTCGACGAGCGCAGGCCGTACTTCTCGGCCCAGTACCCGACAGTCGTCGCATCGCATCTCTGCTCGCGCGCGATGCTCGCGAGCGAGCGTCCGGTCGCCAATTCGGACCGCAACCAATCCCTGTTCATACACGAACACTAGTTCGTATTGCGGACGGAAACCCCGGCGCCCGGAACACGTAGGCTTCAGCTATGAAGCTCTACATCTGCTGGGGAACCTTCTCCACACCACGTCCGGGCGGCCATCCCTGCGCCAACGCGGACAGGGCCCTCCGCGAAGCCGGTCACGAGCCGGAGCTGATCAAGTCCTACGGGCTGACGGGGCTTCCCGACATTCTCAATCGCACTTCGGGCCGCCAAGAGGCCAAGCGCCTCACCGGCAAGGTCACCGTGCCGGTGCTGGTCACCGACGACGGCGAGGTCGTCGCGGACTCCAAGGCGATAGTCGCGTGGGCGCAGGCCAACCCGGTGTCCGCGGCCTCCTGAGCACCTAAGCGCGGGCGAACTCCTCGACCAGACCGGCGGCCCGCTCCGCGCCGTCATTCCGCGCCGCCCACTGCGCCAGATCGGCGGCCCGCCGCGCCATCTGCGCGTCCGCCAGCGCGCGGCGCACAGCCAGCCGCACCCCCGCCGGGGTGACGAGGCGCCAGGGCAGCCGCACTCCTACGCCCGCCCAGTCCGCCCGGGCGGCGTTCTCGTTCATGTCGCCGGCTGCGGGTGCAACGACGACGCGACACCCGCTCGCGAGGGCGCGAACCATCGTCCCGTGCCCGCCGTGGCAGATCACGACGGCGCAGCGCGGCATCGTCCGCGCATAGGAGACCCATTCGACCAGCCGGGCGTTCGCCGGCACGGGGATCGGGTCGATCGGACGGCGGCGGTTCCACGTCGCCAGGACCCGTACCGGCTCGTCGGCGAGACCGGCCAGGGCGGCACTCAGCAGCTTGAGCTCCGGGTCCTGCGCCGTCGAGGGGGCCGCCAACACCAGGGGATCGTCTCCGGGTGGAAGCTCCACCTCGTCGGCCGGCGGCTCCCACAGCAGGGGTCCCACCACCGAGGTCCCGAGCGTCCACGGGCGCGGATACTCGAGCTGAGGGAACGTCCCGACGAGCGCAAGCCGCTCGCTGATGCCGCCGTGCAGGCGGCTGGTGGGGGGGAGGCCGATCCGCCTGCGGGTCTCGTTCAGCTCCTCGCGGCCCTGCCGCAGGCCGATCTCGACGGTCGATTCAAGGCGCCCCCACAGCGCGCGTCCCACGCGCGTTCGGGGCAGGCGCGCTCCGAACGAGTATGGGGGCGCGCCAGGCGCACTGGCCGGATGTACGTGGGGGATGAGGGTCGCCGAGCGAATCCCCTCCAGCTCGGCGCACACAGCCGGGGTGAGCGTGAGGATGTCGGCCACCACCGCGGCCGGGCGTACCCGAGCGACGAGCGGCCGCGTCTGGTCCACGGAGCGCACCACGGCCTCGTACGGTTTCAAAGGCTCAGACTTGGTCGGAAAGACCGGAAACTGGGGCGCGGGTGCGAAGGCCATTCCTTCGGCCTCTACTGCGCCCTGCCATCGCGTCCAGGTCTCGAGCGTCACGGCGTGTCCGCGCCGCACCAGGGCTCTTCCCAAAGCGATCATCGGAAATGCATGACCCGGGTCACCGAAGGCGCCCAGCAAGATTTGCAGTGGTTTGTGCGTTACAGGTGTCAAGATCGTCTATGTGAGAACCGCGCGTTCTCGCCCAAAGGTGGCACGGATGAGCCACCGAACGAATGCCCCAGAACACTGAGACAAGCCGCCAGGCCGCGGAAGGAACCGGGTCCGACTCAACGGAGCGTGCCGTGCCGTCCGAGGCCGGCCGCGACGCAGTCCGCCGGTCGGCTTCCGCGCGAGCATATGACTCCTCGCCCCTGGAGGGCGGGGGTCTCGACCTGCGCATGGCCGGCTACACGGCCGCTGCGCTGTGCCTCGCCGGCGCGCTTCTCCTCGGTGCGGTCGCGCTGCCGATGGCTCACCGCCCGTCGGCCCTCGCGCTGGCGATCATCGGTTCGCTCACGGTTGCCTTCAGCGCACTGCTGGCCGCGCTCACGCGGTACGAGCACCTGACGCTGCGGCGTCTGTTTGTCGCGAACTTCGTCGCGATCGGGCTCGTCGCCGCCCTGGTGGCAGTCACCGGCCGCGAGCACTCCATCTACGCGGAGCTCTATCTCTTCGCCGTGATTCACGCTGCGGCGTTTCAACCACGGCGGCGCCTCATCGCGGTACTCGTGTTCGCGAGCTTGGCCTTCCTCGCTCCGGTCGCCTACGGGCACGCGGGCCAGTGGTTCATCGCGGTAGCGGTGGTCTCCATGCCGCCCGTCATCCTCGCGGCGGTGGTCATCGCGATCGCCGCCCGGATTCATCGCGGGCAGCGCTTTCAGCTCATGGGCCAGGCGGCCGAGGCGCGGCGTCTCGCCGAGAACGATGCGCTGACCGGCCTTGGCAACTACCGCATGTTCTGGCGCAACCTCGACGCGGAGGTCGCTCGCTCGCGCCGGCACGGCGACCCGTTCTCCCTGGTGATCCTTGATCTCAACGGGTTCAAGGCGATCAACGACGA